>JBBRWQ010000014.1:0-50984 GCA_038249115.1 Actinomycetales bacterium
AAGGTGGACTCGTACTTGGAGGTGTCGAGCAGGAAGGGTTGCTCGAACATGTACGACATCTCGGCCAGCTCGCGCATCAGCGGGTTGACCAGCCCGAGGGCGCGCAGTGCGATTTTGGGGACGCTGCGGATCGTAACGGGGTGGTTGACCTCGTGGGCGACGATGTCGAGCAGGGCCCGGGTGGTGACGGTCTCGGGGCCGGGCAGGTGCCAGACCTGGCCGACGGCCCTCTCGTCGGTGCCGAGGGTGGCCAGGCCGGCAGCGATGTCGGGCACGTAGCTGTAGCTGTGCGGCAGGTCGGGGTCACCGAGGAAGTCGGCCGGCTTGCCGGTGACGGCGTTGCCGAAGACCCTTGCGCCGAGACTGGATTCGGTGACTCCGGCACCGAAGAAGTCCGAGGCACGTCCGATGGCGATGCGAGCCCGGCCGGCGTCTGAGGCTGCGAGAAGCTCTGCGGTCATCGTGGCGCGTGTTCGACCTTTGGACGTGGTGGCGGCGAGCGGCAAGTCCTCGGTCATCGGTCTGCCGTCGATGGGGCCGTAGGCGTAGACGTTCTCCAGGGTCACCAGCAGCGCGCCGTTGCGTTCGGCGGCGGCGAGCACGTTTCGCTGCAGCGGGGGGAACAGCTGCGGCCACTTCGTGTAGGGCGCGTTGAGGCATTGGTAGACCACCGACGCGCCGTGGGCCGCGTCGGTGGCGGCTTCGAGATCGTTCGCGTCGGCGCCTTGCCAGTCGAGCCCGTCGGCGAGGGTCGCCGGCCGGTGTCGAGAAACCGTCCGGACCTCGTTGCCCAGCTCTGCCAGACGTGCCGCCAGGGTGAGGCCCACCTGTCCTGTGCCGAAGACGACGTGCAGGGGGTTTGCTGACATTTCTCTCTCCTTGGACTACCGGCAACGGTTCGCGTCGCCGCATTCACAGACACCAGAGTTTTCACTCTAGTTTTGTCCGGTCCGGTCCGATGCGGTCGCGAGACGACCCGGTCGTCATACGGCGTTCTCCCGCCCCGGTTCATGCAACAACCCCTGCAACTACCTGGGCTGGCCAACCGTTCCCTTCAGCGGCGGAGCTGCTCGGACAGAAAGGCCAGGACCCGGTCGAGAGCGACCCGTGTCGGATGCCCCGGTTCGTCGACGAGGGAGACAGTGAGCACCGAATGCGCCGACGGCGCAATGCCCGCCGCGTTTCCGGGCGATGAGTCGATCTCGATCCCCTCGAAGGAGTCGCCGAGCGTCGCCCGCAGTGTCTCGAACCGCTCCGGTGGGCAGCTGCTGTCGTTGGTGAACCGCAGCCCGAGCACACGCAGGTTGTCATTCGCTCGCGCCGTGATCGTGGCGAGGTCCTCGGCATCCAGACCCAGGGCGTGACGGCCGCGTGCTCCGATAGGTGCGGGCATGGCCGGCTGGCTCATGACGGACGCGACCACCGACGGCTCGAGAGCGGTTGCCAGGGCGAAACCGCCGGTGAAGCACATCCCGACTACGCCAACCCCGGGCCCGCCACACTCCTGGTAGGCCGAGGCGGCGAGTGCCCGCAGCCACCCGACGACGGGGCTGGTGCGGTCGGCCAGCATGGTGAACTCTCGCGCCACGCAGACCCGCAGGATTGATCGCGCGATCTCGCGGCCGGTCGCCGCGGCGGCGGGGCGTCCGAACATGGACGGCACATACACGCAGTATCCCGCCGCGATGAGCCGCCGGGCGAAGTCGATGACGCCGGGATGCAGGCCGGGGATCTCATGGAGCACCAGCACTGCCGGCCCCGAGCCACCCCGGAAGACCTCGTAGCTGCGCTGGTCGTGGGTGAAGTCGTAGGCCTCGAACTCCGGGCCGATCTGCTGGCTGTGGCTCATGCTGATTACTCCTGTCCACGGTCCGCCCAGCATGATCGAAGCCGCTGCCTATCGCAACGGGCGCGAAATACAACGGGTTGCCCTGTCCGAGGTGAGGCCCCTGTCTTTCAGCCGGGCCAAAGCGGAGCAGCCGATGGCAGAATCCACGCCATGGAACGCAAGCCCGGTGCCTTGACGCTGAGCGAGGACGACCGACGCATGGCGGCCCATGCACGTGGCGTTGCCTACGCAGCCAAGGCCGCAGGACTGGCCGCTCCCGATGATCCCGCTGCCGTCGCCAATGAGGTCGGGTGGCAGCTGAGTCACGCTTCGCAGACCGTTCGTGATGTTCTGCGACGGCTGCCGCCGCCGCCGCGCTCCACGGGTCTGCTCGGGGTATTGATCAGCGAGCTGCACGCAGGGGTGACAACAGGCGTTCCCAGTCCCTGAGGCCGCGGACCGCACGACCGCAGCGAGCCGAACGCGTGGCAACCGCGACCCTCGATCGCGTGGCGCGGGCAGTCCCAAAACCCGCCGACACCAGATCGGTCCAGTACGGTGGACGTCATGCCTCAGCCTGATGAAGTGTTCCGGGACCTCCAGATGCGCCCTGCGGAGAGTGCGGCTCCTGTGGTTTGTCAGGTAGAGATCCGTAGCGCATCCGAGCGTTCTGCGGGACTTTGTGCCCTGCTACCGGGCCGCTTTGCGTGGTGCGGTTAGGCGATGTTCGTTGAAGAGGTCATGCGGCTCGGGGTACCGATTGCGCTTGCCCAGGAACGATTGTTGGCGTATTTGCAGGTCGATGGACTGCAAGCTGCCTCCTCAGATGCATTCACCGATGGTCAGTCCCGGCTGGTGCGTGCCGGGTTTGCAGGGCTGAGGAAGAAGGTCTCCGTGCAGAGTCTGCCGGCCTATCTGCGCGGTGACACCACGGTCATCCCTATTCGGTGGGTTGCCACCGGTCCGGTTGCCGATCTGTTCCCGCCGTTGGACGCCAATGTCGAGCTCGATCCGGCTGAAGGTGGGACCAGCCAGCTTGCCCTCCGCGGAAGCTATCGGCCGCCGCTGGGGCGGGTCGGGGAAAGCCTGGACCAGGTTTTGCTTCATCAGGTCGCGGGTGCCACAGTGCGCGGCTTCTTGACTCATCTGTCGCTTGCCATCCTCGCGCCACACCCTGCAGTGCTCGACGCTGGGTAGCGCCTGGGAACTAGCTCAGGATGTCCTTCTCCTGGAAGCGCCACCAGGCAAGGGCAAAGAACACCGCGGAGTAGACGAGGACGAGTCCGGTTCCGCGCATCATGTCGTCCCAGATGATGGTGTGCCCCAGCGCGTCCAGCCACGAGTACTGGAAGTGGGTGGGCAAGAAGCGGCGGTAGGGATCGAGTGCCGTGATCGAGTCCAGGATGTTGGACACGACGACGAGCATGGTCGCGCCACCCACCGCCCCGAGCGGAGCGTCGGTGAGCACGCTGAGCATGAACGCGAGTGCGGCCACCAGAAGCGACTGCATGCTCACGTAACAGACGACGATGAGCAGCCGTTGCAGCGCGGCTCCGGTGGTGAAGGTCCCGCCCAGCGGCGACAGGCCCGGTGCCCAGCCGAAGAACACGCCCCCGACGAGATATGCCCAGGCGGGAAGCAGGAGATTCACAGCAAAGCTAAGGCTGAGCGCGACGATCAGCTTCTGTCGCAGGAGCCGTGGGCGCGGCACGGGGATCGCCAGCAGGTACCGCAGGGACGACCAGCTGGCCTCGCTGGCCACGGTGTCGCCGCAGAACAGGGCGACGATGACCACCAGCAAGAACCCGGCCGAGGCGAACTCGGTGAAGAGCGTGAAGTTGGTCGCGCCGATGGTTGCCAGACTGACCAGCGCAGGGGCACCTGGCCGGCCGGGGCCGCTCTGTGAGGTGGCTCCCGGCGAGGCGGTGTCTGAGCTGACTTTGAAGGCCAGGGCGATGATCACCGGCAGGACCAGCAACACCAGCACCGTGAGCTGAGTGCGCCGTCGGCGTAGCTGCCGGATGAACTCGACCCTCACCCGTAGGGTCCGTTCGGGCCGGAAGCCGTTGTCATGCACCTCAGCCAGCTGCATCAGCCTGCCGTGCACGCCCCGGTGCGTTGGCGCCGGATGCTCCGCAGGGCCCGGGGTGTTTGTCCGCGGCTCAGATTCAGTCATCGTCAGAACCAACCATCTCGATGAAGATGTCCTCAAGGGAACGGCGTGCCGGCACCGTCTGCGACTCGATTCCGGCAGCGGCCAGCGTGGTCTGTGCCAGCTCGGGATCCTGCACTGCCAGCTGCATGCTGCCGGTGCGGGCGATCTCGGCGACCGATCCCATGGCCACCAGCTTGCCGTTGTGCATCACCACGACGTGGCTGCAGGTCTGCTCGACCTCGGCCAGCAGGTGGCTGGAGATGACGACGGTACGGCCGGTCGCGGCATACCGTCGGAGCACCTCGCGCATCTCGGCGATCTGCAGCGGGTCCAGGCCGTTGGTCGGCTCATCCAGCACCAACAGCTCGGGAAGCCCGAGCATCGCCTGGGCGATCGCAAGTCGCTGCCGCATACCCTGGCTGAAGGTCTTGACCCTGCGGTCGACTGACTCGCCGAGGCCGGCGATCTCCAGGGCGGTTTCGAACTCCGCGTCCTCCGGCCGCCGGCCGGTCGCTGCCCAGAACAGTCGCAGATTGTCCCGGCCGGACAGGTGCGGGAGCAGTCCCGGACCCTCGATGAACGACCCGATCCGCGACAGCACTGGGGCCCCGGCCTCGACCAGCTCGCCGAACACGTGCACGGTTCCCGACGTCGGCCGGATCAGGCCCATCAGGACCCGCAGGGCCGTGGTCTTGCCGGCACCGTTGGGGCCCAGCAGCCCGACGACCTGTCCTCGCTCGACCCGGAAGCTCACGCCGTCGACGGCTCGATACCCGTCGCCGTAGTCCTTGACCAGGTCCTGGATCGTCACGGGCACGCGCGACATCTCAGCGTGCACGGTCCGACGACGGCGGCGACCGCGCCGCCAGGTCGCGACCAGAGCGCCCAGGATCAGGACCGCCATCGCGGCCAGGCCTGCAGCCAGCCAGATCCACGGCTGACCGGTACGCACGACCCGTCCGTCGATGGTGGCCACGGCGATGCTGGCGCCGGACAGGGCGATCGTGTAGCTGCGTGGTGAGCTCGGCAGCTGGTATGCCAGGTCCGTCGTCGCCACCTCCAGGACCAGGCGATCGCCGGCTGGCAGGTTTCTCACCACGCCGGGAAGTCTGACGGTGACCGTCCGGGGGATCCCGGGAGTGAGTCCGGTGAGGCGGATCGGAGCCACCAACCCCGCCGGCAACGTGTCCGTCCCGTCCGCGGCCAGGTGATGCGCGGAGGCGAACAGGGTCGCGTCCGTGGCACCCTGCACCGCTACCTCCAGCGTGACCGTGGAGGACCCTGCCACCAGCAGGTTGGCCGACAGCGGCGGTGACGAGAAGAAGGCAACCTGGCCAGGGACCGCAGTCAGGCTCCGCGAGCCGGACAGCGTGGCTGCGCTGCTGAGCAGACCTCCCAGACCGGGCACCGAGCTGACCGCAGCCGGGCTTCCTCCGGCTGGCGCGTAGATCGTCTGGGGCGGGCCGATGACACCCACATCCTGTGTCCGGCCGCTGGTGTATCCGCCATCGACCTGCAGGCTCTGCGACACGGTTCGTCCGGTGGCTGAGGAGATCCCCGAACCGGGCACCGTGACGTCGAACGAGGCGTCGACCCGCCCGCGCTGCAGCAGAACCGGGTCGAACCATCCCTGCAGGTACTGCACCAGATCGGGTGTCGATGTCCCGCCGTCATGCCCTCCGGAGCGCCAGATCACCTTGACCGGTGTGCCGTTGGCGGCGATTCCCCTGGCGTTCGCGTCCGCCTGCGCCAGCGGGAAGAGCGAGTCCTCCTCGCCCTGGCTGAGCAGGGTTGGAGCGGTGATCCGGTTCAACGCGCCTGCCGGGCTGGAGGCCTTCAGCAGCGACAGGATCGACGCGTCAGGCGTGCCGGTTTCCGCGGCCTGCTGGTAGGCGGCGCACAGGTCCGGGGCGAATCGCCCGCAGGCCCCGCCGACTCTTCCAACGGCGGAGGAGAACAGCTGGCCGGCCCACAGCTTCTTGAACACGCCCGGCTGTCCGCCGGCAGCGTTCGGGAACAGCGCCTGCGACAGGTCGTTCCAGGTGATGTCCGCGCCCACCGCGTCAACGCGCTTGTCGTCGGCGGCCAGTAGCAGTGCAAGCCCACCACCGTAGGACGACCCGGCGACCCCGACGCGGGGATCGCCGGGAGCGTCCTTGATCACCTGGGGCAACGTCGCCAGGAACGAGACGAGTTTGCTGGCGTCGGCAACCTCGAACGACGGTGCGTCCAGGTGGATGAGCCCACCCGATCGACCGAAACCCCGTGCCGAATATGCCAGTACGACGTAGCCTTGCGCGGCTAGTGAGCGGGCCTCGGAGTCCAGATCGGTCTTCGACCCGCCGAATCCGTGCGCCAACAGGATCGCCGGTGCTGGGGTCGAGGCCGGGAGGTAGACGGTCGCGTCCAGCCCCACAGGGGCACCCGCCTCAGGGGTGCCCGCGACGAACCGTGAGCTGGTGGCGATCGGGGGACTCGAGCTCACCAACGCCGCGATGATCGAGCCCGCGGCGACGACCAGCACGGTGGCTGCGGTGGCCCACCAGCGGCCCCTTCTGTGACGAGGACCTTTCGAAGGCAGCGACTTCACCTGCGCGACTATACCGATCCGATACGGGTGGAGGGCGGCTGATCCGCGGCCTCGATCCCGAGGGGTCAGCCCAGCGGCTCGAACTCGGCGGTGAAGTGACGCAAGGCCGGCGGCTCGTCCACGATCCGGTAGCCCCTCAGGTCAGCCGCGTGTCGCGCGACGTGCTCACAGACCTCGATGACGTAGTCGATGTGGCTCTGCGTGTAGGTCCGGCGCGGGATGGCGAGGCGTACCAGGTCGAGGGCGGCAGGCAACTCCGAGCCGTCCGGCTGGCGGCCGAACATGACTGTGCCGATCTCGACACTGCGCACCCCGCCGGCCTCGTACAGGGCGACCGCGAGCGCCTCGCCGGGGTACTCCAGCGGCGGGATGTGGGGGAGCAGGGCCCGGGCATCGAGGTAGACGGCGTGTCCGCCGATCGGGGTGAGGACGGGTACGCCGGCCTTGACCAGCGCGTCGCCGAGGTAGCCGGTCGAGCGGATCCGGTAGCGCAGGTAGTCATGGCTGACAGCCTCTTTGAGGCCCTGGGCCAGAGCCTCGAGGTCACGGCCGGCCAGCCCGCCATAGGTCGGGAACCCTTCGGTCAGGATCAGCACGTTGCGGCAGTCCCGGGCCAGGTCGTCGTCGTTCATGGCCAGCCAGCCGCCGATGTTGCCCATCGGGTCCTTCTTGGCGCTCATCGTCATGCCGTCGGCCAGTGAGGCCATCTCGCGGACGATGTCGGCCACGTCGCGGTCGCCGTGCCCGGGCTCGCGCTCGTGGATGAACCAGGCGTTCTCGGCGAAGCGGCAGGCGTCCAGGAAGAGCATCTTGCCGAACGTGTCGCAGACCTCGCGGACCGCGTGCAGGTTGGCCAGCGAGACCGGCTGGCCGCCCCCGCTGTTGTTGGTGATCGTGATGAACACGACCGGGACGTCGTCCCCGCGCTCGCGCAGCAACGCTTCTAGCACCTCGATGTCCATGTTGCCCTTGAACGGGTGGACGGCCTGGGGGTCGCGACCCTCAGCGATGACCAGGTCGACGGCGGTCGCGCCCGAGGCCTCGACGTTGGCCCGGGTGGTGTCGAAGTGGGTGTTGTTCGGGACGATCTTTCCGGGGCCCCCGAGGACGGTGAAGATGATCTTCTCGGCCGCCCGACCCTGGTGGGTGGGGAGCACGTGATCGAACGGGAACAGCTCTCGGACGGCATCGCGGAACAGGAAGAAGGAGGGCGACCCGGCATACGACTCGTCGCCGTGCTGTATCGCGGCCCACTGGTCGCGGCTCATCGCTCCGGTGCCCGAGTCGGTGAGCAGGTCGATCAACACGTCCTGGGCGTTCACCTTGAACAAGTTGTAGCCGGCTGCGGCAATCGCAGTCTTGCGCTGCTCCGGTGTGGTCATCCGCAGCGGTTCGACGGAGTGGATCCGGAAGGGCTCGATGATGGTCTTGTACGTGGGTGCGTCCATGCCCAGCATTATGGCCGAGCGCCCCTGACGACCGTTGCCCGGCTGCCCGTCAACGAGATCCGCCTGGCCATGTATGCAACCGCCGGGGCTTGCGGCGCGTCTCAGTGGATGTGTTGATACGTGACGTGATGGTTGCGCTGGCTGCTGCCGTTGTCCTGACCGGGTGCGGTGGCGGCGATGACGCGGGATCGGCTGTGGTCGTCACCGGCCAGGTGCTGTCGGCGCCGAGCTGCCCGGTCGAGCGGGTCGGTCAGCCCTGCCCACCTCGACCGGTTCCGGACGCGGTGGTGACCGCGTTGGTCGGGGATGAGCAACGAGGCGAGACAACCAGCGACCAGCGAGGGCAGTTTCGACTGACGTTGCCGGCAGGTCGCTACGTCATCAGGGCAACGAATCCCGGTGGATACGCGTCGACTGCTACCGAGGAAGTGACTGTCTCGACCGTGCCGGTGCAGATCACCCTGACCGTCGACAGCGGGATTCGCTGACCAGATCTCGGTGCCGACCCTGGGTGCTGGGCAGCCGCTTCTTTCGGGTACAGCAAGCCGGCTGCGCCCTAAGGTGGATTGCATGCTGGCGCTGCCTGGTCACCAACCGTCCCTGCTGCTCGAGGTCGACCTCACTGAGCTGCCTGTCGTCGTGGACCCGGACGACCTGCTGGCCCGGCTGCGCGCCCGAGGCCGCCCCCAGCTTCGCCCCATCCTGCGTGCCCTCCATGAGGCAGCGTCCGACCGTCACGTTGTCGGGCTCATCGCCAAGGTCGGCGGGGCACTGCCGTGGGCGGCCATGCAAGAGCTTCGCCTGGGCGTGCGCGCCTTCGCCGCCAGTGGCAAACCGACGTTCGCGTGGGCCGAGAGCTTCGGTGAGGGCTCAGGCGACATGGCCGCATACGTGCTGGCCACCGGGTTCGACACCATCTGGCTGCAACCCGGCGGGGGACTCGGGCTGCTCGGAGTCGGGGTGGAGACGACGTTCATCCGCGGCGCACTCGACCGGCTTGGCATCGAGCCGCAGTTCGAGCAGCGTTACGAGTTCAAGAACGCTGCCGACCAGGTCCTGCGCACCGAGTTCACCGAAGCCCACCGCACCGCGCTCGACCGTATTGCCGAGTCGGTGTTCACCGAAGCGGTCGCGGCGATCGCCGCGGGGCGGGGGATAGAGCCCGCACGGGTGCGCGAGCTGGCCGATACGGGTCCGCGGACAGCGCCGGAGGCACGCGACGCCGGACTGGTCGATGTGCTCGGCTACCGCGACGAGGTGTACGCCGCGATGCGCACCCGGGTCGGCTCCGATGCCGAGCTGCTGTTCGCGGATCGGTGGCATCCCCGCCGTCATCCGAGCATGCCGTCACGTCGCAAGGGCCACGTCGCCCTCGTCGAGGTGCACGGAGGGATCGCGTCCGGGCGTACCCGCTGTAGCCCAACGGGACGTCAGGTCGGCAGCGACTCGGTCGGGGCCGCCCTGCGTGCCGCGGCCAGCGACGAGCACGTGCGCGCGGTCGTTCTGCGGGTCGACTCTCCAGGAGGTTCGGCCGTCGCCTCCGACACGATCTGGCACGAGGTATGCCGTGTGCGTGACGCGGGCAAGCCGGTGGTCGTGTCGATGGGCGCGGCGGCGGCGTCTGGCGGTTACTACATCGCCTGCCCGGCCGACGTGATTGTTGCGCTGCCCTCGACGCTCACCGGATCCATCGGCGTCTTCGGCGGCAAGATGGTCGTCCGCGAGCTGCTGGATCGCGTGGGGCTGACCACCGGAAGCGTGTCGCACGGGGCCCGATCGCTGATGTTCTCGCCGCGTCGCGGTTTCAGCGACGAAGAGCGCGAGCGGCTGGCCGCCACCATCGACGCGATCTACGACGACTTCGTGGCCAAGGTGGCCAGGGGTCGCGGCCGCCCGGTCGACGAGATCGAGAGCATCGCGCGAGGGCGGGTGTGGACGGGCAGCGACGCGCTCGACAACGGTCTGGTCGACGTTCTCGGCGGGCTGCGCGACGCCGTGCGCATCGCCCGTTCGCGCGGGGGCCTGCCAGCCGACGCCCCCGTACGCTCTGCCCTTCATGTCTCCCCGCTGGCTCGGCTGGGTCGTGCGAAGAACACTGAGGACCCGCGCGCGGTCGTCAGCGCGATGCTGCCCGGGCTCGCCGACATCGCAGCAGCGCTGGGGCTGCCCGACACGGCCGCCCTGCGTATGCCGTCGATCACGGTGCGCTGATCTCACGCCTGCCACATCCTGGCGAGGGCGCGAGGTTTTCGGCGATCGCGCGGTTCAGGTGATCCGCGTCTGCTGTTTGGTCTCCGGCATCACCAGAGTGGTCGCGAAGGCCAGCCCGGAGACTGCCGCCGTGGCCAGGAAGGCCACCTCGAAGGACGCCGCGTCAGTCAGCAGACCAGCCACCAGCGGGCCGAGGAAGGCGCCGGCGTCCGAGGCCATCTGGAAGGTCGCGACCGGTGTGCTGCCGCGACCGCCGATGACGTCGCCGACGACAGCAGCGGAGGACACGCTGAGCAGTGCCGATCCGATGCCGTACAGCGCCATAGCCACCATGAAAAGAGGCGCGCTGCCGGCGAGCGCCATCACCACCCCCGCAGTCATCGAGAATGCCGCCCCCACCTGCAAGAACGTCCGGCGCCCGCGGGTGTCGACCAGCCGACCCACTGGGATGAGGACGAGCGCCTGCACCACCGCGGAGAGCACCAGGCCGGCGCCGGTCCAGGACGGGCCCAGGCGCAGCCCCTCGACGACAAACAGCGGGATGAGCGACGAACGGACCCCGAAGATCGCCCAGCCGACCGCGAAGTTGTTGGCCACCGCGGCCCGGTAGGCGGAACTGCGCAGTGCGGTCCCCAGTGGGGTGGGTGCGACGTTCGCGGTGCCTGCGACGACCTCGTGCTCGAGCAGTGACGTGCGGGCGAGGAACACCGTGGCAACGCCCCCGGCAACGATGAGCGTTGCCGCGTATGCGAAGAAGGGCGCGCGAAGCGACCACGCGGTCAGCGGGCCACCGAAGGCCGGGCCGGCGATGGCGCCCAGCAGGAACCCTGTCTGGTAGGTGCCTGCAGAGCGGCCGCGCTGACCGGGGGCGGCGACGCGCATCAGCAGCGCGAAGGACGACACGGTGAACAGCGCCGAACCGAGGCCGCCGATCCCTCGAAGTACAAGCAGCTGGAGATAGCTGCCGGACAGCCCGGCGAGCAGGCTGGACACCGCGACGATGCCGATCCCGGAAGCCAGCACCACACGCTCGCCGAGGCGGTTGACCAGCCGTCCGGCGACAGGCGCCGAGGCGAAGCGCACCAGCGCAAAAACAGAGATGACCGCCCCGGCGGCGAAGTTGGTGACGCCAAAATCCTTGGCGAACAAAGGGATTGCCGGTGCGACGATGCCGAAGCCAAGTGCCACGGAGAACGCCACGGCAGTGAGCACCGCCACTTCGGGCGGCAGTGATCCAAAGGGATTGCGTAGGACGCGCATGGCAGCGCCTATCCTCGCAGGCCGCGTCTGGACATGTGGTGTTGAGGGGACGGCGCAGTCGTCGTTCCGCCCTGCTGAGAGCAGGGCCTCCGTTCACGATGTGTCGGGACGCTGCACCTTTGGGATGAGTAGTTCTGGCAGTATCCGGGACTCCGGGTTCCGGATCGATTGCTGGTGTTTCTAGGGCCGAATGGTGGAGTTGGAGCCGAGACTCCCAACGTAGATTCTCCAGGGGCGCCCGCGGGCGACGTTCCAGCTCACGCTGAAATGCAGCGATCGGGTTCTTCCTTGTTTCATTGGGGGTTATGTCCAGGTGACAGTTCCGGTTGACGAGGATCTGGGCCGCCGGCTGCTGGCAGGTCCGCTTCGTGCCAGCGACGATTCTCTGTCCGCCAACGGACCTGACCAGCGCTTCTCACCGGCCGACGCCCTGTCGACCTATTTCCGCGGCCAGCCTCGACAGTTCTCGGGATCACTGTTCGACTCCTTCGGCGGAGGTGGGGACCGCACGGAGGTCGAGAACCAGATCACCTCCGAGGACGTGCTCGCTCTCGCTGCAGTCAACGCTGCGATGCCCGCGGCTATCACGAACCGGCTGCTGAGCGAGCCGCTCTCTGGCCGGCTCACGGTCTACCTGCGGCAGCTCGCCACCGACATCGATCTATGGGACGCCGAGGACGAGGTGCTCACGGTGGCGGCCGAGGCCTTTGAACAGATCCGGAGCATCCAACCGATCGTCGCCGGCTACGGCGAGGGATGGGCTGCCGCGAACAAGCTGCTGGCGCGCAAACGGCCACGTCTGATCCCGATGTATGACGCCAAGGTCGGGCGCGTGGCGAACCTCGCCGGCGGTGCCAGCTGGTGGCTCTCGCTACGACACGCCATGCACGTCGATGGAGAAGACAACGAGGTCCGCTATCGGGTCTGCGCGGCGATGCTCGAGGCAGATATCGGCTACGTCTCGGTGCTGCGCGGTCTTGACGTCATCCTGTGGAGCTACGCCAACTGGTGTGACAGCGCGGTGTAACACCTCCACATCTGCTCGTTGACGAGCTGCGCTAGTGCGCAGCCGATCGTGCACGGACGAAGCGCTCCAGTCGCTGCCGGGCCTCAAACATCGTGGGTTCGACCCCACGGTCCCGGGCGTCCTTGTGGCTCTCGTCGACGACGGCGCGGACGATCTCGGCGACGAGCTCGGCAGGAACCCGTCCCTCCAGCTCGGCCGAGAGAGCGGCGGTCATGACTGCCGACCGCTGCGCGCCGTCCTCGTTGGGGCGGTGCTTCTTCGGCGAACGCGTCACGGCGGTGGACGAATGAGGATCGCGAGCCGGTGTTGACCGCTTGTTAGCCAAGGTAGTTGCACGGGTCGTTGAACTGACCGGCCTGGGCCCGAGTCGGGCCCAAAGATGCCGAGGTGATCTGTCGCTGAGGCCGTCGCTCCGTTGCCCGGGTGTTGTCCTCGCCGGTCCCGGCACCGACGGTCGTGTCACCGCCGCCCGACCGTGGCGTGGCGGGGCGTCTGGTCGGTTTCGACAAGGCGGGGGTGTCCGTGAACGTGCGTGCGTCAGTGGGGCACATGGGCAACACCTCAGTTGCGGTAGTAGCGACGGAGAGGCCTGATGGCCCATCCGCGACACCCTGCTCAGCTGGCCCCCAATTGGCGACCCAGCCCCCCCTGTGTGTTGTTCCCTCATCATAGAAAATATTGCGACACGCCGGTAGCCATTTGGCGATAAATCTTCATGGTCCCGAATCGATGTGGTATGAGCGGGACTTTGGTCTCTCGCTACTGATTGCGGACCGAGGGCACGATAGGAGCGCGCAGCCGATCCGACCGATCCCGGGTGGCTGGGCGTAACCGCGAAGAAGGAGAAGGACATGAAGACACGGCGTTGGAGCGACCTGGGCCAGCGGAAGCAGACGGCAGTCCTGGTGGGCGCATCGGTGCAGCTCTCACTGGCTGCGACGGCCTGGTGTGACCTTGCCCGCCGGCCGGCGTCGCTCGTCAACGGGCACAAGGCCTGGTGGGCGGGGATCATCGGCGTGAACTTCCTCGGCCCGATCGCCTATTTCACGTGGGGTCGGCGCCCGCACGCGTAGTCAGGAGCTCAGGGCTGCGGCCTTCACTGCTTCGCGTGCATTACCAGCGGCACCCGAGTGCACCGGCAGGCCCATGGTGTCCAGCATGCGCACCATGCCGTCGCCCATGTGGTCCACGACCACGGCCTCGACGTCATGCTCGCGCAGGAACGTGACCACTCGGGCGTGATG
The DNA here is from genome assembly GCA_038249115.1 of Actinomycetales bacterium. GTDB lineage: Bacteria > Actinomycetota > Actinomycetes > Actinomycetales > Dermatophilaceae > UBA4719. Next base: position 13,764 of record JBBRWQ010000014.1, read on the forward strand.
CGTGCCCGGTGTGCCCTCGTCGTGCAGCCGGCTCCACGAGACCTCAACCTCCTGCCAGCTTGTGATCTCGCCGTCGACCACGTCGGCCAGAGCGACCCAGTCGGCGCGGCCCCAGCTGTGGTCGATCAGGCCTTCAGTTGTCACAGGCGCACAGAAAATCATGTCTGCAGGATACCTGTCGGGGCTTCGGCTCCACCTCGGGGCAGCACGCCTGCGAGCCCGTGTCAGGCCAGCACCGTTGCCGGGGCATCGTTGACGGCGGCTAGCTGCGTGCGCGTGTAGTGGCGGAGCGCGCGCACCTGGGCAGGCTCCAGCCGGTCGCAGACCCAGTCCCAGTGCAGCGAGCACCAGTCGCCCGGCGCAAGCGCGCTGCTCAGGTGCAGGGTCCCCTCGCCGGTGACCGCCACCTCCTCGCGGACCGCGCCGAGAACCAGGCGGTGGCCGTCCCACTCCAGCGGCTGGGACTGGATGACGGCATGGTCGCCAGTGACCGCGACGACCCGGCCCCATCGGATTCGGCAGCGGTCGAGCACGTGCAGCGGCTCCGTGACCACGCCGTTACGCAGCAGCCCGACGAACGGGTAGACGCCGAGCACGTGGAAGCTGTGGTGGGGGAGCGCACCGTGGGGGATGGCCCGGGCAAGCCGGGGCCAGGACGTACCGGCCCGACGACGGAAGCGCACGTCGAGCGAGCCGCCCAGCATTGCTGGCCCGACCCGCTCGAGTAGCGGGCTGCCCAGCCAGTAGGCCTCCACCACCCGGGCGTCCAGCGGGTCGTCAAGCCCGTTGGCGGCGGCGATGAGCTCCAGGTAGGGCCAGGCACCTTCGAACGCCTTCAATGCCTGGCGCAGACCCCCGTCCACAACAGCCGCCGAGGCCTGCTCGAGCAGCGCCCTGTGGTCGTCGCCGCCGCAGTACCCCAGCTCGTTCGGCGGGTACGCGTACCGGGCGAAGAGAAGGGGGCCGTTGGCCGTCAACCCGGGTCTGCTCACGTCATACGGGCGAGCGTGTCGCGTCTGCGACTCGCTGGCAGCGCCACCAGCGCCGCGCCCGCAAGTACGAGGGTCACCCAGCCGAGCCGAGGGACGAGTGGCGCTCCCTTGACGACGGCAGCGAGCAGGGCGGTGATGACCGCTCCCACCACCAGGACTGCAGTGACGTCGACCGCAGGCGCTCGCGACAGAGCCGCGAACCAGGTCGAGACGTAGCCGGCCAGGATCACGCCGGTCAGCAGCACCCACATCCACTGTGTACCCGTCAGCGCGGTGAGCGCCGCACCCTGGCCGCGCAACAGCGTCCACGCAACAAGGACAACGGATCCCACGCCCATCCGGGTCAGCCCGACAGTCCACGAAGACAGATCGGCGAGCAGCTTCTTGGCGACCACGACTTCGCCGGCCCACACCAGGGTTGCGCCAAGAATCATGAGCTGGCCCTGGCCGAACAACGTCGTCACCCCTCCGGCCAGCCCGATCTGCCCCACCACGAGAAGCGCGATGGCGACAACGTGGATGGCTCCGAGACGCTCGCCCAGCAAGGGCAGCGCGAGGAGGGCCACCCATACAAGAAGGGTCTTGTGCACGAAGGCGGCATCGGTCGACGACGCCCGGGCCAGTCCCTCGAAGAACAGCAGGAAGGCGACCGCACCGCCGAACACGCCGACGACCCCGAGCCCCGCCCACTGACGCGGCCGCGTCGGGCGGGTCAGGACGGTACCGGGCCGACGGGCGGCCATGGCGCCGACGAGCAGGATCAGCACCAGCGCGGCGACCACGTTCTTGGCGGTGGTGTAGGTCGAGGCGTTGCCGAAAGCCTTCACCCCGTATGAGTTCAGGAAGACGGCAACGCCACTGATGCAGGCAGTGCCGAATGCCAGCAGCAGTCCGGTTCGTCGTGTCGTGTTCATGGAGCTCCTTCGTTGGTCGGATTACGCAGTTTGGTCGGATTACGCAGTGCGAGTGCGTCTTTGGCTTCTTCCGCGGTCAGTCGGCCGAGCACCAGGCCGGAGTGCATGAGCACCCAGTCACCGGGCCCAACGGCATCGGTCATCGCGAGCAGTGAGGCGGTGATGATCCGGTCGCCGGCGTCGACCTCGACGCACCCGGGAGCCCCCGCTGCAAGGACCTGGCCCACCATGCCGAGGCACATCAGAACTCACCGCCGGACTCATCGATCGCGGCGAGCACGGCTTCGACGGCGGCCGGTACGGCGTCTGCCACGGCGTCGCACATGGGGGCGCCGTGGCCGAAGTGTTTGGCTTCCACGCCGACCACCACGAGCCTTCGTGGCATCCGGCCGAGTGCGCGGGCGATCTCGACGGCGGCGGCGAGTCCTAGGGCATGGGTGCCGCCGGCGGACCACCGTCCGGCCGGGAGCTTGTGCGGGACGGCGTCGATGACGTGGATCTCACCTGGGCGCCCCCCCGAGCTGACCGCATCTGTGACGACAATGGTGTCGTCGGGCTCCCAGGCGTCGATCGCCTCGCTGGGGTCGTCAAACTCGAGCACGGTCACGTCGGGGCGCTCGATCGCCACCTGACGGGCAACCTCAATGCCCACGGCGTCGTCGCCGCGGTCCGGGTTACCAACTCCGATCACGAGTGTCTGCAACGTTATTGCTCCTCAATCGTGAGGTCGAGGAAGTGCGTCGCACATGAGATGCAGGGGTCGTAGTTGCGAATCGCCTGCTCGCACTGGCGAACCAGCTCGTCGTGGGGCAGGTCGAGGCGGTCCTGCACGAACGCCCTCAGATCAGCTTCGATGCTCGGCTGGTTCTGCGAGGTCGGCGGGATGATGATCGCGTCCAGGATGGTGCCGTCCTCAGCGAGTTCGTAGCGGTGGTAGAGCAGTCCGCGCGGTGCCTCGGTGGCGCCATGCCCGACACCGGCGCGTGGCGGGACGTCGACCGAGGCTGCCGAGGCACCGTCCCAGCCGTCGATGATCGACAGAGCCTCGTCGGTCGCGTGAACGAGCTCGACGGCCCGCACGACGATCGACTGGAACGGGTTGCGGCACTCGTCTCCTAGCCCGGCGTTGTGCGCCGCCTCCCTGGCGATCGGGCCCAGCTGGTCGTGGTTGAGGGCATAGCGCGCCAGCGGCCCCACGACATAGGGCGTCTCGCCGTCAAGGTGTGCGTGCAGGGCGTTTGAGTGGGCGACGTGCGACTCCATGATGTTGTTGCCGAACTCGGCGACCTCGAAGCCGCGGCCGTTGCTCGTGACCAGCGAGCCGCCCTCCAGCGGGTAGCCATGCGGCGAGCGCAGCGCGACATACTCCTGCGGTTGCAGCATGTCGGGGAACTCGAAGCCACCGACCAGGGCCACGGTATCGACGGCATCGGTGCGGGCCTGCTCCAACATGGGACGGATGCTGAGGAGCTCTTCGCGGGTCGGCAGACGGTAGAAGCCACCGACGCGGACGTTGACCGGGTGGATGGCGCGCCCCCCGACCACAGTCATCAGTGCGTTGCCGGTCTTCTTCAGCCGCAGCCCACGTTCGACGATGGCCCCGTGGTCGACGGCCATCTCGATCGCGCCGGCGTAGCCCAGGAAGTCCGGCGCATGCAGCAGGTGGATGTGCAACGCATGACTCTCGATCCACTCGCCGCAGTAGAGCAGCCGGCGCAGCAGCCGGATTTCCTCGGGAACCGTGACCCCGCAGGCGTCTTCGATCGCCAGGCACGAGCTCATCTGGTAGGCGACCGGGCAGATCCCGCAGATGCGAGCGGTGATGTCTGGCGGTTCGGTCCAGGCACGGCCGCGCAGGAACGCCTCGAAGAACCGCGGTGGCTCGAAGATCTGGAGCTCGACCTCTGCGACGAGGCCGTCCTTGACGACGACGTGCATGCCGCCTTCGCCCTCGACCCGGGCCAGCGTGTCCACGTGCAGGACTTGGTCGCCCTGGGTGAGCTTATGTGTCATGACGTCACCTCCTCAGGCTGTTCAGCGTTGTGGCGCTCGCTCTCGTGCCGTTCGCTCTCACGACGGAAGGTCTCAGCCCCGGCGTTGAAGGTGCGGAAGACCCGGAGCATCTGCGACTCGTCCATGCCGAGGACGCTGAGCCGGTCCGCCAGTGAGTCCGTGTTGGCGGTGTCCTGCGGGCCGAAGCAGCCGTAACACCCTCGTCCGAATGAGGGGCACAGGGCGCCGCAGCCGGCAAGGGTGACCGGCCCGAGACAGGGCGTCCCGTGAGCGACGGCGACGCAGAGCGCGCCGCGGCGCTTGCACTCGACGCACACGCTGTAGGTAGGGATCCGCGGACGGCGGTCCTGGACGAACGCGGCGAGAACCTCCAGGAGCTGTTTGGAGTCGACCGGGCAGCCGTGCAGCTCGTAGTCGACGGTCACGTGCGCGGCTATCGGTGTTGAACGCTCGAGCGTCTCCACGTACTCAGGGTGGGCATAGACGATCGAGCGATACTCCTTGACGTCGGCGAAGTTGCGCAGTGCCTGGATGCCGCCGCTCGTCGCGCAGGCACCGATCGTGATCAACAGTCGGGACTCGCGGCGGACCTCGAGGATCCGTTCGGCGTCGGCGGGGGTGGTCACCGAGCCCTCGACGAGCGAGACGTCGTAGGGACCCTCGACCACTGCGCGAGTGGCTTCGGGGAAATAGGCGATCTCAACCGCGCTCGCCAGCGGTATCAGCTCGTCCTCGCAGTTGAGCAGGGTGAGCTGGCAACCGTCGCATGAGGCGAACTTCCAGACGGCCAGCTTCGGGCGACCATTCTCGGTCATGTCACACCTCCCGGAGTCCGAGCAGGCCGGTGACCTGCGCGTAAGGCAGGACCGGGCCGTCGACGCAGACAAACAGCTCGCGGTACTGGCAGTGCCCGCACAGGCCGATCCCGCAGCGCATATTGCGCTCGAGGGAGACCCGGATGTGGTTGGACCGCACGCCCCGTCCGACAAGTGCCAGGGCTGTATGACGCATCATCACCTCGGGTCCGCAGATGAGGGCGAGCGTGGACCGGGGGTCGAACCCGGCGCGTGGGATGAGCTTGGTCACCAGGCCGACGCGACCTTGCCAGGTCTCCCGGCCGTAGTCGACGCTCACGAGGACCTCCAGCCCCTGGTCTTCCCACTGCTTGAGCTCGTCGGTGAACAGCAGCTCTTCCGGGCTCCGGGCGCCGTAGAGCAAGACGACCCGGCCGTAGTCATCCCTCTTGGAGAGCACCTCGAGCACCGCGGGCCGCAGCGGGGCCAGGCCGATGCCGCCCCCGACGAACACCACGTCCCCGCCGTGACCGTCGGCCACCTCCCAGCCGGTGCCATAGGGCCCTCTGACGCCCAGAACATCGCCGACCGATGCGCGGGCCAGGGCGTGCGTGACGGCGCCGACGTCGCGGATCGTGTGCTGCAGCGGGCCGGCGACGTGCGCGTCACCGCTGACCGAGATGGGCACTTCGCCCACGCCCAGGGCTGACAGCATCGTGAACTGACCTGGGATGAAGGCAAGCGGGACGCCGTCGTTGGGTTCGAGCAGGATCGTGAAGGTGTCCGCGGTGTCCTGACGCCGCTCGATGAGGCGGAAAAGTCGCGGCACCATGGGACCGTCGACCGGTTGCACAACTGTCTGTTCAGCGAGCTGGGGCATCGGTGGCTCCACGGGCGCCGTAGAGGTCGAGCAGCCGCACCTGCGCGGCCACCAGCCGGTCGTTCATCACCTGGGTCACGCGCTGAAAGAGCTGGTATCCCAGGTGAGCGTCTGCCTCGCACTTGCCACGCAGGCAGGCACCGTCGAAGGCGACCACACCGGTGGCCTGGGCGGCACGCGCGTCGAAAGAGCAGAGGTAAGGCGGCACAAGCCACGACCAGCCCACCACATCGCCTTCGTCGGCGGTGTCGATCACCACCGTTCCGTCCGCGGGGCCGTGCACCTCGATGGAGACCCGGCCGCGCCGGACGACGAAGAACTGGTCGGCCGGATCACCCTCGTGGAACAGGTACTCGCCGGCGGCGAGGCTGACGTTCGTCGCGCAACCAGCGACGAGCTCCAGCGTGGATGTGTCCAACCCCGCGAAGAATGCGTGGTCGGGAAGGTACTGCTCGATGGTGCGCATGTCAGTCCTTTCGGGGGCGGATGGCTGCGACTTCTGCGGTGAGGTCGATGGCGGCCGGGCACCAGGTGATGCAACGGCCGCAGCCGACGCATCCCGGCGTACCGAACTGGTCCACCCACGAGCCGAGCTTGTGCGTGGCCCACTGGCGGTAACGCGACTGCACCGAAGTCCGCACGCTGCCGCCGTGGAGGTAGGAGAAGTCGGTGGTGAAGCAGGAGTCCCACACCCGCCACCGCTCCGTTGCGCTGCCGGTGAGGTCGCTGACCTCGTCGACCGAGGTGCAGAAGCAGGTGGGACAGACCAGCGTGCAGTTCGTGCAGGACAGACAGCGACTGGCCACGTCGTCCCACTGCGGGTGCTCGGTGTTCGCATAGAGCACGTCGCGCAGCCCGTCGGTGTCGAGCGAACGCCCCATGTGCTGTGCTGCCTGGTCGCCCACCGCCTGGGCTTTGACATGGTCCTGTTCACCGGCAGCGCGGACGTCGCCGTCCCTGGCGCGGGCCGACAGGTCGTCGAGGATCTCTTGGCCGCGATCGCTGCCCGGGACGAAGAGGAAGCGGTGCCCGTCCCCGTCGAGCAGCTCGGTGAGCGCTAGGTCAAAGCCTTCCTCAGGAACGGGGCCGGTGCCCATCGAGACGCAGAAGCACGTGCCTCCGGGGTCGGAGCAGGTGAGTGCGATGACGAAATTGGCCTCGCGCCGCGCCACGTATGCCGCGTCGGTCCACGACCTCTCCGCGAGAACGCGGTCGTGGATCGCAATCGCATGGAGGTCGCAGGACCGGACGCCCAACAACGCGAGGCGTGGAGCGTCGACGACGGCGGGCGTGACCTCCACGTCGGCGCCAACACGCAGGCCGCTCCACAACAGCTCGCGAGAGGGGAAGAGCATCGACTTCCACGACTGGGGGCCGGCGGCGAATCCGAACAGCGCGCCGTCTGCGCGTTCACGCAGGCGATAGCTGCCGGCGTCCTGGAGATCTCCCACCCCGTGCGGAAGCTGGTCGACAGACTCAATCTCGGCGTGGACCACTGCGCCGTCCCTGACCGTCGGCCCGATGACGACCCACCCTCGCTCGCGGAGCAGGTCGATCAGCGACTGCAGACCGGGAACCAGCAGGACCGATCCTCTGATGTCATCCATGAGCACCTCGTCGTCCATCAGCGCCTCGTCGTGAGTCGGCACCTCTATCACTGCGATCCTGACGGGCTTGGGGCAGGGACGGTTAGGGCCTAACGTCCCGTCTTGGCCCGAGCTTCGGGTGCGACCGCTTGAGCGCGTGACCTCGTCAGGGTGTGACCAGGGAGCGGCTGAGGCGCAGCGACGCGAAGCCCAGCAGCGCTACGGCATACGCAGCAAGGATGCCGAGGTAGCCGGCGATATCGGCCAGACCGCCCCCGCGCGACAACACGGTCACCCAGGCATCCACCGCCCACGCGTGGGGAGTGAAGTGGCCGGCGAGCCGCACGGACTGGGGGACGATCTCGAGCGGCCACATGCACCCGCCGAGCATCCCGAAGGCGATTCCCACCGCCGGGCTGATTGCACTTGCCTGCTCAGGTGTTCGGAACAGGGTGCCGCTGGCCATGCCCGCTCCGGTCCCCACCAATGCCCAGACCCCGATCAGCGCGGCAGCCGCCAGGGGGTTGCCCCAGCTCACGCCGAACATCACCGCCCCGACGACGACGATGAGCAGGGCCTGGGCGAGCGCAAGCGCGACATAGCAGAGGGACTCGCCCAGGATCAGGTCGCGCGTCCGGATCGGGGCCGCGAGGGCACGCGAGAAGATCCCCCACTTACGGGTCTGGATCATCGCGGCGCCCCCAGCCATGGAGTTGATGAACACGAACAGGATGAGCATCGTCGGGGCGCTGTAGTTGTATCCCGATGGCAGGAATTCGCTCTTGTTGTTGACGACTACGGTGCGGACCGGCACGACGGGCCTCTGTCGCTGCAGCAACCTGGTCGTGGCCAGGTTCTCGGCAAAGCCGAGGCCCGAGTGGGTGGTCGCAAACATCGCGGCCTGGACTGCGGCGCCGTGCCGGGCAACGACCGAGTTCACCGCCGTGACGGCCGCCTGGCTGGTCCCGAGGGCCCCTGAGACGAGGACTGGAACCTGCACCGCGCGACCGGATCGAAGATCGGCATCCAGGGTGATCGGGATAACGACCACGGCCTCCACCTCACCGCGGCGCAGCGCATCCACCCCCTCCGCACGCGTGGCAAACTGCCGGGTGGTCAGCGCGGGATCTGCCGCAAGGTCCTGGACGAGCTGCGTTGCCAATGTGGCGGATTGGCCAGGCACCAGGCCGATCCGGATGTTCGAGCTGCTGGCGGTCGTCACCCCGACGAGCAGGATGACGAGAATCGGCAGCACGATCATGAAGAACAGGGACGTCCGGTCGCGGATCACCCGTTTGAGCTCGGCGACTGCCAGTGCGATGGCTGTCACAGGTTCACTACCCTCCGCCGCAACGTGAAGGCCACCGCTCCGGTGCCGAGCGCGAACGCGAGGATCGCCAACAGGGGCGTCACTCCGGCGGTCCAGTCGGCGCCGCCGGAGAAGTCGGTGATTGCCCGCAGAGCCCACCCGTTGGGGGTGAACAACGCCAGGGTGCGCACCATCTCGGGCGCATCGCCGACGAAGACGAAGTTCCCGCCGAGCAGGACCAAGCCGAACGTCAGTATCGACGCGAAGCCCTCCGACTGTCGCTCCGTCCGCGCCGCCGTGATCACCAGCGCGGTCAGGCCCACCAGGGTCAGGGCGAGCGCCACGATCAGCGCCGCCACGGCCAGTGGTGGCCCCCAGTACGCCTCGAAGACCAGGGTCGTGAAGACCGCGACGGTGCCCAGACTTGCCATCCCGTAGACGAAGGTGGCCAGAGACTTGCCCAGCAGAATGGCGCCCGGGCCGATCGGCGCGGCAGCGAGTCGATCAAGCGTGCCCCCGCTGCGTTCCATGAAGAATCCGCGTGAGCCGAAGCTGATCGCGAAGAACATGAAGAAGATTCCCATGGAGGGCGCGTAGTAGCTGATGGCGGTAAGCGCCTTCGTGCCGGCGGGCTGCATCACCGTCTGTTCCGGGGGCCGCACAGCCGCCGCCTCAGCAGCCAGCTCGGCAGCGGAGGAGGGGGGCGCCCCCGCCCGGACGGCGGTATTCACCGAGAGCTGGACTGCCTCGATCTGTGCCGTGAACGACTGGGCGAGCGAGCGAGCGACCTGCTCGGCAACGGTTGCGTCGACGCTGGCCAGGATGGTGATGGGGCTGCCGCTCCCGGAGGTGACGGCGGTCGAGAATCCCTGGGGGATGACGAACGCTGCGCCGAGGTCGCCGCTGGCGACCTTTGCCCTGGCATCCGCCTCACTGGTCACCGGCTTCACCGTGAGCAGGTCGGCAAGATCCGGGCTCTTGACGAATGTCGTGAATCCGGCGGCCACGGGGCTCCGGTCGAGGTCGACCACCGCCACGTCGGCGTGAAAAGACCCGGTCGACCCGAACGCCATGCTGATCAGCCAGGCCACGGCCAGGGGGGCGACGAAGCCCAGCACGATGGCCGACCGGTCGCGCAGTCGCTGACGCAGGTCTTTCAGGGCAATCGCGAAGACGGCACCCACGGCTTACTCCCTCAACGCCGTACCGGTGAGGTGAAGGAAGACCGCCTCGAGGTCCGGCTCGGTGACCTCGACGGAGCGCACCGACGTGTTGGTGAGACTGGCGATCTCCAGCACCTTGGGCAGCCGCCGTCGTCCGTCCTGGGCAAGGAGCTGTACTGAGCTGTCCACCACGTCGACGCTGTCGATGCCCTCCAGCGAGCGGCACGCCTCGGCAAAGGAAGTCAGAGAACCGTTGGCCGACAGCGTGATCCGGTCCTTCTGGCCCACCTGTGAGACGAGCTCGCGGCTCGTTCCCTCCGCGATCAACCGGCCGTGGTCGATGATGCCGATGCGGTCGCAGAGCTTCTCGGCCTCCTCCATGTAGTGCGTCGTGTAGACCACCGCGAGGCCAGAAGCTCCGAGCGCGCGGATGCTCTCCAAGATGGCGTGCCGGCTCTGGGGGTCGACGCCGACGGTCGGCTCGTCCAGGACGAGGAGGCTCGGTCGGTGGAGCAGGCTGGCGCCGATGTTGAGCCGCCGCTTCATACCCCCGCTGTAGGACTCGACCCGGTCGTCACCACGGTCCTTGAGGTCGATGAGGTCCAGGACCTCGTCGATGCGCTGACGCAGCGCAGCACCCTTGAGCCGATAGAGCCGGCCGAAGAAGGTCAGGTTCTCCCGGGCGGTCAGGTCCGGGTACAGGGACACGTCCTGTGGCACGTACCCGATCTGGGCCTTCGACTTCGGCGCCGTCGTGTTGACCGGCATGCCGGCAACCGTGACTTCGCCGCCATGCGCGGACAGCAGACCGCAGACCAGACGGATGGTGGTGGTCTTGCCGGCGCCGTTGGGACCGAGCAGCCCGTAGGTCTCCCCGTGCGCCACATGGAAGGTCACATCGTCGACGGCCACGCGGTCGCCGAAGCGTCTGGTGAGATGGACCGCGTCCAGCATCGTGGTGCCCGGTGATACGGAGCCCGACGTGTCAGCCACGACCGGAGCGTTTCAGACGACCCATTTGATCCTCCTCGCAATCAGTCACTAGGTTGCCCTGCAAACAGCGAAACCCACCAGGGACCATAGCCTCTATGCGTCGGCGGTCAACTGATAATCCGCAGGCGTCCCTGCGTCGCCTGTGTCGCTAGATTCGGCGGAGGACAACCCAGGTGAATGGTTGGACGGCGCCGCCCGGAGTCACGTGCTCCTCACGCTCGGAGTGCTCCAAGGTGAAGCCCGACGCGAAGACTGCCGCCAAGGCGTCGGCGTCGTAGCGGGACGTAGCCAGCCCCGAGCACTGGGTCGGGCCGTCTGCGGCGAAGGTGCCGACCACCAGGACCCCTCCGGGGAGGACGGCACGAGAGGCCGTGGCGACGTACTGCTCGCGCTGCTCGGGTCGGACCAGGAAGTGGAACACTGCCCGATCGTGCCAGGCGTCGTAGGTGCGCTCGGGTTTCCAGGACAGCACGTCCGCCACGACGAATGATGCCGACCCCTGCCTCTGGCCGAGCTCGTCGCTGGGCTGGTCGCGGACCATGGCCCCAACCCTGTCGCGGACCAGGGCCAGAGCGGCAGCGGACACATCGAGCACCGTGACGTCCGAGCACCCGGCCTTGAGCAGCGAGTCAGCAAGTGTCGATGCTCCGGCGCCGATGTCGATGAGCCTGCTTGAAGGTGGCGCCACCGAGGTGAGCAGCCGCAGCGAGGTCGTGGGCTGTCGCTGGAACCAGCTCACCTCGTCGGTGGCCCTCGTCCGGTAGATGGTGTCCCAGTGCTCCGCCGCGCTTGTGCCCATGCGACACACGGTAAAGCAGTGCACGTCGGCCAGGATCAGAGTGGCCGCATGGGTGTTCGGTCGAGGGGACTCTTGCCCGAGACGCGTTTCGCCCGAGCGGCATACAGCACCGCCCAGAACAACAGCGGCAGGAACGCGGCGAACGCGGCCAGTACGGGGACCGAGACCAGCACCCGCACCTGGCCCGGCAGAGGCAGAACGCTGATCAGGAGACCGGCGTTGATGACCACGACCCGAAAGGCCTTGCCGCGGTCCATCCGCGCCTGTGTTCCTCGCACGATGTTTGGCCCGCCGCCAAGGACGACGGGAACCAGGAATGACATGGCGCCGAGCACCACCTGCGCAGCGAACCCGGCGGCCAGGGGAGTGATCAACAGCTCCAGATGGTCGGTGACCAGCTGCCACGTCGGGCTGCCGAGCAATACGGCGACCAGCCCAATGAGTGAACCAGCCAGCCAGATCACCGCCGCCATGACCGACCAGGTGGCATAGGCCGATGGCGCCTTGCTGCGGGCCACCTGAGTCAGCGGCCGGGCGGCCCAGATGACTCCGGCCAGATACCCTGCCACCCCGATCGCAGCCAGCGCCTGCATCCCGAAGAGCGCACCCGTGACGGTGACGACGACGGACACGACCAGGACCGGAAGTGCTTGGCGTGCAACACGTTCGGCGCCCTCGGCGATCCGGGTGCGCAACATCGTCGGCCAGAGGGTGACCAGCGTGCCCATCACGGTGAGCCCGACCCAGCCCAGCAGGTTGAGAGTGATGTGTGCGATGACCAACCGTCCGTGCCACGGCTCGACCGGGTCACGCGCCAGTTCGGCGCCCAGTCCGGCTCCGATCGGCAGGGTCAGTGACGCGTAGATGTAGTAGCGAACCGTTGCTCCGAAGCGCGAAGCCAGTGCCGTCCGGGCCTGGAGGGCCAGTGTGACGCCATGTGCCGATGCTGCACCGCCCACGACCACCGACCCGGCCAGCGTCAGGATCCACACGGCGCTGACCATGCCGGCCACGACCGTGAGAACGCCGACGTTCAGGGCCACCAGCTTCGCGACCTGCCAACGCCTCGATCCAGAGGTGGCGCGGCGCCGCAGAAGTGCGTCCGCGAAGTGAGAGCTCCAGACGAAGATCGCGTTGGTGACGGCGCCAAGCAGCAGCAGGTGCACCATCAACCAGTGCGATTCGGTGACGTAGCGGTGGCCCACGCTGATCGCCAGAAGCGCCACGAGCCAACCGGCGACCGGCGCGTTGGCCCCGAGGTGCCACCTGGTGCGGTCGCGCAACGTCATCGGGGTCCCGGGTTCGAGTGTCATGAGGCGGCGACCGTTCTGGTGGGGGGAGCGGTGGCGGTGAGTGAGCCGACCGGCTGGTGCTTCACGTGGTCTTCCCGCCACGGGGGAGCAGGTCCAGGCGACAGGCCCCGGGCTCCGAGAAGGCCTGCAGTGACGTTCTTTCCGTCTGTCCTGGGTCGTTGCCCAGCTGCTCCAGGGCGCCGCGCACGATTCCGAGATGGACTCCGCAGACGACCTCCGTCTGTTGGTGGGCAGCCTCGAGCAAGGGGCAGCGGCGCAGCTTGACGATCCGGGCGCGGGCGTCCGTGGTCGGGGCGAACCCAAGCTCATCCAGCAGGCTGACCACCTCGCGGCGGACGGACGAGCCACGTGGCGCAGCCGCTGCGCGGGCCGGGTTAGTCTCGATGACCGCAGGGTCGATCGTCAGGGCTTGCCTGATCTGGGACTGTCTGGCCAGCTCAGCACCCCACATCCTGCCGGCGTCGATGGCGTCGGTGTGAGGCTGGCGGCTGGTCCGGGCGATCTGTGCGGCCAACGCAGATGCAAGAGCGGCATACTCGCGTGAACCTGGCTCCGTGCCGGCATCAGGTGAGGCGGCGTACAGCCAGGCAGGACGCCCGCGCGCCTGGCCTTCGGCGCGAGTACGGACGACCAGGCGGTCGTGCACCAGTCCGTCAAGATGTTCGCGGATTGTGTTGGGGTGCTGGCGGATCAACTCCGAAAGAGCTGCCACCGTGCAGGGCTCGGGCTGGTCGATCAGGACGTCCAGGATGCTCGCCCGGGCAGACGAGAGCTGGGCCCGGCGTCGATTTGCCTGCGCCGTCGGCAGCGGTCCGTATCCGGGCCGCGGGACCGTCGTTGACCCCTGATTAGTTTTCACGGAACAAAGTGTAATAAACTTCTGGCAGGCTTCGCCAATCGCGGCGGGCCGAGGCGCCGAGAGGTCCCTCATCGCGTCCAAGTCGTAGGAGTTCTCATGAGCACGGTCGTTGTCGCAACCAGCGCTGTTGATGCGCAGGCGGTCGAAGCCGTCAAGGATCATCACGCCCAGCTTGCGGGCGCCTTGGCGGTCCAGGTCGAGGCACTGATCGACGCCGCTGTCCGGGGCGACCTGCCCGGCGCCGGTGTGGCTGCCGAGGCTCTGGTGGGCTGGTGCAAGGAGGAGCTGATCCCGCACGCGCTTGCGGAGGAGCAAGCCATGTACCCCAAGGCCCACGAGGATCCCCGCGCCCGGCTGCTGGTCGACGCCATGCTCGCCGAGCACCGCGACCTCATCGAGCTGGTCGGGGCTGTCCAGCACGCGACGGGCCCCGTACGTGCCTCGGCCAGCGCGCAGGCGCTTCGGACCCTCTTCGACTCGCACCTGGTCAAGGAGAACGAACAGATCCTGCCGCTCCTGGCCGGCTCCAGCGAGGTCTCACTCGCGGACATTCTCGGTGGAATGCATGAGCTGCTCGGCGGCCACGGCCACGACGAGAGCGCCGAAACTGAACCCAAGGGTGGATGCGGTGGCGAGTGCGGCTGCGGCGAACAGGACCCTGCCGGAGCCCTGCCGGAGCTCGATGCGCGAGCGGTGCCACACGCCATACGGCATGCCACGATCTTTGGCGCGCTGGACTCGGTGGGACCTGGGAGCGGAATGGTCCTCGTGGCTCCGCATGACCCGCTGCCGCTCCTGGCTCAGCTCGAAGAGCGCTCGCCAGGGGTGTTCGACGTCGACTACCTCGAACAGGGCCCCGAAGCCTGGCGGGTCCGTTTCGTTCGCGCCTGAACAAGAGGCGCAGCCGCAGGCGCGGCTTGCCTCAGACGGGCTGAGCCGGCACCAGTCCCAGCAGTCCCAACACCCTGCCGCGCTGCGGGCTCTCCCTCGACGGCAACAACAGGTCGATGCGACGTGGGCGCAGGGAGTCGTCGACGTGGAGCATTGCCTGAAGGTGCACTGGCGGATGAGCGGCGGCGTGGTCGTCGACGACGGCCTGGATCAATCCGGTCAACAGGTGCGGGCCGCGGCAGCCGATCTTCAGTCGAACGTGATCACGGCCCAGTCGCCGCACGGTCTCGCAGGTGCCCTGTGCACCCTCGGGTGCGGCGTCGACGACAGACTCCAGCCGGCCCGCGAGAGAGTCGGTCCCCTCCACTGTCAGTCGCCAGTCGTTCTCGGTGACACGTCTCGCCAGCACGACCTTGCTACCTTCATCGGCTGTCACGGTTACCGACATCGGGCAGGAGCCGTCGACCTCCGACAAGAGCTGCTCAAGCGCGTTGCTGTTCATGGCTCCACGATGCACCGGCGGTGACCTCCATGTCCGGCAGTTTGAAAAAACGCGCTCAAATCATCCGAACGGGTGGGTGGCCATCGCTCGAACGGCTGATAGCAGCCGCGTTCAGGAATGATCAGGGAGCAGTTGCGGCCCATAGCGTGGGGCCGGTGCCCCGTCCGCGGCCGGATCGGGCATGCTCGGTCCATGGACATGACGTGGGACACCGAAGGTATTCGTTCGCAGTATCCAGCGCTCAAGAACGGCGCGGCCTACCTCGACGGCGCGGGCGGGACTCAGGTGCCGGAGGTAGTGATCGACGCGATCTCCGAGGCCCATCGTTCAGGACTGAGCAACGTGCACGGTCCCTTCGCGTCTAGCCGTCGAACCATGAAGCTGATCGCCGACGCCCGTGAGGCAGTCGCCGATCTTGTCGGCGGTGAGTCCGGTGGGGTTGTTCTGGGGCCCAACATGACCACGCTGACCTATCGCATGGCCGGGGCCCTGGCCAAGACGTGGGAGCCCGGCGACGAGATCGTTCTGTCCGAGCTGGACCATGACGCCAACGTCAGGCCGTGGGTACAGGCTGCGGCCTCCGCCCGGGTGACCGTGCGCTGGGCCCGCATCGACCCGCAGACCACCGATCTCCCCGCCGGACAGTATGCCGAGCTGATCACCTCGCGGACGAAGCTCGTTGCCGTGGCGGCGGCTTCGAACCTGATCGGCACTATCCCGGATGTCGCAGCGATCACCAAGATCGCGCACGCGGCAGGGGCCCTGACGTATGTCGACGCCGTCGCCGCGGCGCCCCACTTCCGGCTGGACATGTCCACGCTGGGTGCCGACCTGATTGCCCTCTCCGCCTACAAGTGGTGTGGCCCCCACGCCGGGGCCGTCGTGGCCTCCCCGAATCTGCTGTCGATGCTGCGTCCCGACAAGCTCGAGCCGTCGTCCGATGATGTGCCCGATCGTTTCGAGCTCGGCACCCACGGGCTGGCCAACATGGCGGGGATTACCGCTGCTGTGGACCACTTGGCCGATCTCGTTGTAGGAGAAGGAGATCGGCGCCAGCGACTGGATCGTTCGTTCGCGGCTCTGGCCGCGCGGGAGGACGTCCTGGTGCGTGACACGATCGGCCGGCTCACCGGCATTCCGGGGATTCGGATGGTCGGGGCACCGAGCCGCCGTACGGGGACGATCTGCTTCACCATGGACTCCATCGCGCCGGGCGAGGTCTCGGAGCGGCTGGGGGAACAGGACATCAGCGTGTGGAGCGGTCACGCCTACGCATGGGAGCTCACGCGGGCGCTGGGGATCCGCGAGTCCGGTGGTGCGGTCAGGGTCAGCCTCTCGCCATACACCGCAGAGTCGGACCTCGATCGACTGGTTGCGGCTTTGGCAGCGATGTCGGTTGACCGCAGATAGCGGCATGCGACGGCGGATGAACGTGATTGACCTTCGTCGGGTCAGGCAGGTCCGGCATCCGGGGGAGCGGGGCGGCAACTGCGTGCAACGACAACGGATCCGGAGAGCCCTCCGTTGTCACTATGGTGGTCCGCATGATGCAGAGCTGGGGCCACCTGCTGGCCCGACGGGCCTGGACCGTCCTTATCGCCGGAATGGTCATGGTCGCAGCAGCCGCGGTCTTCGGCCTCGGGGTGTTCGGCAACCTCAGCAGCGGTGGCTACGACGACCCGACCAGCGAGTCCGCCCGGTCACTGGCCAAGGAGCACGCGACCTTCACCAGCCACGACGCCGACATCGTGGTCATCTACTCCAGCCCCACGATGAGGGTCAGCGACCCCGCCTTCCGTGCGTCCGTCGAGAACGTGCTCAAGGGGCTCCCCAAGGGGTCGGTCAACCGGGTCACCAGCTGGTACCAGACCCCGGCGCCCACGCTGATCAGCAAGGACCAGCACGCGACCCGGGTCATCATCGCGCTGACTGGCACCACGCAGGGTGACAAGGCCGACCTCTTCGCGCGGGTCAGCCCCCATCTTGACGCCAAGGGCCTGACCACGACCGTCGGCGGAGCGTGGGCCGTCTTCCGTGACGTGAACGAGGCGGTCGCCCGTGACATCAAGAAGGCCGAGGCGATCTCGCTGCCGATCGTGGTGCTGCTGTGTCTGGTGTTCTTCGGCAGCGTCACGGCTGCCCTGATGCCGGCGTTCGTCGGCGGGGTGGCCATCTTCGGCGCCTTCGCCCTGGTCCGCGTCATCAGCATGTTCACCGACGTCTCGGTCTTCTCGATCAACATCATCACCTTGATCGGGATGGGCCTGGCGATCGACTACGCGCTGTTCGTGGTGAGCAGGTTCCGCGAGGAGCTCGCCAGGCATCCCGGCACCGAGCAAGAGCACGTCGACGCGGCGATTGCCGAGACTATGGCGACCGCCGGCCGGACCGTGCTGTTCTCGGGGCTGATCGTGGCCGCGTCATTGGCATCGTTGCTGATCTTCCAGCAGAGCTTCCTGCGATCGATGGGCTTCGGCGGGGTCGCCGCGGTCCTGGCCGCGATGCTGGCAGCGCTGACCGTCCTGCCGGCGCTGCTCGCCGTCCTCGGACCGCGGATCGAAGCCGGTCGTATGCCGTGGCTGCGGGGCTCGCCGGCGAAGACCTCCGGTGCCACGGTGGAGTCTGGTGCCTGGGCGACCCTGGCGCGCAGCGTGATGCGCCGGCCAGTCAGCTATCTGCTCGTCATCACCATCGGGCTGCTGGCCCTCGGCGCTCCCTTCCTGTCAGCCCGCTGGGGCAGCACCGACGAGCGGGTCCTGCCGGTTAGCGCGCCAAGCCGGGTCGCCGCCGACCTGGGCGCCAGCCTGTTCGGCGGCGGCACCTCCAGCGCCAGCATCGTGGTCGAAGGAGCCAGTGGCGCACAGCTCGCTTCTTATGCCGGCCGGCTCGGCAAGGTCAGCGGGGTTCAGTCGGCCACGCCGATCGACCAGACCACCAAAGGCGCCGTCACTACGAGCCTGGTCAAGGTCACCTGGCTCGGGCACAGCCAGAGCGAGCAGTCGCAGCAGCTGGTCAGGGACCTGCGCGCCGTCGATCCGGGCGCCGGGACCGGCGCCTTGGTCGGCGGCTTCTCAGCGAGTGCCGTCGACCTCGTCGACTCGATCGGCGCCCGCCTGCCGTGGATGGGCCTCATCGTGGTCGGGGTCATGCTCGTCCTGCTGTTCATCGCCTTCGGTTCCGTGGTCCTCCCGGTGAAGGCGGTGGTGATGAGTGCCCTGTCGCTGACCGCCTCGTTCGGGGTGGTCACCCTGATCTTCCAGGACGGCCACCTGTCGGGGCCTCTCGGTTTCACCTCGACCGGGTATCTGGACGTCACCCAGCCGATCCTCATGCTGGCCATCATCTTCGGCCTGTCGATGGACTACGAGGTCTTCCTGATCTCCCGGATCCGCGAGGAGTGGGACCGCACCGGGGACAACACGACCTCGGTTGCCAACGGGCTGCAGCGCAGTGGCCGGATCATCACCAGCGCGGCGATCCTGCTCGCCGTGGTCATCGGCGGGTTCGCCACCTCCGGCATCGCGATCATGAAGATGATCGGGATCGGCATGCTCGTCGCGGTGCTGATCGATGCCACCGTCGTCCGGGCATTGCTGGTTCCCGCCACCATGCAGCTGCTGGGCACCCTGAACTGGTGGGCTCCCGATCCGCTGCGGCGCTGGTGGGAGCGGCACGGGATACGGGAGTCGGCGTAGCCTTGACGACCTTGCTGCTCACCCCGGCGGACCTGCACCGCAAGCGCAGCCTGAAACGTATGCGCGTGCTGGCGTTGTCCTTGCTCGTGCTCGCGGCACTGGTCTTCGTCCTCACCCGAAACCGTGATGGCGCCTGGGGATTCGTCAACTCGACCGCCGAAGCCGCGATGGTGGGCGCGCTCGCGGACTGGTTCGCCGTGACGGCGCTGTTTCGTCACCCGTTGGGCCTCCCCATCCCGCACACGGCCATCATCCCCAACCGCAAGGAGACCCTCGGCCAGAGTCTCGAGGAGTTCGTGATGGGGAACTTCCTGACCGTCGATGCGGCACGCGAGCGCGTGGTCCACGCTGACGTCGTGCGCAGGGTTGGCCGCTGGCTCACCGAAGAAGAGCACAGCGCACGCGTGGTTGACGAGGTGGCCAAGGCGAGCAGCCGCGCTTTGACCGCCATCAGCGGCGACGACGTCAGGGACTTCGTCGAGCACACGCTCCTGCCTCGCTTCGTGAACGAGCCGATGAGCGCCGTCACCGGGCATCTGCTCGAGTCAGTTGTCAGGGACGGCGCCCATCACGGCCTTGTCGATATCGCCCTGGTCGAGGCCCATGTGTGGCTACGTGACAACGCAGACACGGTGGCGTCCATCATCGGCGAGAGGGCGCCGTGGTGGACCCCTTCGTGGCTCGACCAGAAAGTCATCGACCGTATTCACCACGAGGCGCTGGTGTGGGTCGCCGACGTGCGAGATCATCCGAACCACACTGCCCGCAAGGCTCTCGACGATCTGCTCGCCCAGCTGGCGCAGGACCTGCAACATGACCCGGACACGATGGCTCGCGCCGAGGCGCTCAAGGTGCGGATGATGGTGCACCCGCAGGTCGGTGCCTCCGCGGTGGCCGCCTGGGACGCGTTGCGAACGGCTCTGCTGGGAGCCCTTGCCGACGCCCGTGGCCCGCTGCGTCGTCGTGGCGTCGCCGCGCTGTCGGAGCTTGGCGGGCGGCTGCTGGATGACCCCGAGCTGCGTGAGCGGGTCGACGGCCGCGCCGCGGACCTGATCGGGTTCGTGGTGAGCACCTACGGCCACGAGATCGCCAAGGTCATCTCGCAGACCGTTGACCGTTGGGACGGCAAGGAGGCGGCCGAGCGGATCGAGCTGCACGTAGGCCGCGACCTTCAGTTCATCCGTATCAACGGCACCATCGTCGGCGGCCTGGCCGGTCTGGCCATTCACACGCTCAACGTGTTGCTGTGAGCCGGACCCATTGCTGAGCTAGCCCTTGTTCCAGGCTTTCTCGACCAGTCGCAGCGCCTCGGACGAGCTGAGGCCGAGGCGTCGCACCGAGTGGACGTACTCAGCCGCGGCCGCTCGAGCGGTGTCCGCAGCCGATGAGTGGGCGCTCGGCTCGTCGACGACCTCGCTGCGCACGAACGTGCCGTTGCGGCCGTGCGTGGCGATGACCGAGTCGGCCTCCAGCTCCCGGTAGGCCCGCGCGACGGTGTTGGGCGCCAACCCGAGATCGGCGGCGAGCTGGCGCACCGTGGGGAGCTTGGCCCCAGCGTCCAGCCGACCCTCCGCGACGGCCGCGGCGATCTGGGTCCGAATCTGTTCGAACGGTGCGGTCGCCGCGTTCGCGTCGATGGTCACGTGCAGTGTGCTCACGCCTTCCACGGTATGCCGTGACCGCCCGAGTGGTATCCCGTCACTTCAGGACCGGTGTCCAGATTGAGAGACGGGACTCCCACGATGCGGCCAGGCGCTCTACCGTTGTCGGAGGTCATGAGCGTCAGCGACAAGCCCCGGCTCGCTGGCCGGCAACCCTCCACCGCGGTGGGGTGCCCCGGGTGACGACCTGGCGGCGAGCCCTCGGGCTCGGCGCAAGCGCGGGTGTGCTCTTTTCGTATCCCCGCATCGCACGCGAGGTGCCCATCTCCTCCTCTCGTGACACGGCATACAGAGGACTCTCGAAGCAGATAGTTCTCAGATTTCAGAAACCATGAAAGCCACTGAAACGTAAGGGAATCCGATGAGTGAAAACAACGCCAACTGGTCTTTCGAGACCCGCCAGGTGCACGCCGGCCAGACCCCCGACCCCGCCACCGGAGCTCGGGCACTGCCGATCTACCAGACCACGTCCTACGTCTTCAAGGATGCCGAACACGCGGCAAACCTGTTCGCGCTCAAGGAGTTCGGCAACATCTATACGCGAATCATGAACCCCACCCAGGATGCGGTCGAGCAGCGAATCGCCTCGCTGGAGGGCGGTGTCGCTGCTCTGCTCGTGGCCTCTGGTCAGGCGGCAGAGACGATCGCGATCCTCAATGTCGCCGAGGTCGGTGACCACATCGTCGCGAGCCCTCAGCTGTACGGCGGCACGTACAACCTGCTGAAGTACACACTGAAGAAGCTCGGTATCGAGACGACCTTCGTGGCGGACCCCGACGACCTCGAGTCGTGGCGCGCAGCGGCCAGGCCGAACACCAAGGCCTTCTACGCCGAGACGATCAGCAACCCGTCAGCGAATATCCTTGATATTGAAGGTGTTGCGACGATTGCCCATGAGGTCGGCGTCCCGCTGATTGTTGACAACACCGTCGCGACCCCCTACCTCATCCGTCCGCTCGAGTGGGGTGCAGACGTAGTCGTCCACTCGGCGACCAAGTATCTGGGCGGCCATGGCACGTCCATCGCAGGTGTGATCGTCGACGGTGGCACATTCGACTTCGCCAGCAACCCGGAACGGTTCCCGGGCTTCAATGAGCCCGACCCGAGCTACAACGGTCTGGTCTACGCCCGAGACCTCGGTGTGGGCAGCGCGCTCGGTGCCAACCTTGCGTTCATCCTCAAGGCGCGGGTGCAGCTGCTACGCGATCTGGGCGCCGCCGTCTCGCCGTTCAACGCGTTCCTCATCTCACAGGGGATCGAGACGCTCTCGCTGCGGATAGAGCGTCACGTCGAGAACGCCGTCAAGGTCGCCGACTGGCTGGAGGCGCACTCGCAGGTCGAGTCGGTGGCCTATGCGTCGCTGGCCTCCAGCCCGTGGAAGGCGCTGGCGGACAAGTACGCCCCGCGCGGCGCCGGCGCCGTCGTCGCCTTCGAGATCGCTGGAGGTCTTGATGCAGGCAAGAGGTTCGTCGAGGCCCTGACCCTGCACAGCCACGTCGCCAATATCGGCGACGTGCGCTCGCTGGTGATCCATCCGGCGTCCACCACGCACTCCCAGCTGTCGCGCGAGGATCAGCTGTCTGCCGGCGTGACCCCGGGTCTGGTGCGACTCGCGGTCGGCATCGAGTACATCGATGACATCCTGGCGGACCTCGAACAGGGGTTCACGGCCGCGAAGATCTGACTGAGGGGTCAGCGCGAAGGATTCTGGGTGCTCCGACGCCCAGAATCCTTCGCGCTGTCGGGCCAGTCGGGTGGATATCCTGAATACCATGTCCTCCGAGCGCGCGTCGCAGCCCTCGCGCGCCCGAAACCCCCGACGGCGTCCTCGCAGGGGCAGACCGGGTGACTCAGCCAAAGTCTCCAGAGACAGGTCCGGCGACTCACCCAAAGCGCGGGCGGCCCGGATCGCCCGACGTCTGGCCTCGGTGCCCAAGGTCACCTATCCCGAGGACCTGCCGGTCGTCGCCCGAAAGGACGACATCGCCGCAGCCATCCAGGGCCACCAGGTGGTCATCGTGGCGGGGGAGACCGGCTCCGGCAAGACCACGCAGATCCCCAAGATCTGTCTTGAGCTCGGCCGTGGCATCGAGGGCATGATCGGCCACACCCAGCCGCGGCGGATCGCCGCCAGGTCAGTGGCCGAGCGGATCGCTGAGGAGCTGAACACCGAGCTCGGGACCGCAGTGGGATATCAGGTGCGCTTCGCCGATCACTCGAGTGCCAACACCCTGCTCAAGGTGATGACTGATGGCATCCTGCTCGCCGAGATGCAGCGCGACCGCGACCTGCGCCGCTACGACACGATCATCATCGACGAGGCCCACGAACGCAGCCTCAACGTCGACTTCATCATCGGCTACCTCAAGCAGCTGTTGCCGCGTCGCCCTGATCTCAAGGTCATCATCACGTCGGCAACCATTGACCCGCAACGGTTTTCAAAGCATTTCCACGACGCGCCCATCATTGAGGTGTCCGGGCGCACCTACCCGGTTGAGGTGCGCTACCGGCCTCTAACGCAGCTGACAGACGACGGCGGCGTTGACATTGACCAGGTCACCGGGATCTGTGAGGCGGTCGAGGAGCTGTGGACCGAGCACCGGGTCATGGGCGGCGACATCCTGGTCTTCCTCTCCGGCGAACGCGAGATCCGTGATGCTGCAGAGGCGCTCACTGCAATGGCCCTGCCCCATACCGAGATCCTGCCGCTCTTTGGACGGCTGTCATCGGCCGAGCAGCACCGCGTCTTCAGCCAGCACACCGGCCGCCGTGTTGTCCTTGCCACGAACGTCGCCGAGACCTCTCTGACAGTGCCAGGAATTCGGTATGTCGTGGACGCCGGGACCGCACGCATCTCGCGGTACAGCCAGCGCACCAAGGTGCAACGCCTTCCGATCGAGCCGATCTCGCGGGCAAGCGCCAGCCAGCGGGCAGGTCGCTGTGGTCGCGTCGCCGACGGCATCTGCATCCGGCTGTACTCAGAGGAAGACTTCGAGGCCAGGCCCGAGTTCACCGACCCCGAGATACTGCGCACCAACCTGGCGTCGGTGATCCTCCAGATGACCTCGCTAGGGCTGGGCGACATCGCTCGCTTTCCCTTCATCGACCCACCGGACTCACGTCAGATCACCGACGGCATCAGGCTGTTGGAGGAGCTCCAGGCCATCGTTCCGGCAGCAGATCAGGTCAGGGACAACCGAAAGCGGCTGACGGCATACGGTCGCAAGATCGCCCAGCTGCCCCTCGACCCGCGCCTCGCGCGGATGGTGATCGAGGCCGAGATCAACGGTGCGTTGCATGAGGTGCTCATCATCGTCGCGGCTCTCTCCATCCAGGACCCACGCGAGAACCCCATGGACAAACGTCAGCAGTCCGCCGAAAAGCACCGACGCTTCGCCGACGACCACAGCGACTTCGTGACGTTGCTGAACCTGTGGAACTACCTGAAGGAGCAGCAGCAGGAGCTTTCCGGCAGCGCCTTTCGACGAATGTGCAAGGCCGAGTACCTCCACTACCTGCGCGTCCGCGAATGGCAGGATCTGCACAGCCAGCTCAGGGCAGCATGCAAGTCCCTTGACCTGCAACAGAACTCATCTGAGGCCGACCATGACGCGATTCACCGTTCCGTGCTCTCGGGGCTCCTTTCCCAGATCGGTCTACGCGACGTCGAGAAGCGCGAGTACATCGGCGCACGTGGCGCGCGATTCGGGATCTCACCCGGTTCCTCGCTGTTCAAGAAGCAGCCGCAGTGGGTCATGTCGGCCGAGCTGGTCGAGACCACCCGGCTGTGGGCCCGTGTCAACGCTGTCACCGACCCGGCGGCGATCGAACGACTTGCCGGCCATCTGGTCAAGCGCAGCTACAGCGAGCCGCACTGGGAGAAGAAGCGTGGCGCGGCGGTGGCCCTCGAGAAGGTCACTCTGTATGGCGTCCCCCTCGTTGCCGGTCGTAAGGTGGGCTACGCGAGGATCAACCCGGAGGAGTCGCGAGATCTGTTCATCCGCAATGCTTTGGTCGAGGGCGACTGGGAGACGCATCACCGTTTCTTCCATGACAACAGGGCTCTGATCAAGCGTCTGACCGAGCTCGAGGCCCGCGCCAGACGGCGGGATATTTTGGTCGACGACGAGACCCTGGTCGAGTTCTACGACGCAAGACTGCCGGCCGCGATCGTCTCCGGGCAGCACTTCGACTCATGGTGGAAGCAGACCCGTCGGGAGCAGCCCGATCTGTTGACCTTCACCGAAGACCTCCTGGTCAGCGACAGTGCCGAAGCGGTCAGTGCGGACGACTACCCCCAGACCTGGCAGAAGAACGGCATCACCCTTCCGGTGACCTACCAGTTCGAGCCTGGAGCAGCCGCCGACGGGGTCACGGTTCACATCCCCCTCGACGTCCTCAACAGGGTCGACGACGACGGATTCGACTGGCAGGTGGCCGGATTGCGTGAAGACCTGGCGATCGCCCTGCTCAAGTCGCTCCCGAAGCCGACCCGTCGCAACTTCGTCCCGACTCCTGGCCACGCCCGGTCAGCCTTGGCGTCTGCCGATCCAGCGGCCGGTCACCTCACCGATGAGCTCGCGCACGCTCTGGGTGAGCGGACCGGCGTACACATCCCGGCGAGCGAGTGGGACTGGTCTCGGGTTCCCGATCATCTGCGCATCACGTTCAGGATCGAGTCGCCCACCGGCGCGGTGGTGGGGGAGGGCAAGGACCTCGCGGCTCTGCAGGAGCAGCTGGCCCCAAAGTTCCGCGAGACCATTCAGTGGGCGGCCGCATCAATCGAGCGAAAAGGCATGCAGCAGTGGGTCTTTGGAGATCTGCCCGCCACGTTCGAACGGCGGGTTGGCGACCGGGTCATCCAGGGGTTCCCGGCTGTGGTGGACCACGGTGACAGCGTCGCTGTCGAGGTGCTCGCCTCGCAGCAAGAGCGAGACTCGGCGACCAGACTCGGAGTCCGACGTCTGCTGCTGCTCAACACGACAGCCCCCTGGAAGCGGGTGCTGGCGCTGTTGACCAACGCCCAGCGCCTCACGCTGGGCCACAACCCCCACGGCAGCGTTCCCGGGCTGCTCCAGGACTGCCTTGCCGCTGCGGTCGACTCGATAGTCGCGGAGCGCCCGGGTGGTCAGGTCCTCGGGCCGGTCGAGTTCGACGAGACCTTGCGCATCGTCCGGTCCCAGGTCGTGGCACGGGTGATGGAGGTGATCGATCTCGTTGAGCCGCTGTTGGTGAAGTCGCGGGAGATCGAGCTTGCGCTGGCTGCGATGACGAGCCCGGTGATGGCGCCGGCAAGGCAGGACATGCAAGCTCAGCTGCGGTCCCTCATCTATCCGGGTTTTGTTGCGGAGAGCGGGTTTTCGAGGTTGCGACACCTGGAGCGCTTCCTGCGCGGCATAATCGCGCGCTGCGACCACGCGCCCAGCCAGGTGGCGCGCGATGCGGAGCACATGGAGACGGTGGCTCGCGTTCGCCGTGAGTACGACACGCTCATCGCGGCACTTCCGTTTACACGACGTATTGGGGCTGACGCGGTGGCGCTTCGGTGGATGATCGAGGAACTGCGGGTCAGTTTGTTTGCCCAGACCCTTGGCACCGCTTACCCGGTGTCCGAGAAGCGGATCTACAAGGCGATGGACCAGGTGGAGGGCCAGATCTGAGCCGTATCTCACTCTGGGGGATTTGTCACACCTGCGTGGCACAATCTGAGTTGGGTCGAAAGGGGCCGTGACATATGGCCGATCAGGCTGAGTGGTTCGCTGTCGTTCACGGTGGCGTTAGCGTCGCGTCCGAGCCGCAGGCCAGCTGATGGGGCTGCGGCTGATCCCGGAGCATCCCAAGTTCGAAACTGCAACGGAGCGTGAGGTCTGGGGGGTCCTTCAGGCAAACCTCGGGCCGGATGACGTGCTGATGGCCAACCTGAGGCTCAGCGACAAGGTGAAAGATCATGAGGCTGACATCATCGCGATCATCGCCGGGGCTGGTGCCGTTGTCGTCGAGGTCAAGGGCGGAAGCGTCGGGGTGGTCGACGGTCAGTGGCGCCAGTCGGGCAACGACACACGCACCTTCGACCCTGTCGACCAGGCACGCACGACGAAGTACGCCATCCGCAAGTATGTCGAGAGTGACCCCCGCTGGAGCGGGTCGTCGCGACGGCGCATCCGGTGGGCGCACTCGGTGGCGCTGCCCAACACCGAGCTCCACGACGACTTCTCGATGCCGGACTGTCCCCGCTGGGCGGTGCACGGCAAGGGTGATATCGCCGATCTGGCAAGCCGCCTGCACGACGTGGTCGTCATGCAGGAGACCAGAAACGCTCCACCGAGTGCGGCCGATGTCGACCTGATCGTCGAGATCCTGAACGGGCGGCACCTGCCCGTCCTGAGCATCTCCGCCGATGCGCGTGCCCGCGCGGCTGAGGTCGACCGGCTCACTCAGGAACAGGCGACATTGCTACAGGTGACGCGGTTGCTCAACAGGGTGGAGATCCGGGGCGGCGCCGGAAGCGGCAAGACGGTGCTTGCGCTGACCCAGGCCGGGCAGCTCTCACGTGGTCACGGGGGCCACAAAGCTCAGCGGGTCGCGCTGGTCTGCTACTCGCTCGGTCTGGCCGCCTACCTGAATCGCGTCGTGGCGACCTGGGACCGCAAGCGTCGACCTGCCTTCGTGGGCACGTTTCATGCGCTCGGTCGCAGCTGGGGCGCGCCGGACGGCAGCCGTGAAGACTCCGACTTCTGGGAGATCGAGCTTCCACGGATCATGAAGGAGCAGGTGGCCGGACTCGTCGATGGCCAAAAGTACGACGCCATCATCGTCGATGAGGCCCAGGACTTCGCCGACACGTGGTGGGCCCCCATCCTGGGCGCGCTGAAGGACCAGGAGAAGGGCGGGCTTTTCGTCTATACCGACGAGAACCAGCGGATCTTCCAGCGCTTCGGTGGGCCGCCAGTGCCGTTGGTGCCATTGGTTCTCGACCACAACCTTCGCAACACCAAGCAGATCGGCGAGGTCTTCAACCCGCTGGCACCCATGAGGATGCAGCTGAAAGGTGGCGATGGCCCGGCGGTTGAGTTCGTGCCCATCGACTCCGCAGACGCCGTCGAGATCGCGGACGAGCAGGTCGACCGGTTGCTGGCCGCGGGGTGGAAGTCGAATGAGGTGATGCTCCTGACCACTGGCAAGCGTCACCCAGTTCAGATCGAACGAGGCTCCGAGTCCGACCCGGAGGCGTATTGGCGCTCCTTCTGGGATGAGGACGACGTGTTCTACGGTCACGTGCTCGGCTGTAAGGGGCTTGAGCGCCAGGCGGTCGTGCTCTGCGTCAACCAGGACCAGGCCACGGAGCGGTCCCGCGAGCGGCTCTACGTCGGCCTCTCGCGAGCCACCGATCAGCTGATTGTCGTGGGCGACCCGGTCGTCGTGGCGGAGATGGGCGGCGCTGAGGTCGCCCGGCGTCTCGGGATCAGCTGACTCTGGCGAGGCCGCCGTGAGCCGATGCAGGCGAGTGCCGCCATCAGCCGACTCTGGTGACACCGCCATCGGCCACACCCCCTCGGCTGCTCAGATCCGTCTCGGATCAGTCGATCCCCGCCATGCACGTGGTGCCGATGCGGCGGAATCCCACGCGCAGCGTCTGCGACAGCCGTGCCGGGAGTGTCGAACCCCACGCCGATCGCGGCCCGGACCTTTGCCAGGCCATCGTCTTCTGCACCCATCAGCCGCACCCGTCCATCGGCGGGTCGCGGTTCAACCAGCGACCCGAGCGCCAGGAGGGGACATTCTTGGACCGTCATACCCGCTGCCCGGGCAGACGCGGCCAACGATGGCGCAGTGTCCTGGACCCATTCCACCGCCGGGGGCACCTTGAGCTCGGACTGTCGAGCCAGGACCTCGCGGATCTCGTCGACCGTCGGCTCGGTGCTGCGGGTCAGGCCCGGACGGGCGTAGAACGGCCAGCCCCGTTCGGCCACGAACAGGACCAGTGATCCGTGTTCCTCAACCCGGGCTGTCGCACGCGGAGCTGTGTCGTAGTAGGCGTCGATGCGAGTGAGCAGATCGCGACGGTGGAGGTCGGAAAGGCCGTCATCCAAGAACGCGGGCGAGGCTTGGGCGGGGGTCACGAGGACGAGCCCGTCGTCGCACCTGCCAGTGCGGTCGGCATTGCCATGGCGATGTCGCCGGCCAGTCTTGCGTTGTTGACGACCAGGTCGATATTGGCCTGCAGGCTGACCCCGTCGGTGTTTTCGTGGAAGAAGGCGAGCAAGAACGGCGTGACATCTTTGCCGGTGATCTTGTTGTCCTGCAACGACTTCAACGCAGCCGTGAGCGTCATCTCGTGCAGGTTGCGTGGCATCTCCTTGCCATCCGGGATCGGGTTGGCCACGACCAGTGCCTGCTCGAGCCCCAAGGCCTTCCGCGCGACCATCGTGTGCGCGATCTCGGCGGCCGACTGCGCAACCCAGGGCACGGCATACCCGCTGTCCTGGATGTAGAAGCCGGGGAACTTCTCGCTGCGGTAGCCCACCAGGCCAACCGAGAGGGTCTCCAGCCTTTCCAGGGTCGCCGCGACATCCAGGATGGACTTCACGCCCGCGCAGACCAGTGCCACCGGCGTGTGGGCGAGCGCAGACAGGTCCGCCGACTCATCGAAGCTCTGGCTGGCGCCACGATGGACCCCGCCCAGACCGCCCGTGGCGAAGACCTCGATGCCGGCGCGGTGTGCCAGGTATGCCGTCGAGGCAACGGTGGTCGCCCCCAGCCCCCCGCTGACCATCACGCTGGCGAGATCGCGAATGCTCGACTTGACCACGGATCGGTTGGTCGCGATCTGGTCAAGGGCGTTGTCGTCCAGGCCGATTCGCACCTGACCGCCGACAATCGCAATAGTTGCCGGCACGGCGCCGGACTCACGAACGGCAGCCTCGATCTCGCGGGCCACCCGGGCGCTGGACTCGGTGGGCAGTCCATGGCTGATGATGGTGGACTCCAGGGCGACGACACCACGACCCTCGCGCAGGGCCGTGCGGACCTCTTCGGCAATGATCACGACGAGCACTCTACGTATTTACCCGGGAGGTGGCCGATGTCAGTGAGCGTATGCGTGGCTGGGGACGTCATGCTGGACGTGCTCGTGATGACCCAGGGCCCCATGACGGCGGATGACGACACGCCCGCGGCGATCACGCTGAGCGCGGGGGGACAGGCCGCCAACGTCGCCGCATGGGTCTCCGCCCTGGGCGGTGAGGCCAGGCTCTTTGGCCCGCGCAGCCGTGACGCTGTCGGTCAGATGATCGATGAACAGCTGATGGCTCGTGGGATCACCCTGTCTGCCGAGCCCCAGGACACGCGCTGCGGCACGGTCGTCTCGCTGGTGACGTCCGGCACGCGCAGCCTGGCCTCCGATCCGGGCGACCTGGAGTGGATCGACGAGCGGTTGAGTGACGTCTCGTGGCTGTCAGGAGCCGACTGGCTGCACCTCTCGGGGTATCTCCTGTTGCGGGCCCCCGACCCAGAGGTCTTGATCCGTGCCTCGAACGCCGCACGACGTGCGGGCGTTCGGGTGGCCATCGACCTGGCCTCGGCCTCGATGATCGAGACCTATGGCGCGGAGGCGTTCTGGGCTCTGGTCGAGAGGCTCGCCCCGACAGTCGTCTTCGGCAACGAGGGTGAGTGGGACGTCGTCGGCCTCTCGCCCACGTCGCTCGCGTCGCTCACCGTCGAGGCGGTCGTCAAACGCGGGGCACGCGGGTCGAGCTTTGTCGGCGGCGGTGTGCAGACGTCACGTGACGTCGTTCCTGGTCCCGTGGTCGACGTCACCGGCGCCGGTGATGCCCTCGCAGCCGGGTACTTCGTCGGCGGCCCTGAGATGGCGATGGTGGCCGCAGCCCGCTGTGTCGCACAGATTGGCGCGCAGCCTCAATTCTGACCATGGCCGCTAGGCGGAATCCACGAGGCGCGGAGGGCGTTGAAAGTCTTGAGGTAGACAATTGGAGATGCCTGACGCG
This sequence comes from Actinomycetales bacterium, assembly GCA_038249115.1. Classification (GTDB taxonomy): domain Bacteria; phylum Actinomycetota; class Actinomycetes; order Actinomycetales; family Dermatophilaceae; genus UBA4719. The sequence continues at coordinate 44,132 of JBBRWQ010000014.1, forward strand.
CGAGATCATCTGCCAGAAAGAGGCGACCAGCGGTGCAAGACCCTTCCGAGCTCTATGTGATCGAGACCGACACCCCGTTGCGTGACCTGCACGCGTCGGTGATGTTGGTCTCGCTCGGCGGGTTCGTCGATGCCGGCCAGACTCAGCGACTGATGACGGACCACATTCTGGCCACACTCCCGCACGTCGTCGTCGCGTCCTTCGACGTCGACCAGCTGGTGGACTACCGCGGCCGCCGGCCGGTGATGACCTTCGAGCGCGACCGCTGGGCCAGCTATGCCGACCCCAGCCTCCTTCTGTATCAAGTCACCGACGCTGACGGCGTGCCCTTCTTCGTGTTGTCTGGCCCAGAGCCGGACTACCAGTGGGAGCGCCTCGTCGAGGCAATCCGGCAGCTGGTCCGCATGCTCGGCGTGACGCTCACGGTGACCATCCACGGCATACCGATGGCGGTGCCACACACCCGGCCCATCGGCCGCACCGCTCACGCGACCAACCCCACGCTGCTCGCTGAGCATGACCCCCTCTTCGGCGCGATGCAGATACCCGGAAGTGCCAGCGCGCTGCTCGAGCTGAGGCTGGGTGAGTCCGGTCTTGACGCTCTCGGCTTCGCCATCCATGTGCCTCACTACCTGGCCCAGGCTCAGTTCGCCGACGCTGCCCTGGTGGGTCTCGAGTCGTTCTCGGGCGCAACAGGGCTCAACATCCCGGGTGAGGATCTCAAGGCCACCGCCGGGCTCAACCGGAGCGAGATCGCACAGGAGATCGCCGGCTCCGAGGAGGTCACCCAGGTCGTGGAGGCGCTCGAGCGCCAGTACGACACCTACATCGAGGGTCGCGAGCGGCCCAACCTGCTGACCACCGACATCCAGAACCTGCCGACGGCCGATGAGATCGGTGCCGAGTTCGAGCAGTTCCTGCGAGCGCAGACCGACGAAACCTAGCGAGCTCCGTGAGCTGGCTTGTGTCATCGTTGCCACGATTTCGGCCGCCAGCGATGACACCAACCAGTTAGCGGACGGGCTGCCGTTCAGGGTTTGGCGTCGGACCACCGGGCGATGACGCTCGTATCGGAGACGAACCTCACAGTGCTTGAGCCGGTCCATCGTCGCGAGCTGGCGGTCAGTGCCGCATCAACTGCTGCGGCGGCTTCGTCGGCTGCGGCGATCGGGACGTGGACCAGCAGCTCGTCGTGCAGGCACAGGACGATCTGGGCGCCCAGATGTCGGGTGGTGAGCCGCACGGTCGCTGCCCAGGCCTTGAACAGCTCGGCCGCCGCACCCTGGATGACGGCGTTGCGGGCGAATCGCCCGCGGCCCGCGATGATCGAGGGCAATGATCCAGAGGGAGGGTCAACAGGGTTCTCCCACATCGGAATTCGTCGACCCCCGTATGTTCGGACGGCTTGCGAGGCCGCCCCAGCCTCGTATGCTCGTTGCAGGTAGGCCATGGCGGTGGGGTAGGCCCGTTCAAGGTCCTTGAGCGCCTCGCCGGCTGCGCCGCTGGTCTGGCCGTACATCGCGGCGAGCACGGCAATCTTGGCTACCGGACGCTCGACCTTGAGTGCGGCGCCCACCGGCGCATACAGGTCGTCGGCCTGGGTGGCTCGCGCGAAGTCCATGTCACCGGAGACTGCGGCCAGGACACGGGGCTCGATCTGTCCGAGATCGGAACGCACGAACACGTACCCGGGATGCGCCCTGATCGCCGGACGCAGGGGCGTCGGCAGGTTGTGCAGGCCGTTCTGCGCCGTCATCCGGCCGGCAGCGCCATCGGAGGCGGTCCAGGCACCACGCAGTCGGTCATCCGGCCCGATGTTGGTGTCGAGCCAGTGGTAGCCGTAGGTCGTGGCGATCCGCTCGGCCTTGCGCCAGGTCAGCAACGCCTCCACGAGCGGGTGGATGTCGCGAAACGGCTCCAGCCGCCAGGCGCGGGTGTCGGGAACGACCACCCCGACCGCAGCCAGAAGGTCCCTCACCTGCAGCGGGTTTCGCAGATCCGTCGACTCGCGTCCAGGCGCGTGGCGCAGCACCTCGACATCGCGCGCCCTCCGGATCTCGCGGGCATGCGCCTCGTCGTCGGGCCGGGGTCCGGCGGCCTGTTCGATCAGAGCCTCGATGGTCGGGCGATCCACAGGGAGCCCCGTCGCGGCCAGCTCAACGCACAACAGGCCGGCGGCCGACTCAGACTGGCCCGTGCTGACAGCTCGCCCAGTGAGCTCGGACAGGGCCGCCATCTGCCGCGTCGCTGTCTCCACGGCAGCGTCGGCCCACGCCAGGACCCGCTGCGGCGAGGTCTGCCATGTTCCCGCGACGGCCTCGGGGCGAAGGTAGCCGTCGAACCGGACCGGGCTGTCGGGGTCGCCTTTGCCGCCGGGGTCATGGTCGGCGGCGAAGTCGAACAGGTCTCCGCCAGACGTGCGCGGCAGATCCGCAGTGGCCAGCCGGCTTGCTGTGGCCCAGGCAACGGCGGGGTCGGCAGCCCGCCCACCGACCAGGATCCGGTGGGCCTCGGCAATGTCCCAGCATCGGTCGAGATGGATCCCGTTCGACACCAGCGGGATTGCGTCAGAGTCGACAGACCAGAACACCCACCGTGGGTGTCGCGCGGACTCCACCCTCGCCACTTCCCTGCTGATCTCCTCAGGGCTGCCAGTCAGGCCCTCACCCTGGCCGGCCTGCGCAGTCACGCCCGGAAGCGCCGTCATCGCGGCCATCCCGCTCGCAGAACAGACTGCGACAAGGTCGGCAGGAGGTTGCGGGGGCACGTGCCTATCCAACAGCAATCGACACCGCAAGGAGTTGGTCACGTGTGGCGAGCTCCGGATGACGTTGGGCTAGCCGGCGGACTTGGCCCGTACCTGCCGTTTGATCCGGCTGAGCATCGCCACCATGCCTCGCAGTCGCAGCGGCGAGACCGCCTCGCCCAGCCCGAAGCGGTATGGCGCATCCTCGGGAACGGCGAGCACCTCGCTGACGGTCAGCCCGTCCAGGCCTTCGTGCAGGATTCCCGCGAAGCCCCGGGTCGTGGGTGCTTCCGGAGGCGCCTGGAAGAAGAGGTGCACCGTGGCGTCCTGCGATGCGCCGTCATCCATCGCCGCCTTCGCCAGGTCAGACGACCCGGCGTCCTGCGTACGCGCCACCTCGACGACCAGGAACAGCGGCGACTGGCACTCGTCGACCCGCTCAAGAAGCTCGGCATGCCCCACGTAGCGCTCCGGCAGTTCCGGAAGGCCGTCGCTGAAGTCGAGCAGCAGGGTGAGCCGGTCTCGAGGCGACATGGCGGTGAAGTCCTGGGCGATCTCCTCCAGGCCGGCTGGTAGGGGAACGGCAACCGGGCCGTTGGTTTCTTGGACTGTGGTCCTTTCGTCGTCGATCCTCTGGCCATCGGTCACTTCGCACCGACCTCGATGGGCACCCGCACTGCGTTGCCCCACTCGGTCCATGAGCCGTCATAGTTGCGCACCTTCTCGAAGCCGAGCAGATGGGTCAGCACGAACCACGTGTGTGAGGAGCGCTCGCCGATGCGGCAGTAGGCCACGACGTCATCGGCTGGCGCCAGCCCCTGCTCGGTCAGGTAGATGGCCTCGAGCTCTGCCCTGGACTTGAATGTCCCGTCCTCGGCAGCTGCGCGGGCCCACGGCACCGACCTGGCGCCGGGAATGTGACCGCCTCGCATGGCACCTTCCTGCGGGTAGTCGGGCATGTGCAGCAGCTCGCCGGAGTACTCGCCGGGGGAGCGAACATCGACCATCGGCTGGCCGATGTGAGCCAGGACGTCGTCCTTGAACGCGCGGATCGGCGAGTCGTTGCGTTCGACAACCGGGTAGCCCGCGGCTGTGGGAGCAGGCACCTCGCGGGTGATCTCGCGCCCCTCGGCAACCCAGGTGGCCCGACCGCCGTCGAGAAGGCGAACATCCGGATGGCCGAACAAGGTGAAGACCCACAGTGCGTAGGCCGCCCACCAGTTGCTCTTGTCGCCGTAGATGACGACGGTCGTATCGCGGCTGATACCGCGGTCGCCAAGGACCTGGGCGAAGCGTTCGCCGTTGACGTAGTCACGCGTCACCGGGTCGTTGAGGTCGAGGTGCCAGTCGATCTTGAGAGCCCCCGGGATGTGCCCCGTGTCGTACAGCAGCACGTCCTCGTCGGACTCGAGCACCACCAGGTTGTGGCTGCCGACATGTCCGGCGCTCAGCTGGCCGGCGAGCCAGTCGGTGGAGACCAGACGCTCCGGGTGTGCGTAGTGGGCGAACGTGCTGTTGTTGTCTGCGGCGACGGCCATGGTGGGCACCTTCCCTTGAGTTCACACGCTAATCCTGGTCAACGACACCTTCCGCATCATGATTCCCGTCACCGCCTCGTGGTGGGGATTGTCAGAACGGAACCGTTCGTGGTCGGCTTGCGCCATGGACGAGGAAGCGGTGCTGGCGGCTTTCGACAAGCAGGTACGCCGGCACGCGGGCCCGCCCGGCCCGGACGAGGAGGTTGAGCGCGAAGCCCTCGTCGTGCGGATCATCTCCGACGGATGGAGCGGGGTTACCTGGTCGGACCTGGACCCCGTGACGGCTGACGGGGTCATCGCTGAGCAGGTCGATCGGTTCGCGCAGCTGGCGCGGCCATGGGAGTGGAAGCACTACAGCTACGACCGTCCGGCGGATCTGCCGGACCGGCTGGTTGCCGCCGGACTGACACCCGAACCGGCCGAGACCCTGCTCGTCGCCGCGATCGCCGACCTGGCAGTGGATGTGCCGCCGCCCGCGGGGGTGCGGCTGATGCCGGTCGTCGACGCGCGGGGTGTCGAGGCGTTTGTGCGGATGCACCACGACGTCTTCGGCGGGGACCACTCAGACATCGGCCGGATGCTGTCGGCTGCGATCGCACAAGAGCTCCCTTCAAACCTGGCGGTGATCGCCTGGTTCGGGGATACGGCCGTGGGCGCTGGGCGGGTGGAGCTGCAGCCCGGCACCGACTTCGCCAGTATCTGGGGCGGCGGCACACACCCCGGGTGGCGGGGACGCGGCGTATTCCGTTCGATGGTGGCCCACCGGACCGCCCTGGCCGCGGCCCGCGGGTTCAGCTATCTGCAGGTCGACGCCACACCGCAAAGCCGCCCGATCCTGCGACGCCTCGGCTTTGTCGAGCTGGCAACCACGACGCCCTTTGCACACCCCGGCGCATAGGCCATCGTCGCCCTGCTGTCGGTTCTCGCAGTGGTGGTCGTCCTGGCCGAAGATGATCTTCAAGTAGACCTGATACTAGGCAATACCGTATAGCGGGTATAGCCTAGTTGCATGGCGTCCGATGCTCGTGACCCGCAGCTCCTCAAGGGGGTGCTGCCCATGCTCATGCTCGCGCTGCTCACCGAGCGAGAGTCGTACGGCTACGAGCTCGTCACCCGGTTGCAGGCCGACGGGCTCGGCGACATGGCGCCGGGCACCGTCTACCCGGTCCTGACCCGCCTCGAACGCGAGGGACACATCACCTCGCGCCTCGTCGCGTCGTCGTCGGGCCCGGCCCGCAAGTACTACCTGCCAACCGCCAGGGGTGCCGCTGAGCTCACTCGCTCCAGGCGCTCATGGCTCGAGCTGACGGTCACCGTCGCCACCACTCTCGGCCGCACGGACCCAGGCCTCTACCCCGCCGGTGGACCTCGCGAACCGACCCTCAAGGAGTCCCCATGAACCCGTCCCCCGCCACCCACCTTCGGCTCATCGACCGGATACGGCGTGAGTGGTACGTGACCAAGGTCGACTTCCTCGCCCAGGACGTTCCCGGCGGCTACCGCAAGGGGCGGCGGCGCGAGCTGCGGTCCGACCTGGCCTCCGCAGCCACAGACGTCGGAATGTCTCGAGCCGTCGACGACCTCGGTCCGGCGTCGGCGCTGGCGCACCAGTTCAAGCACGCCGAAGGACGCAATCTGCCGCACGTGTGGACCGGGATAGTCACCTTCACGATTCTCTTGTTCGCCTGGGCCGGAATGGTCATGGCCACCGTGAACGCTCTGACCAGCGCTGCCGAGCAGCTCGGGGGTGGCCGGACCGTAACTGTCCACTCGGCCTGGCTCGGGGCGAATGTCACCGTCACGCACGGTGGGCTGCTGTCAGCCGGGGTCGACTTCTCGCTCCTCACCGTTGCCGTCTTCATCGTCATCGCGCTCATAGCGGCCCGCGTCTGGCGATACCGCCCGGCTTGGCTGCAGCGGCGACAGGCCGTCTGACTCAGTACTCCGCCCTCAGTGCTGCGCCCTCGGCCAGGACTGGCACAGAGCCTCCACCAGCTCGATCGGGTCGGCCTCGCTCGCCGTCTTGTCGGTCCGGTGCCTGACCACCCGCGCAAAACGCAGCGCCAGGCCGGCAGGATAGCGGGGAGAGGTCTGCACGCCGTCGAAGGCGATCTCCGCCACCACTTCTGGGCGCAGCTCGATGACGTAACCGTCGGTGGGCCCGAGGTGGATGTTGCTCAGCCAGCCACTGCGTCGACCGTTTCCGCGCTCGACGGCCAGGATGACCAGGTCGAGGGTGTGGACCGGCTTGACCTTGACCCAGCCGGCCCCCCGGCGCCCCATGTCGTAGGTCGAGTCGTCGGCTTTGACCATGACGCCCTCGTGCCCCCGCGCCACGGCATCGACAGCGAATGCTGCTGCGGCCGCTACTTGTTCGGGCGCGCGCGCCGCCTCGGGATCGACACGGCTCGCGGCACGAGAACCAGTTTCCTGAAAGGGTTTTGGTCGACCGTCGGGCTGACGCCTCGGCCGACCGTCAGGCGGAACTGGTCCAGTGCTCCTGGACCGTCCACGAGAAGGGCTTGCGCGACGCCGGGGAGATCACCCTGGGCGGCTACGGCTCGACGTA
>JBBRWQ010000015.1:0-50877 GCA_038249115.1 Actinomycetales bacterium
CAGGTTCAGCAGGGATGTCGGTCCGCCGTCGAGCCAGTGGATGACGTGGTGCGCGTCGCACCATTGAGGCGGCCGCCCGCAGCCGGGGAAGGTGCAGGCCTTGTCCCGGACCCATAACGCTGCCAGCAGGGCCGGGGTGACCAACCGTTTGGTGCGCCCGACGTCCAGGGGTTGGCTTTGGGAGCCCAGGACCATCGGGATGATCGAGGCGTCGCAGGCGAGCCTGCGGACGGTTTCGGGGGCCAGAACCTGCCCGCCCAAGGTTGTTCCGGCACCCCTGACGGCCTCGGCGAGGCGGTCGTACGCAATGGTGACCACGATCTGGGCTTTGGTGGTGGCCGGTGCGGCCCCTCCGGCGGCGGCGGCGCGCCGGCATACCTCGATCAGGGCTTCGGCTCGGCGCCGGTCGGGCGCGCGTGGGTCACGGCCACCGTTGGCCTCACACGGATTCGGTGCGGACAAGGGGTCCAGGGTCGCGGTGAGCACGGCGCCGGCTTCGGGGTCGAGCTGGCCGGACACCCGGATCATGCCGTTGTCCATGGGTGAGAGTCGCAGTGAGCTCAGGGCGGCCAGCATGGTTTCGTTGCGTTCCAGGGATCGCTCTGCCCCGACCAGGGCCATCAGGGTGCGTCCGACCGCGATCACGTTGCGGTCATAGCCGGTCTGGGCCATCTGGGTCAGCGACGCCAACGCTTGCTCACGCTTCCCCGGGGCCAACGCGTGCTCAACCTGGGCGACCTGACGCAGCGCGGTCATCGCCTTACGCACAGTCACGCTGCCCCCTGCGACGGCCGCGGCCAGGACCTGGTTCTTGGGCAGCCGACAGTGCCGGGCCAGCTCCACCGCCCGGACCGCCTCGACGGGCTCGAGGTGGAAGCTGTGTGCCATCAGCCAGTCGGCGGCCGACGCGCTGGGCGACTGGTCCACCACCCCGCGGGCCTGGGCTTCCTCGACCAGCCCGACCCGGGCACAGTCCAGCTGAACGGCCAGGGCGTCCATCGCCGCCGCGATCTGCGCGAAGCCCTCGTTACCGGTCTGCCAGAGCTGGGAGGGGAGCTTGGCCAGCTGTTCGGTCACCGCAGCCAGGAACCCGGCGGGGTCCTGGGTCGCGGTCGATTCGAACATATGTCCAGTCTAGGCAAGGGGTCCGACAATGATGATGGGATGGCGGTCCTGGGCCAACGGTTGGACCGGCCAGCAACCCAAATCTGAGCACGGCGTCGGAATACCCGTCGGCGCTCAGCTCCAGCAGCCACACGTTCGCGCGTGGTGGTCCGCCGGCCGATGGGTCACTGAGGCGAGACGGGCATGTCGTAGATGACCCACATCGTGCGCTCGGCCACCTGGTCGTACTTGCTGCGCGCACGGTGGTTGTCGTCAGCGGTGACCCACCGGATCTTGCTCCACCCACGCTGGCGAGCGATCGTCCTCAGGCCATCGAGCAGGGCGTCAACCGCTCCGGTGCCACGTGAGGCCGGCTCTACGAACAGGTCGTCGAGATGGCCGGCCACCGCAGCAGCCAGCGGCCGGAAGTATGGACGGTAGTGAGCCAGGCCGACGGCGTTGCCGGTCGCATCCTGGACCAGCAGTGCCTTGACGTCGTGGCCGGGGTCAAGGATCCAGGACCAGACCAGATCAAGCTGGTCGTCGGTGACCGGCTCCTGGTAGAAGTCTGCATAGCCGCGGTACAGCTCCCGCCAGCGCGCAGCGTCCTCGGGCAGAGGTGGCCTGACAGTGAAAGAGGTCATGATGCGAATCTAGTCAAGGGCCGGCATTTGTGCCGCCGACGCCTGCGGGTCAAGAGCCAAGATCGAGGCGTGCACTGGCAGCGGAGGGGGAGTGCCGCCCCATGCCGGGCACAGGGCGCGGTGGTCGCACCAGTCGCAGAGCTTGGACGTGCGGGGCTGCCAGTCGCCGCTCTGGGCGGCGCCTTCGATGGCCTTCCACAAGGCCTTGAGCTTGCGTTCGACCGCGATCAGCTCACTCTCGTCGGGGGAGTAGCGCACGATCTGGCAGTCTCCGCCGAGATAGACCAGCTGCAGCATCCGCGGTATCTGGCCACGCAGCTTCCACAGCACCAACGCATAGAACTTCATCTGGAACAACGCCTTGCCCTCAAACTGCGCCAAGGGTGCTCGACCGGTCTTGTAGTCGACCACGCGCATCTCTCCGGTGGGGGTGAGGTCGAGCCGGTCGACATAGCCACGAAGGGTCAGCCCGTCCACGTCGACCTCGACGTAGAGCTCGCGCTCGGCCGGCTCGAGCCTGGTCGGGTCCTCGAGGGTGAACCACTTCTCGATCAGCCCAACGGCGTCACTGAGCCAGGAAGCCAGCGCGGAGGCGTCCGACCCGTCCACCAGGTCTGCCAGCTCTGGCTCGCCGTCGAGCAGCGACTGCCACTGCGGCCCCACCATGGCGGCGGCTGCCTCGATCGTGCGGCCGTCAGCCGGGAGGTCGAACAGCCGCTCCAGCACCGAGTGCACCAGCGTGCCCCTTGCCGCGGGCGCGCTGGGCGCCGATGGCAACTTGTCGATCACTCGAAAGCGATAGAGCAGCGGACACTGCATGAAGTCAGAAGCCCGGCTCGGGGACAGTGCGGCAACCATGCAAGGCACTGTAGGCGGGCGCACCGACAGAGGGCTCGCTGACCCGAGGCGCGGTCGCGATCGGCACTCACCTGCTGCTCACTGACATAGGGTCGAACCATGTCTGCTGGTGCCGAGGACTCGACGCGTTCCGCCCCTGGCTGGCGCCTCGCAACAATCGGTGGAGTCCCCGTCTACCTCGGCCGTTCGTGGCCGGTCATCGCGGTGATCATCGTGGCCACGTTCGGCCCTGGTGTCGCGAGCAGCCGCCCGGACCTGGGCCTCGGTGCCTACGCGGTGGCCGCCGCCTATGCCGTCTTGCTGCTGGTCTCGGTGCTGGCCCACGAAGCCGCCCACGCGGTCGTGGCTACCCGTGCGGGATACAGCGTGCACCGGGTCGTGGCTGACCTCTGGGGCGGACACACGGCCTACAACTCCGCGAACGCGCGACCCGGGGCGAGTGCACTCGTGGCCATTGCCGGTCCTGCCGCCAACGCGCTCCTGGCGCTCCTGGGCTGGCTCGCCCTGCCGCAGATCACGGGTGACATGACCTCTCTTCTGGTCGGGGCGATGGTCTACACCAACGGCTTCGTCGCCGCGTTCAACCTCTTGCCGGGGCTTCCGCTGGACGGCGGCTTCCTTGTTGACTCCCTCGTATGGCGGATCACCGGCAGCCGCGAGAGCGGGCTCATCGCTGCCGGCTGGTGCGGGCGGGCGGTGACCCTGCTCGTCGTCCTCGCCTTCGTGGGGTGGCCGCTGCTGAACGGCCAGCCTCCGGATCTGTTCAACCTGGTCTGGGCGTTCTTCATCGGGAGCTTCATGTGGGTCGGTGCCACCAATGCGATCAGGGCAGGGCGCGGGAGCCGTCTGCTGGCCGGCATCCGCATTGACTCCTTGTGGCGCCGCGCCGAGACCCTGCCTTCACGCGCGAGTGCCGCTCAGGCGATGTCACTACGGGCGGGCGGACCTGGCGGCACGGTCGTGATCGTTGAGGACGACTGGCGCAACCCGATAGGCCTCCTGGACGACGAGGCGCTGGCCGCCATCCCCGAGCAGGCCCTGGGGGCTGTTCTGGTCACGAGCGTGATGCGTCAGCAGCCGGACGGCTGGGTCGTCCAAGCCGACCCGGACCAGTCGATCGAACCCGTGGTGATGGTGATGCAACGCCTCGGGATCGGCGCTGTGCCGGTGCGCGGTCCGGACGGGCGGATCGGCGGCATCGTCCTGGTGGGTGATCTCGAGGCCGCGCTGTCACGAGGGCCTGGTCCCCGCACCTAGACTTTGGCGCCATGAGCGAGGGCACGCCGGAACACCCGGATCAAAGCAATGAACAGCCGCCAGGTCAGTCGGCGGATGGGCTGCGCAGCGCCACTGGCGCGCACCTGCGTCGCGGACCGTTCGTCGAGGGCGAGCGAGTTCAGCTGACCGATCCCAAGGGCCGACTGCACACCATCACCCTTGAGGCCGGGAAGGAGTTCCACACCCATAGGGGGCGGCTGGCCCACAGCGACCTCATCGGCGCGCCTGACGGCTCCACGGCCAAGAACACCGCAGGTGTCGAGTACCTGGCAGTGCGTCCTCTGCTCGCCGACTACGTCCTGTCGATGCCTCGTGGCGCGGCGGTGGTCTATCCCAAGGACGCCGGCCAGATCGTGATGATGGCTGACATCTTCCCCGGCGCCCGGGTGGTCGAGGCCGGCGTCGGTTCCGGTGCGCTCAGCATGTCGCTGTTGCGGGCCGTGGGCGACCTGGGCCACCTGCACTCCTTCGAGCGTCGTGAGGACTTCGCTGACATCGCGCGAGGAAATGTCGAGAGCTTCTTCGGGGGCCCGCACCCGGCGTGGCAGGTGACCGTCGGTGACCTGGTCCAGGCCATGCCCCTGGTCATTGCACCGGGCACCATCGACAGGGTGGTGCTGGACATGCTCGCCCCCTGGGAGTGCCTGGACGTCGTCGCAGACGCCCTGGCTCCCGGCGGGGTCCTTATCTGCTACGTCGCCACGACAACCCAGCTCTCCCGGGTCGCCGAGGCATCACGCGAGCATGGGGGATTCACCGAGCCCGCCGCCTGGGAGTCGTTGGTCCGCGGCTGGCACCTCGAGGGGCTCGCGGTCCGCCCAGAACACCGTATGCACGGGCACACGGGCTTCCTGATCACCACCAGGCGGCTGGCCCCCGGCGTCACTCCTCCGCTCCGCAAACGCCGGCCCGCCAAGGGGTCGAACGACGCGCCGGTAGAAAACGACACGAGTGAATGGTCCCCTGAGGACGTGGGGGAGCGACCGTTGTCCGAGAAGAAGATCCGACGCGTGAGGCGATCGTTGTCTGATACGTCCCCCACTTAGCCGAACGTCACGTTAGGGTCGATTGTGTCGGCTTCTCATAAGGCCGACAGGCGTCCGCGAGGAGGTTCAGATCATGGCCGAGAACTCACCGCTGCATAAGGACAAGCCCCCGGTCGAGCCGGTGGAGGCGATCGACCCTGCCGAGGTTGAACGGCAACAGGCTGCGTTGACCAAAGAGGTCGCTGCACTGCGCCGTCGCCTCGCGGACTCGCCTTCTCGTTCGCTCGACCTCGAGACCCGGATCGTGCAGCTGCAGACCTCGCTGACAACCCTCTCGTCGCAGAACGAACGCCTCGTCCGGACGCTGAAGGAAGCCCGCGAGCAGATCGTCACTCTCAAGAGTGAGGTCGACAGGCTGGCGCAGCCGCCCGCGGCGTACGGCCTGATCCTCGAGTCCTATGACGACGCCACCGTCGACATCCTCACCGGTGGTCGCAAGATGCGAGTTGCCGTCTCGCCGCTGGTCGACCCGGCCGAGCTGTCCGTCGGGCGTGAGGTCATGCTCAACGAGGCGCTCAACGTCGTGGCGACCTGTGGTTTCGAGCGCATCGGCGAGATCGTCATGCTCAAGGAGCTCCTGGACGACGACCGGGTTCTGGTGGTGGCACATGCCGACGAAGAGCGCGTCTGCCGCAAGGCCGATAGCCTCGATGGCGAGCCGATCCGGGTCGGCGACGCCCTGTTGCTGGACTCTCGTTCGGGCTTCGTCTACGAGCGGATCCCCAAGGCAGAAGTCCAGGACCTGGTTCTTGAAGAGGTTCCGGACATCGACTACTCCGACATCGGCGGCCTGGCGGGTCAGATCGAGGCGATCCGCGACGCTGTCGAGCTTCCTTACCTCTACCCGGATCTGTTCCTGGAGCACAAGCTGAAGCCACCCAAGGGCGTCCTGCTCTATGGCCCTCCCGGCTGCGGAAAGACGTTGATAGCCAAGGCTGTCGCGGCCTCACTGGCCAGGAAGATCGCGGCCAAGGAGGGCAAGCCCGTGGGCAAGTCCTTCTTCCTCAACATCAAGGGTCCCGAGCTCCTCAACAAGTACGTCGGCGAGACAGAGCGCCACATCCGCCTGATCTTCCAGCGTGCCCGCGAGAAGGCCTCGGACGGCACGCCTGTGGTGGTCTTCTTCGACGAGATGGACGCGTTGTTCCGGACCCGTGGCTCCGGTATCTCCTCGGATGTCGAGACCACGATCGTCCCGCAGCTGCTGTCTGAGATCGACGGGGTCGAGCGCCTTGAGAACGTCATCGTCATCGGTGCCTCGAACCGCGAGGACATGATCGACCCGGCGATCCTTCGCCCTGGCCGGCTCGATGTGAAGATCAAGATCGAGCGCCCCGACGCCGAGGGTGCCCGCGACATCTTCAGCAAGTACCTCATCGCAGACCTGCCGCTGCACCAGGATGACCTGGCCGAGCACGATGGGTCGCCGGAGCGCACCGTCGCAGCGATGATCCAGGCAGCGGTCGAACGGATGTACTCCGAGATCGAGGCCAACCGTTTCCTTGAGGTCACCTACGCCAACGGCGACAAGGAGGTCCTCTACTTCAAGGACTTCAACTCCGGCGCGATGATCCAGAACATCGTCGATCGTGCCAAGAAGATGGCGATCAAGGACTTCCTCACGTCCTCACAGAAGGGCATCCGGATTGAACATCTCCTGGCCTCGTGCGTCGACGAGTTCAAGGAGAACGAGGATCTGCCCAACACGACGAACCCTGATGACTGGGCTCGTATCTCGGGAAAGAAGGGCGAGCGCATCGTCTACATCCGCACCCTGATCACCGGCAAGGACGGCACCGAGCCGGGTCGATCCATCGACAACGTCGCCAACACCGGCCAGTACCTCTAGCCGGCCTATACCTCTGGCGCGCCCAGGTCGCTCAGGTCAGGCGCAGCTGGAACCACGTCGTGCTGATGTAGTCCCCGAACTTGAACCCGACCTCGTCGAGCGTCCCCACCTCGGTGAAGCCGAGTTTGCGGTGCAAAGCGTTGCTGGCTGGATTCGGTTGTGCCACAACGGAAACGACGAGATGCACCTGATCCCGGCGGAGCAGATCGAGCAAGGCACAGTAGAGGCGGGACCCCAAGCCTTTGCCAGTGGCATTCGCGGCGATATAGACCGACGTCTCCCGAGTCCTCGCATAGGCGGGCCGGGGCCGGAACGCTCCTGAGTACGCGAAGCCGAGCACGTGGTCCTCGTCGCTGGCCACAAGGCTGTACGCCACCAAGAAATGATCACCCAGGGCCGTGCTGGCGAGCTTGGCCTGCCAGTAGGCAAGAGGCGGTTCCTCTAGGTCGAACGTTGCCACTCCAGTGCGGACCGAATGAGCGTAGATCTCAGCGACCGAGACCAGATCGGCTGGCTCGGCAGGTCGAATGTTGATCTCACTCATGCGCACCGGACCATCGTCAGGGGTGCAGGTGGCGCCGCAGCTCGCCCGCCAGCTCCGCACGGTGCTGCTGGCCGATGGCCGTGGCTCCCGGGAAGCTCGCGAACCCGTGCGGAACGCCGACGTAGTTCGTGTGCCGCACGGGGATGCCGGCGGCAGCCAGCCGCTCGGCGTACAACGCGCCCTCGTCTCGTAGAGGATCGAGATCCGCGGTCTGAACCAGAGCTGGCGGAAGCCCTGCGTGGCTCGCGGCCCACAGCGGTGAGACCAGAGGGTCGGCCGCCGAGAGACCGCCCGCACCGAGGTAGTGGTCGAGGAACACGTCGTTCTTGGCCTTGGTGAGTATCGGCCCGCGAGCGTGTTCCACGATCGACGGCTGGCTCATGGTCGCGTCGGTGGCGGGATAGAGCAGTGCCTGGTGCGCGATGGTAGGCCCCCCTTCGTCCCGGACAACCTGACACACGACCGCCGCGAGGTTGCCACCCGCGCTGTCACCGGACACCGCGAGCCGAGAAGCGTTGCCGCCCAACGAGTTTGCGTGTTCCGCAAGCCAGCGGACGGCGTCGACGCAGTCGTTCACAGCCGTCGGTGCACGGTGCTCCGGAGCCAGGCGGTAGTCGACGCTGACCACGACGACACCGACGCTTCGCGCGATGAACGTGCACAGCGGGTCGTACCTGCGGGTGTTGCCCACAACCCACCCTCCCCCATGGAAGAAGGCGACAACGGGAAGCGCTTGGCGTGACGTGGCCGGCCGGTATACGCGCAGTGGCACCTCATGCCCGTCGCGCGCGCTGAAGTGTGAGTCCTCGCGTCTGACGTCCCTGAATACCGGTCCGGTGATCCACGTGAAAGGGGGCACCGCTGGGGTCACCTTGGCGCGGCTCCGGCGAATGCCGTCGAGGTCCATGCCCACGATCGACTCGCCGCCGAACCGGTCGAGGTACGTCGCCAGAACCCTGGTACGCAGTGGCATCCGGTTGGTGGCAGTGGCAGCGTGAGTTCTCACCAGTCCATCATGCCGCCTCCATCGTGAAGGTTCGCCTAGGCTGGCGCTATGACCGTGCGCCGGGTGATGGGGATCGAGACGGAGTATGGCATCTCGGTGCCTGGTGACCCATTGGCCAACCCGATGTTGTTGTCCGGGCATGTCGTGAACGCCTACGCGACGCTGCAGGGCGCGCGGGCCGGGCGGGCCAGCTGGGACTACGAGGACGAGATGCCGCTGCGCGACGCGCGCGGGTTCGAGCTGGCCCGAAATCTTGCCGATGCCGCCCAGCTGACCGACGAAGAGGACCCCACGCTGGCCAACGTCGTTCTCACCAACGGCGCCCGCCTGTATGTAGACCACGCGCATCCGGAGTACAGCTCACCCGAGGTGACCTCACCACGGGCGGCCCTGCGCTGGGACCGGGCGGGAGAGCGGATCATGCTCGAGTCGGTCCGGCGCCTGTCGGCGGCGCCCGGAACTGCCGGCGTGAACCTTTACAAGAACAACACTGATGGCAAGGGCGCTTCGTACGGCACCCACGAGAACTACCTGATGCCTCGCCACACGCCGTTCTCTGATATCTGTCGTCACCTGATCCCGTTCTTCGTGGCGCGACAGGTGATGTGCGGCGCGGGCAGGGTTGGCATTGGCCAGGATTCGGCACAGCATGGGTTCCAGATCGCCCAGCGGGCGGACTTCTTCGAGGTTGAAGTGGGTCTCGAGACGACGCTGAAGCGACCGATCATCAACACGCGCGACGAGCCTCATGCGGTGGCCGACCTCTACCGCCGGCTGCACGTGATCATCGGCGACGCGAACCAGTGCGACGTTGCGAGTCTGCTCAAGATGGGCAGCACCAGCCTGGTGCTGGCGATGATCGAGGACCAGGCGCTCGACGTTGACCTGAGCGTTCGCAAACCGGTGGCCACTCTGCACGCTGTCTCCCACGACCCCAGCCTTCAAACACTCGTCGAGCTGCGCGACGGACGCTCGATGACCGCGGTCCAGCTGCTATGGATCTACTACGAGCAGGCTGATCGTTATCTTCAGACACGTTCCGCCAATTCCATCGACGACGACACAACCGAGGTGATGTCGCGCTGGTCCTCCGTGCTGACCAAGCTCGAGCGTGATCCCATGGAATGCGCGCGTGAGATCGACTGGGTCGCGAAGCTCTCTCTCCTGCAGGGTTATCGGGACAGGGACGGGCTTGAATGGTCGGATCACCGGTTGAGGGCGATTGACATCCAGTGGTCGGACGTCCGCCCCGAAAAGGGCCTGTTCCACCGTCTGCTGCAGCGGGGCCGGATCGAGTCGCTGGTCGACGATGCAGCGGTGGAGGCGGCCATGACCAACCCGCCCGAGGACACCCGCGCCTACTTCCGAGGCCGATGCCTGGACAAGTACGGCGGTGAGGTCGCCGCCGCTTCATGGGACTCGGTTATCTTCGATCTGCCTGGTCAGACGGCTCTGCAGCGGGTTCCCATGCTTGAACCGCTGCGTGGAACCCGCGAGGGCATCGGCGACCTGATCGACCGCAGCCCAGATGCGTCAACCCTGTTGAGGGAATTGGCTGCAGCCAACACCTGAGATCCGACTAGGCTGCCGATGACAAAGGATGCCCGGCGGATGCCGACCCCGATGATCGCCCTTGGAGGACAGATGCCAAGCCAGGAGAAGAGCCGACCACAGCGCCGCGACGAGACACCGGACGAGGCCCCCGCGCCTGCTGCGGCCACGCCCGAGGCGACCGCACGCAAAGAGGCGCTCGACGACGATATCGACAGTGTGCTGGACGAGATCGATGACGTTCTCGAAGCCAACGCAGAGGAGTTCGTCCGCGGTTTCGTCCAGAAGGGCGGCCAGTGAGCCTCGGGTTCGGTGGCGCAGGGCGGCTGCCAGCGGCCTTCATGACCGCCGGTTCCTCGTCCTTCACCGAGTTCATCAGCGCGCACTCTCCTGAGCTGCTTCCCTCGGGCCGCGCCCTGCCCATCGGCGCCACCATCGAGGCGCCCCACGGAACCACCATCGTGTCGCTTACGTATGACGGCGGCGTCGTCATGGCAGGGGACCGCCGGGCCACCATGGGCAACCTGATCGCCAACCGCGACATGGACAAGGTGTTTCGCGCCGACGAGTACTCCGCCGTCGGGATCGCCGGTACCGCTGGGCTTGCCATCGAGGTGGTGAAGCTGTTCCAGGTCGAGCTCGAGCACTACGAGAAGATCGAGGGCACCCTGCTCTCGGTGGAGGGCAAGGCCAACCGGCTCGCATCGATGATCCGCGCCAATCTGGCGATGGCCATGCAGGGTTTGGCTGTGGTCCCCTTGTTCGCCGGCTTCGACCTCGACGCCATGTCCGGCCGGATCTTCTCCTATGACGTGACCGGTGGATGTTACGAGGAGCACGACCACCACAGCGTCGGATCAGGCTCGCTGTTCGCCCGTGGCGCGATGAAGAAGCTCTGGCGACCGGGCATGGACTCCGCCGGAGCGATCCGGGTGGCCGTCGAGGCGCTCTATGACGCCGCGGACGACGACTCGGCGACCGGCGGTCCCGATCTCGGTCGTCGGATCTGGCCAACTCTGGCTGTGGTCGACGCCGGGGGCCTGCGGTTCCTCGACGACGACGAGCTGGCCGCCGTAGTCGAGCAGATCGTGGCTGACCGCCGCGGCAACCCCGGAGGTGCCCGATGACCATGCCGTTCTATGTCTCGCCCGAACAGCTGATGAAGGACCGGGCGGACTTCGCGCGCAAGGGGATCGCCCGAGGTCGCTCGGTCGTGGTCCTGGGCTATGACCGCGGCATCGCGTTCGTCGCCGACAACCCGTCCAGAGCTCTGCACAAGGTGTCCGAGATCTACGACCGGATCGCTTTTGCCGCCGTCGGCAAGTACAACGAGTTCGAGAACCTGCGCGTGGCCGGCGTGCGATACGCCGATCTGCGTGGTTACTCCTACGACCGCAGGGACGTGACGGCGCGGGGACTGGCCAACGCTTATGCGCAGACGCTGGGCACGGTGTTCACCCAGGAGTCAAAGCCGTACGAGGTCGAGATCGTGGTCGCTGAGGTGGGCGACACCCCCGCAGATGACCAGATCTACCGTCTGACCTATGACGGCTCGGTCGCTGACGAGCAAGGTTTCATCGCCATGGGCGGCACCGGTGAGCACATCACCACGGGTCTCAAGGAACGGTGGAGGCCTGGCATGAACCTCGGAGAGTCGCTGGCGCTTGCCGTCGAGCTGCTGGGCCAGGATCCGAGCGGTGGACCATCCCGCAACCTGACCGTGACCCAGATCGAGGTCGCGGTACTGGATCGCGCTCGACCGCGGCGTACCTTCCGCCGTCTCGCGGGGCCGTTGCTAGACGCCTTGCTGAGCAGCGATGACCCGACCATTGATGTGCCGGACGACGAAGACGTCAACCCCGGACATCACGACACCCTGACCGGCGAGGCACCCGACACCGAGGCTCCCGAGCACAATCCGTCATGACCATTGCGGTCACCGGGCCAGCGGGGGGCTCGGTGGACGAGTGGCCAGCGAGCTGTCGGCGCGAGGGCTGCCGCAGCGGTTGATCGTCCGCGACCCGGCTCGTGCGCCGCAGCTCCCGGGTGCAGAGGTGGCCACGGCGTCATACGAGGACCCGGAGGCCATGGCACGGGCGCTTGACGGCATGAGCCTCACCCTCGGATGCGGAATTCGCTGTACGCCGATGTCGCGCCCCATTTCGTGGGGCAGGACGGAGTGATCCGCGCTCCGGCCGGACACGGGCGCGTGGCCTGGGCCGCGCGTGCCGACGTGGCCCGACTGGCCGCCGTGCTGCTGAGCGAGCCCGGCCATGAAGGGCAGACCTACGACGTCTCCGGACCTCACGCCATCGACTTGTATGAGACCGCGCGGATCCTGACGAAGGCCGCTCGCCGGGCCATTACCTACCACGCAGAGACCCTCGTCGAAGCGCGCGAGTCGAGAGCCGGGCAGCCGAACTGGCTCGTCGAGAGCTGGATCGGCTCATATCAGATGCTCGACACTGGCGAGGGGTCGGTGACCAGCCACACCATCGAACACCTCACCGGCCAACGCCCGATGACCCTGGCAGAGTTTCTCGCCGCCGAACCCGCGTCGTTCGCCCACCTGCTGGGCTGACCACCTCAGGCGCATTCAGCCGGGTGTCCTTCGCAGAAGCTCAGCGCCTGGAGCCGGCTTTTCGACCTGGTTTGGACGTTCTATTGTCCGGCTGCGGTTCCTCGGCATGTTCTTCTGCCGCGACGCCCAGGTCAGTCGGCCCTCCCGTCATGGCGCGCCGCTGGCGATCGCGGTCCGACAGGCCCGCGTCATCGGGGGCGAGCTCCGCTTCCGGGGCCACTTCGGTCTCGATGTCGTCACCAGCATTCGTCGACGCGCCGTCGACCTGGTCGGCAGCGACGGTCGCCAGCCCCTCGGCTTCGGCGGCAGCCAGACTCTCTTGACCCTCGGCGTCGGCGGCGACTTCGGGCTGGTCGGCAGAAGCGTCGGGCAGCTCCATCGGAGCGACCATCGCGACGCCGCCAAGTGTCGCCAGCATCTGTCGCACGTTGGTGAGCTGGGCGTTGATGCTGTCGCGCCGCTGGGTGGCTGCAGCGAGCTCGCGCTCGGAGTCTCCTCGGATGCGCTCTGCCTTGGTCTTGGCCTCCGCAACCAGCGTCAGGGCCTGCGTCGACGCCTGCTCGAGCTGCTGGGCAGACCTCGACGCGGCCTCGTGCTGGGCACGCTCTGAATCCTTGCGGATCTCCTCGGACCGCGCCTGGACAGCGGCCAGCTGCTGCTCGGCGGTGGAGATTTCGGCAAGCAGCTCCAACGCAGAGGTCTCGCGTCGGGCGGCCAGGGTGGTCTCGAAGTCGACGGCTGCGGCGGCGGACTTGGCGCGCGCTCGCTCATACACGGCTTCGGCCTCTTCCAGCCGGGCCATTGCCTGGCGGTCCGCATCGTCCAGGAGGCTGTCAGCGTGCCGTTTGGCCTCTTCGAGGATCCGGGCCACCTCGGAGTCGACGGTGCTGCGAGTCTCTGTCGCGTAGTCGTCCGACTGCTGGCGGGTGGCGAGGGCACTCTCATCCGCGAGGGCGTGATGATGAGCGGCGTCCGCCTGAGCGCGGGTCCGCATCTCGTCGGCTTCCTTGTCCGCCAGCGTCAGAATTGAGCCGATGCGTTCGCCAAGCCCAGCGTAGGTAGGTGCTGCAGCTTTCAGCTGCGCCTCGGCGACGTCGCGCGCCCGTTGTGCCTGGCGTTCGAGCTCGCCCTGGAGCTGGACGCGGGCGGCCTCCAGCTTGCTGACCTCGATGGTGCGCTCACCGGCCTCCTGCTGAGCGGCGGCGGCTGCCTGGGCCAGCTTGTGCACATGCTGGTCCACCTGGGCGGGGTCGTATCCGCGGAGAACGCTGCGGAAATGGGCGCTGGTGTCGGTCATGGGGTTCCTGTCGTCGCGTCGGTGGTGAGGGATGGACTGAGAATTGAGCTCTGGGAAACGGACGCTGATCCGTTGACGTCCTGTGACGCGGCCGCGACATCAGGCTTGGGGGTCTGTTCAACAGCCTCCGGGTGCTCTGACACCGCCAGGGCCTCGATGACGCCTGAGAGGTGACCCAGCTGTTCGGTGATGTCATCGCGTCGCTGGGCCAGCACTGCCACCTCGGCGCGGGCCAGGATGAGCAGTTCGCGTGCTTCGGCCCGGCTGGCGTCAGCGTCCGCCCGGGCGGCGGCAAGAGTGGCCGTCGCTTCTTCGCGGACCGCCCGTCGGTGATCGTGGGCTTCGGTCTGCAGCCGAGCCACCTCGGCGGCGGCCCGTTCTCGCAGGATCCTGGCTCCGCTCTCGGCCTCGTCCAGTCGCCGCTGGCCGCGCTCGAGCCGGGCTTGTGCCGTCAGGTCAGCCTCGGTGACGACGCGCTCTGCATGCGCCCGAGCCTGCTCTCGGGTGGCCGCGGTGTCCTTTTCGGCCGCATCAAGAACGGCATTCGCCTGCGCCCGCAGCCGCTCGGCCTCGGCCGACGCCTCGGCCACTGCAGTTCGTGCACGCAGGGCGACGCGGGAGATGACGTCCTCAAGCTGTCGGCGGCGAGCCGTGAGATGGACAGCGTTCCGGGCGTGGCCGGCCAAGCGGGTCCGTTCGGCCTCGATCTCGGCCGTCGACAGAAGGGATCGGACGGTGTCCTGGGCCCAGAGCATGTGTTCGGACGCGTCACCCAGGACTCGATCTGCATCCTCGGTCGCGGCATCGCGCGCGGAGGTGATCTCAGCGGCGGCGGCCGATCGCAGCTCAGCGATCTCTGCCCGTGCGTGGTCGCGCTCTTCCACCGCAGCGGCACGCGTTGCGGCGGCCGCTGTGCCGGCCGTTGAGATGGCATCGCTGGCAGCATCTTCGGCAGCGGCTCGGATCGAGGTCGCATGCTGTACGGCTGTCTCGGAAAGCTCGTGCAGCTCGGCTTCGACGCGTATCCGGTGGGACTCGAGGCGGGCGGCGGTCTCGGTCTGCAGTGTTGCGTTGTCATCCCTGACCTGCTCGAGCTCGCTGGTCGCCAGATCGCGAAGTCGTTGGCTCTCCGCCTGTGCGCTACCGCGGATCTCGTCCGCCTCGGCCTGTGTGCTACCCACGAGGCTCTCACTGGTCTGGGCTGCGGCCTCGGCAACCAGGGTGGCCTGGTCCGCAGCGTCCGCCACGAGCTGGGCTGCCTCTTCCTGCGCCTCGTGAAGGCGCGCCTTAGCCGAACGCTGGGCGCTGAGCGCGTCTTCGTGAACGCTGGTCGCGTCGGCGAGAAGGCGCCTCGCCTCGTCGTGTGCCGAATGGGCGTCGGCGCGCAGTGCGGAAGCCTCTGCCTCGACCTCGGCACGAAGCTGATCCGCAAGGGCCTGCGCTCGCGACAACAACCCGAACGCTGCCGTGCTGGGCTCCTCGACGGCCCTGTCCGGGTTGTCTGAGGCCGCGTTCGGGGATCCGGGCGGGACGGTCACGTGGCCAATGATCCCATGTGACTAGTCAGTGGCAAAGTCCCAGCCCGATTCGTGACTGGCGCTGACCACGTATGGCGGCCGGGGACACGCGCGTTCTGCGGTGAGGGGAGCACATTGCGGTGCGGTCGCACCTAGAGTGGGCCGCATGGATCGCCGAATCTTCGGTATCGAGAACGAGTACGGCGTCACGTGCACGTTCGGCGGGCAAAGACGGCTGACTCCCGACGAGGTGGCGCGCTACCTTTTCCGCAAGGTCGTGTCCTGGGGTCGGTCCTCAAACGTCTTTCTCGCCAACGGATCCCGGCTCTATCTCGACGTTGGCAGCCACCCTGAGTACGCCACGCCAGAGTGCGACGACGTCCGCCAGCTGGTGACCCACGACAAGGCCGGTGAGCGCATCGTCGAGGGGTTGATGGCTGACGCGCAGCTGCGGATAGCTGACGAGGGCATCTCCGGCGACATCTACGTGTTCAAGAACAACGCCGACTCTGCCGGCAACTCCTATGGCTGTCACGAGAACTACCTCGTCGGGCGGGCCGGAGAGTTCCAGAAGCTGTCCGACGTCTTGATCCCGTTCCTGGTCAGCCGTCAGATCACCTGTGGATCCGGCAAGATCACCACCACGACCCGCGGGGCGACCTACTGCGTCAGCCAGCGGGCGGACCACATCTGGGAGGGCGTCTCCAGCGCCACCACCCGATCCCGGCCCATCATCAACACCAGGGACGAGCCGCACGCCGACGCCGAAAAGTACCGCCGGCTCCATGTCATCGTCGGTGACTCCAACATGAGCGAGACGACCACGATGCTGAAGGTCGGCTCGGCCGATCTGGTGCTTCGGATGTTCGAGGCCGGCGTGATGCTGCCAGACCTGACGCTCGAGAACCCGATCCGGGCGATCCGCGAGATCAGCCATGACCTGACGGGCCGCAAGAAGGTCAAGCTCGCCGACGGTCGTGAGCTGAGTGCGGTGCAGATCCAGACCGAGTACTACGAGCGGGCCAAGGCGTTCGTCGAAGGAGAGGGGCTGGGCGACCCGACCCACAAGAGCGTCCTGGACTTGTGGCAGCGGACGCTCACCGCGGTGGATACGGGGGACCTGGGACTCGTGGGCACCGAGATCGACTGGGTGATCAAGTACCTGCTGATCTCGCGCTACTCGGCCAAGCACGACCTGTCCCTGTCCAGTCCGAGGATCGCCCAGCTCGATCTGGCCTATCACGACATCAACCGTGAGCGTGGCCTCTTCTATCTTCTGCAACGACATGGCAACGCGGTCCGGGTCTGCTCTGATCTCGAGATCTTCGAGGCCAAGAGCCTCCCCCCGCAGACCACGCGCGCCAAGCTGCGCGGCGACTTCATCCGGGCAGCCCAACAGCACAAACGGGACTTCACCGTCGACTGGGTGCACCTGAAGCTCAATGACCAGGCCCAGCGGACGGTCTTGTGCAAGGACCCCTTTGCCGCCGTCGACGCTCGGGTCGAGCGATTGATCGCCAGCATGTGACCGACGATGTCGGTACGGTACAGGGGGAGTCAACGCAGCGCTGACCCGGTCTGGACAGCGGCCATTCGGACGCACACAGGTCGCGGCGTTATGGTGTAGCGAATCCGTCAACCAAGCGATCGAAGGTTATCAGCGTGCGCCTGTCCCGTTTACGTGTTGTGTCTGCCGCCATGGTCCTACCACTGGCCCTCCTGGCGGGCTGTGGCTCGGGAGACGAGGCCGGCAAGGCAGGGAATGCCCTGGACAGCATCACCGTCGCTGGCACGGACAAGGCCCCCACTGTGACCTTCAAGACCAAGCCGTTGACGGTGACGGCCACGACAACCAAGGTCATCACCGCAGGCAAGGGCGCCACGCTGACCAAGGCCAACTCGATCATGTTCAGCTACTCCCTGTTCAACGGCAAGGACGGGACGCAGATCGAGACCAGCTTCGGCAAGGAGACTGTCCCCCTGGACCTCTCCTCCACGTCGCTGCTGCCCGGTCTGAGCAAGGGCTTGACCGGCCAGCAGATCGGCGCCCGGCTGCTTGTCGCCATCCCGCCGTCTGACGCCTTCGGTGCTCAGGGCAACACCCAGGCCGGCTTCGGCCCCAACGACACGATCGTCTTCTTCATCGAGCTGGTCTCGGCCAGCACGCCGTTGGCGACGGCCAGCGGCACGGCGGTTGCTCCCAAGGCAGGGCTGCCGACCGCCACAGTCGATGGCGCCAAGGCGGCCCAGATCACTGTTCCCAAGACTGCCCCGCCCAAGACCCTGGTCGTCCAGCCGCTGATCAAGGGCGCAGGGGCGATCGTCAAATCCGGCCAGAACCTCAAGGTCAACTACACCGGTGTGTTGTGGAAGGACGGCAAGAAGTTCGACGCCTCCGGCGACCGCGGCACACCGTTCGAGACACCGATCGGCGTCGGGCGGGTCATCAAAGGCTGGGACAAGGGCCTGGTCGGACAGACCGTCGGGAGCCGCATCCTGCTCGTGGTGCCGCCGGTCGATGGGTACGGCACGAAGGGCTCAGCGCCGCTGATCGGCGCCACGGACACCCTGGTTTTCGTCGTCGACATCCTTGCCGCGAACTGACCCTCACCGCCCTTCATCGCCAGCGCGAGTCATCCTCACCGCAACCTGAACCGTCCGACCGAAAGGACCCCGCATCATGGGTTTTGACCCCAACACCACCAAGCCCGAGATCGACTTCCCGGGCGACGTTCCCCCCGCCCAGCTGGTCATCGAGGACATCACCCATGGTGATGGCGTCGAAGCCAAGACCGGTGACACCATCAGTGCCCACTACGTCGGTGTCGCCTACTCAACCGGTGAGGAGTTCGACGCCTCGTGGACCCGCGGAGCGCCTCTGGCCTTCCGGCTCGGCGTCGGTCAGGTCATCAAGGGCTGGGACGACGGCATCGTCGGGATGAAGGTCGGGGGCCGTCGCAAGCTGACCATTCCCGCGGACCTCGCCTATGGCGACCAAGGTGCCGGCGCCGTGATCAAGCCGGGCGAGACCCTGATCTTCGTCGTGGACCTGGTCGGAGTCAGCTGAGCCTGCTGAGCCTGCTGAGCCGAGCTTCACCTGCTTCACCCGTATGCCGTGTCTCCCTTCCCGGGGACACGGCATACGTCGTTCTTGGGGAACTGCTCAGTGACCCAACAGCGTCGCAGCGTGGCGACCTGCAGCCGCGGCGGCCAGGAACGCCGCCTCATCCTGGTCGGGGCCGCGTCCCATGGTTGACAGTCGCACCGGGCTCGAGGCCAGCGCATCTCGCAGGCCGGCGGTGCCCACCTCGAAGAGCTGAAGTCGTCCCGAGCTGTCCAGCGCGAGCTCGCGTGCCTGGTCAAGGACCAGATCCCCGAACGCTCCACCCAGCAGCGGGACCGGCAGGTCGGCCGGGGCCATGGCAACTCGGCCGTAAGCCGTCAGGCTGTGATGGGAGATGCCGCGATGGCGTTCGCGCTCATCGACTTCGGAGATGCGCAGCGAGCCGATGGCGCGGCCGCCCAGAACCGTGGTGGCATTGACTGCCTCACCGGTCGCGACGCCGGAGTATCCCCACGGTGATCCGGTTCCCAGGTTGCCCGGTCCCTGCGCGACGATGACCACGTCGGCGTGAAGGACGTGGGCGGCGGCCAGAAGACCGGTGTGGACGTTGACAGCCTCGAGGTCGCCGCCGAAGGACTGGCCCACCGTGACGGTGCCGGCGAGCCAGCCGGCCTCGCACAGCCCGGCCACCGAGCGTGAGAAGGCGATCGGCAGGGCGCCGCCGTCGGTCATGACATAGATGGCCCGAACGCCGGGCTCGGCGTCGCGCAGACCCGCCAGGATGGCAGGTACCGCCGAGTGCAGGTCGGCCATGATGACGGGGAGGGCGTTGATTCCGGCGGCCTTGCGCAGCATGTGGTGATGGGGGCTTTCCTGCTCATCGACCCCGAGGACCATCGTCTGCATCGGCGTGTAGCGCGCCTTGACGATGTGGCCCGGGCCAACAGGCGGGTCGGCCGGCAGGCGGTCAGGCATCGCCACGATCAGCGCCATCCCGCCCGTGCCCAGCCCGCGATCCAGGGCCCCCACGTTGAGCAGGACTCGGTCGCCAGGCAGGGGCTCACCGACCAGGTCGGTGTAGGCCAGGGCAGGGATCGTCTCGCCCGCCGTACCGGTCATCGTCACGTCGTACTCGATCGCTCCGCGCCACTGTGAGCGAACTTGTCCGACGGTTGCCTCGCGCCACTGGATCACGCCACGAACAGTAGTGCTGGTGGGACCTCGCGGCGCTGGCTGTTCCGGTAGCGTCGGGCCCATGAGCACCCAGCCCAACGCGGCAGTCAAGATCGAGCGCCTGCTCAACCTGGTGATCTGTCTGCTCTACACGCGAATGCCACTGTCCAAGGCCAAGATCCGCGACGCAGTGCCGCAGTACGGCAACACCGGTTCCGATGAGGCGTTCGACCGGATGTTCGAACGGGACAAGGACGAGCTGCGTCAGCTCGGAGTGCCACTGGTGACCGAGCCGCTCGACGTGTTCTTCGACGATGAGCCCGGCTATCGCATCGACCGCAGGGAGTACGCACTTCCGGAGATCTCCTTCGCCGCAGACGAGCTCGCTGTCCTGGGCCTGGCCAGCAGGGCGTGGGCGCAGGCCAGTCTCGCAGGACCGGCGGCACAGGCTCTTCGCAAGCTCAAGGCCGCAGGCGTGGAACGCGATGATGCTTCCCTGATCGGCCTCGAACCTCGTGTCCGTACTGTTGAGCCAGCTTTCGAAAGGGCGAAGAACGCTGTGCTGGAACGTATTCCGGCGAGCTTCTCCTACCGGGCTGGTGGCTCCGCGGAGGCGACCACTCGCCACGTCCAGCCATGGGGCATCGCCTCCTGGCACGGTCGCTGGTACCTCACCGCGTTCGACACCGACAGAGAGGCACCGCGGGTATTCCGGCTGGGCCGGATCGACGGCGAGGTCACGTTCGAGGGCGAGCCGGCGTCATACGAGGTGCCGGCTGGCCACGAGCCCAAGGCGATGATCAGCAACATGGCCGTCGAGACCGACCCCCAGCCGGCGGTCCTGCGGGTCAGAGCTGGTGCCGGGCACAGCCTGCGCCGTCGCGCCCGCGCAGTTGAGGACGCAGACGGAACCTGGTCGCGTCTCGACATCGACTTCACCGACACCGAAGCCTTCTCCCAGGAGATCAGCAGCTTCGGGCCCGACGTCGTGGTGGAAACCCCGCCAGGCCTTCGGGAGTCTGTGATCCGCAGGCTGACGGGGGCTCTCGGCTCCGGACCCGGCAGCTCGGGGCGCATCACCGCGGGGCCGAGCGCATGAACGCCAAGAAGCAGTCGACCGAATCGGCCACCGAGCGGCTGTCGCGACTTCTGACGATGGTGCCCTGGCTGCTCAACCGGCAGGGTGTCGAGATCGAGGAGGTGGCCGGGGAGTTCGGGGTGACCCCGGCGCAGGTCGAGGCCGATCTGGCCCTGTTGTTCCTGTGCGGTACGCCAGGCGGCTACCACGGTGACCTGATCGAGGCGGAGTGGGAGAGCGGAAGGGTGTTCCTTGGTAACGCCGACACGATCAAGCGCCCGCTGCGTCTCGGCGTCGACGAGGCTGTCGCCCTGATCGTGGGGCTGCGCGCACTGGCCGCGGTCCCGGGCATCGGCGAGCGGGACGCACTGGTGCGGGCCCTTGCCAAGCTGGAGGCAGCCACCGGCTCGGCGTCGACCGGTAGCGCTCGGATCCAGGTGATGATCGACGAGGGGACGAGCAAAGAGGCACTGGCACTGGCGCAGGAAGCTCTGGCATCCCGCCGCCGGGTCCACCTCCGATACCTCGTGCCCGGACGTGACGAGTCCACGGAGCGCGATGTCGACCCGATGCGGGTGATCAACTTCGACGCACAGTGGTACCTCGAGGGATGGTGTCACCGTGCCCAGGACGTCCGTTTGTTCCGCCTCGACCGGGTCGAGGCGCTCACGATCCTGGACGAGGACGGCACGCCGCCCTCGAACGCTGAACCCCGTGACCTGGACTCCGGGGTGTTCACGCCCCACCCCGACGACCAGCTCGTCCGGCTCGCGCTGACCGCAGGGGCCGCGTGGGTCAGCGACTACTACCCCACAGAGAGCGTCGAGCCGACCGGGGGCGGGGGACTGGTGGTCACGCTGCGAACTGCAGACACCGCGTGGCTGCGCCGACTGATGTGGCGACTGGGTTCTGAGGCTGCGGTCCTCGAGCCGCCAGAGCTGGCGCTCGAGGTTCAGCGGGGTGCACTCCAGGCGCTCGCAGCTTATGAAGCCGCACCTGGGTCGGCCGCCTCAATCGCCACGGCTACTGCGACCACCCCAACCAGGCCGACCGGCGCGATGCCTCCGAACGGGTAGGGTCCAGCCTCATGTGGTGGTGGGTGATGATCTGGGCGTTCCTGCTCTTGGCGGCGGGCGTCTACCTCGGCACGAGGCTCTGGACGCTGTGGGGCCAGACCAAGCAGCTTGGTTCCGAGCTCGCAGCCGCGGAGCGTCGACTCGACGCGGTTCAGGGTCAGCTGAAGCTGCTCGGTGAGCGGATCAGCTCGACGCAGGACCTGGCTGTCTTTGCCGACCCGGCCACGGTGCGCAAGGAGCGTGACCGCGTCAGAGCAGCCAGTCGCCGCGCGCGCCAACAGCGTCGTGCAGTATCCCGCCCCGGGTGGGCGAAACACGTAGACTGAGGACCGCTGGCCAACCGGTGTCGCGTTTGATGAGCATCGCGTTTCACGATCACGAAAGGTTCCTCCCATGGGCGCGCTAAGGCCTGTTCACATCCTTATCCTCATCCTCGTGGTGCTAGTTCTCTTCGGATGGAAGAAACTGCCGGACGTCGCTCGCAGCCTGGGCCGCTCGATGCGCATCTTCAAGTCCGAGGTCGAAGAGATGAAGAACGACGGCAAGACGACACCTAGCGCCGCGAGCAGCGACACGGTCAAGGGCGAGACGATCCGCCCCGAGGAAGATTCGCCTGTGGCTCCGAACTGGAAGCCGGACGTCGGCCCGGGCGAGCGCGAGACACACAACCAGCCGCCGGCCTGAGCCGCACGCCAGTAGCGACCAAGCAGTCAGCCGAGGGTCTACTCACACATGGCAACACTGCGCCGTAAGCGCACCCCGGATGGCCGCATGTCACTGGGTGACCACCTGCGCGAGCTACGTCGGCGGTTCGTCATCGCTGCCGCCGCCGTTGTGGTCGGGAGCGTGCTCGGCTGGGTGGAGTACAACTGGCTTTTCACGCAGATCATGGCCCCGCTCCGCAAGCTGGCAAAAGAGCGGGGTGGCCTGGTCAATATCAACTTCGGGGGTATCACCCAGCCGTTCACCGTTCAGCTACAGGTCGCGGTGTTCGTCGGCGTCATCGTGGCCAGCCCGGTCTGGCTCTACCAGGTGTGGGGTTTCATCGTCCCAGGGCTGACCAGGCGCGAGAAACGCACCGCCATGGCGTTCGTCGGCGCCGCGGCGCCCCTGTTTCTCGCGGGCTGCTTTCTGGCGACCAAAGTCGTGCCCAATGCGGTCGAGATACTGATTGGCTTTACCCCTGAGGGGGCAGCCAACCTTCCCGACGCGGCGCTCTATCTGACCTTCGTGACCCGGTTCATCCTGGCCTTCGGTCTGGCCTTCCTGCTGCCCGTGTTCCTCGTCGGCCTCAATGTCGCCCACATCCTGCCGGCGCGCATCATGATCAAGGGCTGGCGGATCGCGGTCCTGCTCATCTTCGTCTTCGCCGCTGTGATGACGCCAACCCCGGACGCGTGGACCATGCTCGTCCTGGCCCTGCCGATGGTTGGCCTGTTCTACATGGCTGTTGGTGTCTCGCTGCTGCTGGACCGACGTCGAGCGCGCCGCGAGCCCGAATGGGCCAAGCTCGCCGATGACGAGGCCAGCCCGCTGTGATGATGCCAGTCTTATCTGGCACGGCAACGTTCGTCGTGAGACGGCACGTACGTTGTACCGTTCGCCCGTGACCAAACGCGTCGGGCTGATCATCAACCCCACCGCAGACAAGTGCCGGGGCGCTGCGATGGGCGCCGAGGTGGCCGCCCGTCTGTTGGCCGATGGCCATGATGTGGTCGACCTGTCTGAAGAGAATGCTGCGGCTGCGCGCGACTGCGCGATTGCCGGTATCGCCTCAGGGCTGGACGTGCTGGCCGTCACCGGCGGCGATGGCACCGTCAACCTCGGGGTGAACCTCTGCGCCGGCACAGAAACTGTCCTGGCCATCGTCGCGGCAGGTACCGGGAACGACATCGCACGGGCCCTGCATCTGCCCCTCCACGACGCCAAGGCCGCCGCCGAGGTCATCGCGAACGGCGTCGTTCGCACCATCGACGTCGGTCGGCATACCGACGTCGATGGCATTCCGCACTGGTTCGTCGGGGTCCTTGGCGCCGGGTTCGACTCCGTGGTCAATGAGCGTGCCAACATGTGGGGTTGGCCCAAGGGCCCGATGCGCTACAACCTCGCCATTGCCAGAGAGCTGCCCGTGTTCAAGCCGATTCCGTATCTCATTGAGGTCGACGGCGTCCGGCACAGCACCCAGGCGATGCTGGTTGCGGTCGGCAACGGACCGTCATACGGCGGCGGCATGCGGGTGTGCCCGGATGCCAGCTTCGACGACGGGATGTTCGATGTCCTGATCGTGCACAAGATCTCGACCTTTGAGTTTCTGAAGGTCTTCCCCAAGGTGTTCAGCGGAAGGCACGTCGGGCACCCGGCCGTGGAGATCCTGCGAGGCAAGGAGGTCCGGCTCGAAGCCTCGGGCATCGTCAGCTATGCAGATGGGGAGCGTTTTGTCGCCCTGCCGATGAGCTGCGAGAACGTGCCCGGCGCGCTCAAGGTCCTCGTCCATGAACCTGACGGGACCTGACGTAACCTGAGCCTCATGGCCACCTCAGAGCGCGCCGCACGGCTCCAGATCGACGCGTTTGCCAAGAGCTACGACTTCCCGCTCGACGACTTCCAGCTGCGTGCTTGCCAGGCCGTTGCTCTCGGCCAGGGCGTGCTGGTGGCGGCGCCCACCGGAGCCGGCAAGACCATCGTCGGAGAGTTCGCGGTGTTCATGGCGTTGGCCACCGGCCGCAAGGCCTTCTACACCACACCGATCAAGGCCCTGTCCAACCAGAAGTACGCCGATCTCGTCGCTCTCCACGGCGCAGAGAACGTCGGCCTGCTCACCGGCGACTCCTCGATCAACGGTGAAGCCCCCGTCGTCGTGATGACCACCGAGGTGCTGCGCAACATGATGTATGCCGGGTCCGGCACCCTGCGCGGGCTCGGCTTCGTGGTCATGGACGAGGTGCACTATCTCGCCGACCGGATGCGTGGGGCGGTCTGGGAAGAGGTGATCATCCACCTGCCAGACGATGTGCAGGTGGTCTCGCTCTCGGCAACGGTGAGCAACGCCGAGGAGTTCGGCGCCTGGCTGGGTGAGGTTCGCGGCAATACAGAGGTGATCGTCGAAGAGCATCGGCCGGTGCCGTTGTCGCAGCACATGATGGTCGGGCGGGACCTCTACGACCTTTTCGAGGACGGGACCGCGGACTCGAGCCGAGTCAATCCCGAGCTGCTGGAGCGGATTCGAGGTGGCGATCGAACGAGTGGTCACGACGGCTTCGGACGTGCTCGAGGTGTCCCTGCGGTCGGCCGCGGTCGACGTGGTCCCGCATCGGGCGGGGGTGATCGCGGTCGGCCCAGTGCCCGGTTCGGGGGAGGCCCGAGTCGTTCGGAGGTCATTGAGCGCCTTGACCGCGATGGGCTACTGCCGGCAATCACCTTTATCTTCAGTCGTGTTGGCTGCACGTCTGCGGTCGGTCAGCTGCTCGCCAACGGCATGCGGCTGATCACCCAGGCAGAGGGCGACCGGATCCGTCGCACGGTCGAGGAACGCATCCAGGGCCTGGCGGATGAGGACCTCGGCGTGCTCGGCTACTGGGAGTTCGTCGAGGGCCTCACTCGCGGGTTCGCTGCCCACCATGCCGGCATGCTGCCGACGTTCAGGGAGATCGTCGAGGAGCTCTTCACTGCCGGCCGCATCCGTGCCGTGTTCGCCACCGAGACCCTGGCACTGGGTATCAACATGCCGGCACGGTCAGTAGTCCTCGAGCGGCTGGTGAAGTTCAACGGCGAGACGCATGCGGACATCACCCCGGCCGAGTACACCCAGCTGACAGGGCGCGCCGGACGTCGTGGCATCGACATCGATGGTCACGCTGTCGTCCTGTACAACCGGGGTCTTGACCCGCTCGCGGTGGGTGGCCTCGCCTCGACGCGCACCTACCCGTTGCGCTCGAGCTTTCACCCGACCTACAACATGGCGGTCAACCTCGTCGGCCAGGTGGGGCGTGAGACCTCCCGCGACATCCTGGAGACGTCGTTCGCGCAGTTTCAGGCTGACCGGGCTGTCGTCGGCATGGCGGTGACGGTCAAACGCAACGAAGAAGCGCTGGCCGGATACGCCGAGTCGATGACCTGCCATCTTGGGGATTTCACCGCGTATGCCGCGCTCCGCAACGAGATTCGCGACGTCGAGAAGGAGGCCGCCAAGGCCCGGTCGGCAAGTCGACGGGCAGAGGCTGCGGTGAGTCTGGAGAGGCTGCGCCCCGGGGACGTCATCAAGATCCCGGTCGGCAGGCGGTCGGGCTACGCGATCGTCATACAGGGCAACAAAGGCGGTAAGAAAGAGAGCGCCTCGCCGACCGTCCTGACCTCCGACGCTCAGGTCCGTCGACTCACGCTGATGGACATTCCCACCCCTGTCGAACCCGTCATGAACCTCAGCGTCCCCAAGCACTTCAATGCGCGCAACGCCAAGTCCCGCAAGGATCTTGCGGCAACGGTGCGAGTCAGGGTGCCGCACGATCCGCCACCCGCAAAGCATGCCGACTCGGGCGTGTCGCAGGACGTCGAGCGGGTCTCCCAGCTGCGTCGCCAGATGCGTGCGCACCCGTGCCACGCGTGCCCGGAGCGCGAGGACCACGCGCGCTGGGCCGAGCGCTGGTGGCGACTGCGCCGTGAGACCGACGCGGTCGCGCGGACGGTCGAGGGCAGGACCAACACGGTGGCACGAACGTTCGACCGCATCTGTGAGCTCCTGGTCGAGCTGGGCTACCTCACCGAAGGCGGCGCGACGGTGACCTCTCAGGGTGACACTCTCAAACGCCTCTACACCGAGAAGGACCTGCTCGCCGCCGAGTGTCTGCGCCATGGCCTCTGGAAGCGTCTCGACGCCCCGAGCCTGGCCGCGATCGTCTCCTCACTGCTCTATGAGCCACGGGGCAGCGATGGTGAGGTCTCGCCCCGGATGCCCAACGACGACGTCACCGAGGCCTATGACGCCATGGTCCGGCGGTGGAGCCAGCTCGAGGACCGCGAGCGCGCGCACGCGCTGCCGACGACCGGGGCTCCGGACGCGGGCATGGCCTGGATGCTGCACCGCTGGGCCAGCGGTCAGCGTCTCGAAGTGGTCCTTCGCGACAGCGAGATCGCCGCGGGCGACTTCGTCCGGCACTGCAAGCAGGTCATCGACCTGCTTGGTCAGATCGGTGACGCGGCCGCTGACCCGACCCTGGCCGTGACTGCCAGGCGTGCCATGGACGCAGTCAGGCGAGGCGTCGTCGCGGCCGACCGGATCGACTGACGACACAGCTCGAATGACAGCCTCGGGCTCGCCTCAGCGTCGTTCGGGCGTGGCGTCAGTCTGGGTGAATTGCTTTTGTTTGCAACGAATTTCGACCAGAATGCGCTTGTGTATGTCGGTCCCGTCGACTAGACTGGACGTATGTTCGAACAGGTCTAGACCCAAGACCCTGCGCCACCGGCGTTCTCAATGGTGCGCGCTGAACCGAGGTTGTGGTCGTCGCATGTGACAAGAACTCGTGTCAGTCCCAACGAGCGCGCCTCCGGGAGGACCGCGCTCAAAGCCCAGGTGGCCAGCCCTCGGCTGCCAGCGGTCGGTCGGACTCCAAAGCCGATGTGTCCGCCAGCACTGAGCAAGAAACCATTCAGTGACTGCCGTAGGGAGATCGTGCCGAGGTGGCTGTCGTCCTCAACGATCCACCAGTACGTGGCGTGAACGCGACCCGCTTTGGCTGGGATCGATGGGTCTGACTGCTGGCGCAGTTGATGGACCCACGCCGAGAAACCATCTGGTGTGTCGACCTCATCATCAGCACCGAGCCCGGCACCGGCCTGATGAACGCCACGACCCCCTTCATCGCGCGAGGTAAGCCACGAATCGTGCAGCCGGGTCGTCGGAGCGATGTCCTGCGGCATGGATGGGACTGTACGGAGGCTTCCACACAGCGCTCGCCCTCACCTTCCTCCGAGACCGAGCGCGCTTAGCACGCGGTTGATGGGATTGGTCAGTCCGTAGTTCGAAGCCAGGGACGACAACAGGTCGGAATCGCCAACCGTTCGGGGGAGGGAGGCGTCGAAGTCCGGAACAGGGGCGTTCAGCGCGACCTGGACAACGGTGGGCGCCACATCCAGATAGTCCGACGCAGCCTCCAGCCGTGTCCGCTGGGCGCCTTTGATCTGCGGGTCGCCCGCGGCGAGCGCGCGACGCAGGCTGGCGAGGTCGCCATACCTGTTGATCAGCGTGGCGGCGGTCTTCTCACCGATTCCTGCGACACCCGGCAAGCCGTCGCTGGCGTCACCGCGGAGCGTCGCCATATCGGCGTACGCCTGACCGGTGGCGACGAGGTACTTGGTCTGCAGGAACGTCTGGGTGACGACGTCGGGGTCACGCACTCCGCCGCGAGCGGTGTACAGGATCCTGACGCCTGCGTCGTCGTCGACGAGCTGGAACAGGTCGCGGTCGCCGGTGACGACATCGACCTGCTGCTGGCCGCGAGCGCGATGCGTCAAGGTGCCGATGACGTCGTCTGCCTCGTAGCCGTCACTTCCGATGCGGGCAATCCCCAATGCCTGCAACGCATCCATGATCAGTGGCACCTGTGGCGTGAGGTCCTCGGGACTCTCCTCCCGGACGTCGCTGCCCTCGGTGAGACGGTGCGTCTTGTAAGTCGGGATGGCGTTGACCCGAAACGCCGGTCGCCAGTCGTTGTCCCAGCAGGCCACCAGATGGGTCGGCCGATGCGTGGTGACGAGGGTCGCGATCATCTCTAGAAACCCCCGGACCGCGTTCGTCGGCGGTTCGTCGGGACTGCGGCGCTGGTCCGGGACGCCATAGAAAGCACGGAAGTACAGCGAGGCCGAGTCCAACAACATCAGGCGCTGGGTCATGGCGACATCGTGCCATTACGGAGGTCCGTCGCTCGCAGGTGCTTTAACGTCAGTAGCCTTGCGCCATGGAGGATCTGGATCGTCGCATTGTCGGTCTGCTGTCGCAGGATGGGCGGATGAGCTTCACCGATCTCGGCAAGGCAACAGGGCTGTCGACGTCGGCCGTCCACCAACGGGTGCGCAGGCTGGAGGAGCGCGGGGTGATTCAGGGCTACCGGGCGGTGGTCGACCACAACGAGCTGGGGATGCCGCTCATTGCCTTCATCTCCGTGACGCCACTGGATCCGGCAGCCCCGGATGACGTGCCGGACCACCTCCGCGACATCTCGGATATCGAAGCCTGCCACTCAGTCGCCGGGTCGGAGAGCTACATCCTCAAAGTAAGGGTGGCCACACCCGGCGACCTGGAGGACCTGCTCGCCCGGGTGCGATCCTCGGCCAACGTCTCGACTCGCACGACCGTTGTGCTGTCGACGCCTTGGGAGCACCGTTCCCACTTCGCTGACTGACCACGCCCAGGCCGGGTAGCCACCGCGCGAGCGGCAAGGTGAGCTTGTTCAGCGCGACCTTGTTGACCCGACGCATACCGTCCGGAATCGGCATGGGCTCAACATACCTGCGCCGAGGCACCGCATCTGGCACGATGCGCTCATGGCGATTTCGCAGAAGCTGTTGTCCGACGGCGAGCACGTCGTCCTCAGTGTCCGAACGCACGGCAAGGCGCTGATTGCTCCCGTGGCTGTGCTCATTCTGGTGGTGGCCGGGGTCCTGACCACCGCCATGATGCAGCCTGACAACAGCGTGTGGAAGCTGGTCGCGGCCGTGGTAGCAGTCCCGGTGCTGGTCCTCTGGACGTTGATCCCGTTCCTTCGCTGGACGACGTCGACCTATACGGTCACGAACCGGCGACTGATCACCCGGCACGGCATCATCACCCGCACTGGCCGTGACATCCCGCTCTTCCGGATCAACGACGTGGCCTACGAAAAGGGTCTGCTAGACCGCATCCTCGGCTGCGGCACGCTGATCATCTCCGACGCCACCGAGAAGGCTGGTGTGGTCCTGCCGGACGTCCCGAATGTCGAGCGGGTACATCTGCAGATCTCGGATCTGCTCTTCGACAACGACGACGGCAGTGACGACGACGGCAGCCGCGTGCCCGGGAGCCCGCCTCGCAACAACCAGCCATAGACGCCCGCCTACGGGTAGCACTCTTGGCCGGCGGCTTCTTGGCTGTCCTCGGTGACAACAGCGGCAGCACATCCCACGAGGTATGTACGCGCTATGGAAGAGCAAGAACTGCGTGACAACGGACATTGGGTGGCGGCGTCGTGCCTCGCAACGTTTGGCGACGAAGGATTCGCTGCACGGATGGACGGGCGTGCACTCGTGGTAAGCGGCGTCGGCGGCAAGGTTGAGGCCGGCAAGGTCTCCGTTAGCGGGTTTGTATCACCGTTGCGGCTGACAAACCTGCCAACGGTGATACAAAACCGCTAACGGTTGCGGCATGAGCCTGTTGCTGGTGGCCCGGCTGCTCAGGCGAGCTGGGCCACCGACGCGGCGTGGCTGGCAGCGGCCTTGGCCTCGGCGGCCGCATGTGCCACGTCGAGATCACCGTTCTCGCGCCACCAGGCCTGGCCGGCCTCAGGCAGCGTGTAGATCGGGTCGTAGTAGACGAACTCGCGCGACAGGGCCTCGGTGTCGGCGGCCTCGATCGAGGTGCGGTAGTTCTTGCGCCAGAACGACATCCCGCGCTCTGTGTCGTAGGTGTCGACCTGGTGGACCCAACGCTTGCCCACGAACGGAACATCGCACAGGATCCGTGGCGTCGCGAAGCCCGGCAGATAGCCCATGATGTCGTGCTGGAGATGCTGCGCCTCGGCCAGCGAGAGCCGCCAGTGCTCGGCGAACGGGATCATGTCGCACATGTAGAAGTAGTACGGCGTGATCCAGGCCTCGTCCTGCAGGGCGAAACACAGGTCGAGAAGCTGTTCGACCGAGTCGTTGATGCCACGCATCAGGACGCCCTGGTTGCGGACGTCACGAACGCCGGCGTCCAGCATCGCCCGGGCGGCAGCGGCCACCGCAGGCGTCACGGACTGGGCGCTGTTGACATGGGTGTGGATCGCCAGCGATACCCCGCGCTCGCGAGCCTTGGTTGCCACCCGGCCCACTCCCTCGACGACCTCATCGGCCAGCCAGTGCTGCGGCAGGCCCATCAGTGCCTTGGTGGCCAGGCGGATGTCGCGGATGTTGTCGATCTGGAGCAGCTGGTCCAGGAACGCCTCGAGGTTCTTCCATGGCATGTTGGCGACGTCACCACCGGAGACGACCACGTCACGCACCGCGGGGGTCGCGCGCAGGTAGGTCATCATCGCGTCGTAGCGGTCGACCGGCTTGAGGTCGAACTTGAGCTTGGGGATGACCGGTGTCGAGTTGCCCACCAGGTCCATCCGGGTGCAGTGCCCGCAGTACTGCGGGCAGGTCGACAGCAGCTCGGCCAGCACCTTGGTGGGATAGCGGTGGGTCAGGCCTTCGGCGACCCACATGTCGTGCTCGTGCAACGAGTCACGGGTTGAGTAAGGGTGGCTTGGCCAGTCCGTGCGGCGGTCGCTGAAGACCGGGAGCATGTAGCGGCGGACGGGGTCGGCGTAGAACGCGCGGGTGAACTCCTCACCGGCAGCGGGCATCACCCCGTCGTCGTACACACCGGTGGCCGGGACCATCGTGTTCATCATCTGCGGGGTGACGAGCATCGACATCGTGGCCCGTTCGGCCTGGTCCCGCTCCAGGTCGGCGTAGAAGGCGTCGGTGAGCAGATCGCCCATGAGCGCCCGCAGCCCCTTGATGCTCTTGATGCAGTTGACCCGTTGCCACTGGGCACTGGCCCAGTCGGCGGCGGTCGTGTGGTGCCACCCGGGCAGGCGGGTCCAGTCTGGCTCCACCAGCTCGCGGCGCCGATAGACGTAGGGCTGTTCGATCTTTGCACTCATAACTGGCATGATACGGGAGAACTTGCGTTCAATGTGTCATCGCACCGCAAGATTCGCCTTGGCGGGTCCGAAACCAGGAGGAAACTGTGGGAAACCCGGTCGATTGGGCGGAGAGCTCACCTGTAGGTCTGCACCGGGTCCTGGAACCGTCAGGGGAGCAGATCACGCTGCCCCAGACCTCTCAACGTCTGGATGCGTCGCCGCAGATCTGGTCGGACGAGGTGCGCATCGACATCGAGGTCCTGAATCTTGACGCCGCCTCGTATCGCCAGCTCTGCAGCGTCCATCAGCTACCGGGTGGCGGCACCGACGGCGCAGCGGTCAAGGCCGCTGTCCTCGACATCGTCGCGACGCGCGGCAAGATGCAGAACCCTGTTACCGGCTCGGGCGGCATGCTCATCGGGACCGTCGCGGAGGTTGGCCCCGCCAGCCCGCTGGGACTTGCGGTCGGCGACCACGTCGCCACGTTGGTGTCACTGTCGCTGACGCCGTTGCAGATCACCGACGGCCTCGCCCGATGGGATGGTATGGGGGAGCGGGTGCCCGCAGCCGGTCACGCGATCCTGTTCGGCAGGTCCATCGCGGCTGTCCTGCCCACCGACCTTGATCCCGAGCTGGCCCTGATGGTGATGGACGTCTGCGGCGCACCCGCCCTCGTGGCCCGGCTGGTCCGCGAATACGCCGCGAGGGGCGTTACACCGTCGGTCCTGGTCCTGGGCGGCGCGGGCAAGTCGGGCTCGATGTCCCTGGCCGCGGCGGCCGAGGCCGGCGCCGGACGTCGGGTCGCGGTCGTGCCTTTCAAGCGCGAGGCCCTGATGCTGGAGGGCACCGGACTAGCCGACCACATCGTCATCGCGGACGCTCGCTCGCCACTGGGCCTGTCCTCCGCGGTCGAAGCAGCCGGCGGCCCGGCCGACATCACGGTGGTGTGCGTGGACGTCCCGGGGTGCGAACAGCCTGCCCTGTTGTCGACAGCGCAGGGCGGCACGGTGATCTTCTTCTCGATGGCGACCAACTTCGCCGCGGCCGCGCTGGGGGCCGAAGGTCTGGCCGCTGATGTGCGGATGCTGATCGGCAACGGCTACGTCCCTGGGCATGCGGACTACGCGCTGAAGCTGCTGCGAGGCAGCTCTGCGGTGCGGGGGCTGTTCGAGGGCCGGCTGGACCGCGAGCAGACTGAGTCTCTGTGACCAACGACTCCGCATCCTCGACGACGTCCACGCTGTATCGCGGCGGGGCCGTCTACAACCCTGTTGATCCCCACGCGACCGCCATGGTTGTCAAGGACGGCCAGATTGCGTGGATCGGCTCCGAAGCGGCTGCCGCACGGCACGAAGACAGCGTCGACACGGTCGTCGATCTCGACGGCGCAATGGTCACCCCCGCCTTCGTCGACGCGCATATCCACACGTCGGGGACCGGACTGGCGCTGCGCGGTGTCGACCTCAGCGTGGTGCGCTCGCTGGACGAGGCGCTCACCAAGATCGAGGACGCGGCCCGAAAGCGACTCGGCCGGCCGGTCTACGCGCACAGCTGGGACGAGGACAGCTGGCGGTCCGAGCAGCGTCCGCCCACCGCCCAGGAGCTCGATCGTGCGACCTACGGCAGCGTTGTCTACGTCCCTCGCGTCGACGGACACTCGGCTGCGATCTCGTCGGCCCTCGCGGCGGCGTCCGGCGCACGGGACCTTCCCGGCTGGAACGACAGCGGCCTGGTCACTCGTGAGGCCCACCATGCGGCCCGTGACGCGTTCAGCGACAGCATCAGCCCGACCGACCGCCGGGCTGACATCGACGCCGCGCTGATGGCCGCCGCCGCTGCCGGAATCGGTCTGGTGCACGAGAATGCCGGACCACACCTGTCGTCAGCTCAGGATCTGGCCGACGTCCTTGCTGCCGGCGAGCGCGGTGATGGGCCCCAGGTCGTCGGTTACTGGGCCGAGCTGGTCGAGGACGAGGCACAGGCCCGCGAGATGGCCGCCCTCCATGGCGTCAGAGGTCTGGCCGGCGACCTCAACGTCGACGGCTCGATCGGCTCGCGCACCGCGTCCCTGCGAGCGCCGTACGCCGATTGGCATGATGCCGGCGAGGGTCACGGCTCGGGCCATCGCGGCAACGCCTACCTCACTGTCGACCAGGTCCGGGACCACGTCGCAGCGTGCTCCCTGGCGGGCGTCCAGGCCGGGTTCCACGTGATCGGCGACGCCGGAGCCGAGACCGTGATCCAGGGCTTGCAGGCCGCGGCAAGGATGATCGGAGTCGCTCGCGTGGTCGCGGCGCGCCACCGTCTTGAGCACCTCGAGATGATGGACGCAGAGGGCATCAGGGCCCTGGTCGAGCTCGGCGTCACCGCCTCGGTCCAGCCCGCGTTCGACGCCGCCTGGGGCGGACCGCATGGCATGTATGCCGCGCGGCTGGGTCCTGACCGCGTTGCCGGCATGAACCGCTTCGCCACGATGGCCGCCGCCGGCCTGTCGATGGCTTTCGGCTCGGACAGCCCGGTCACGCCGTTCGCGCCCTGGCAGGCGATCCGGGCCGCGGCGTTCCACCACGAACCATCCCACAGGATCGATGCCGAGTCGGCGTTCCGGGCGCACACCCGAGGCGGGTGGCGCGTCGCCGGCATTGACGACCGCGGCTACCTCGACCTGGGCCAGCCGGCGAGCTTCGCGGTCTGGTCTCTCGACACCGACTCGCGACCGGGCGCCACCGGACTGCCGGACCTGTCGCCCGGGGTCACACTGCCCACAAACCTGCGCACCGTCATACGCGGTCGCACCGTCTTCGACCGCGGAGCGTTGACATGAGCACTCGCACAAACCTCAGCACGTCCAAGCTGGACCTGGACCCCGTCGTCATCCGCAAGGCACGGTCGTTGGCCCGCAAGGCCGGAGCGCCGGTGGTCAAGCTGACCAAGACGCACACCACGGTGTCTGTCGAGCGCGCGGTGCTTCGGCTCGCAGGACTTTCCGGCGCCGACCACGAGGGCGTGCCGTGGGTCAACCACCTGGTCGACTCGGTCCGCGACCACGTGGGTCTTCAGCATGGGGTCACCACGCCTGTCTTCGACGCGTTGCGGCGAGGCGAGGCGCCCGACCTGCTGACTCTCGCCCAGAAGTCCGCTGCCGGCTCGGTGTCCTTCCGGCTGCCAGAGGGCCGCGAGTCCACCGCCGCGCAGAGACTGGCGCTGCGGTCGGTGAAGCCCGGCATGAACCGCATCGACAAGAATCGTGCCACCCGCGAGCGCCTGATCAAGCGACACGGCGATCCCAAGCAGCGGCCGTGGATCTACCTGATCGTGGCGACCGGTGACATCTACGAGGACATCCCGCAGGCGCAGACCGCGGCCCGTGAGGGTGCCGACGTCATCGCTGTCATCCGGTCGACCGGCCAGTCGCTGCTGGACTTCGTGCCCGAGGGTGCGACCCGAGAGGGCTATGCCGGCACGTACGCCACCCAGGAGAACTTCCGGCTCATGCGGGCGGCGCTGGACGTGGTGTCCAAGGAGCTGGGGCGCTACATCCGCCTAGTCAACTACGCATCCGGGCTCTGCATGCCCGAGATCGCGACCATGGCCGGGCTCGAGCGGCTCGACATGATGCTGAACGACTCGATGTACGGCATCCTCTTTCGCGATATCAACCCGATCAGAACCTTCGTGGACCAGCGGTTCTCGCGTCAGGTCCACGCCCGCGCCGGCATCATCATCAACACCGGTGAGGACAACTACCTGACCACTGCTGACGCGGTTGAGGCGGCCCACACCGTCACCGTGAGCCAGTTGATGAACGAGTACTTCGCCAAGGAGGCGGGGCTGCAGGACTGGCAGCTGGGCTTGGGTCACGCGTTCGAGATCAGCCCGGACATCCCTGACTCGTTCCGGATGGAGCTGGCGCAGGCGTTGCTCGCTCGCCAGCTGTTTCCACATGCGCCGCTGAAGTGGATGCCGCCGACCAAGCACATGACCGGCGACATCTTTCGCGGCTACCTGCTGGACGGCTTTTTCAACCTCGTGGGGGCCATGACCGGCCAGGACATCCTTCTGGTCGGCATGATGACCGAGGCGGTGGTCACCCCGTTCCTGTCCGACCGTGACCTGGCCCTGCAGAACGTCCGCTATGTCATCAACGCAGCCGGTGGCCTGGCCGAGGACTTCCACCCCCCTCGCGATGGGTTCATCCAGACCCGCGCTCGCCAGGTCCTGTCCGAGGCCGTCGACCTGATGGAGCGGATCGTCGATGACAAGGGCGAGCCCGGATCGGTCCCTCTCCTGCGGGCCATCGGCGACGGGACCTTCGGGTTGATGAAGCGCCCCGCCGATGCCGGCAAGGGCCTGGACGGTGTGGTCAAGCGCGAACCCGGCTACGACAACCCGGTCACCACCTTGTTGGAAGCCACACGGACAGAAGGAGGTATCGGCAGATGAGCACCCCAGACATCATCCGGCCGTATGGCGACACCACCGGCGACGGCATGGTCCAGGTCTCGTTCACCCTGCCGATACCGCACGACAAGCTGGCTGAGGGCGCCGCGCTCCAGCTGGCTGCCAAGATGGGCCTGGCGCCCGCGATGCTCGTTCACGCCAAGGCGATGGGACCCGACTTCACCTTCTTCGTCATCTACGGCAGCGCCACGCATCTGGTGGACCTGCGCGCCGTCGAGGTGATCGAGCGCGAGTTCCCGATGCTGACCGCCAAGGACGTCAACGCCGCGATCAAGAAGCAGCTGCGTCGCCCGATGGTCGTGGTCGGTGCCTGTATCGGGACCGACGCCCACACGGTGGGAATCGACGCGATCCTGAACATCAAGGGGTTCGCGGGGGAGAAGGGCCTGGAGTACTACAGCGAGATCACCGTGGTGAACTGCGGCGCCCAGGTGCTGGTGCCCGAGCTCGTGGCCCGCGCCCGGGCAGCAAAGGCCGACGCCGTGCTGGTCAGCCAGGTCGTCACCCAGAAGGACGCCCACATCCACAACACCATGACGATGTCGGCCGCCTTCCGCGAGGCCTACCCAGCCGGACAGGTTCCACTGCTGGTCGTCGGTGGCCCTCGCTTCGAACAGGGGCTGGCCGGCCAGCTC
This sequence comes from Actinomycetales bacterium, assembly GCA_038249115.1. GTDB lineage: Bacteria > Actinomycetota > Actinomycetes > Actinomycetales > Dermatophilaceae > UBA4719. The sequence goes on from JBBRWQ010000015.1 coordinate 36,626, forward strand.
GGGGTTGACCGTATCTTCGGCAAGGGCACCACACCGGGCGAGGTTGCGTCCTATCTTGTTCACGCCATGGCCACCATGAAGGAGCAGGCACGATGAGCACTAGCGGACCAGCCACAGCCGGTATGACGGTGACGCACCGTCGTTACGTCCCCTACAACCACGCTCACTATGCCGGCAACCTGGTAGACGGCGCCTACTCGCTGGCCGCCTTCGGTGACGTCGCGACCGAGATGTGCATTCGCACCGACGGCGACGAAGGACTGTTCGCCTCCTACAGCGACGTCCAGTTCATGGCGCCGGTCCGGGCCGGTGACTGCATCGAGATCGTGGCCCACCTCGTCCGGGTCGGTTCGCGCAGTCGTGAGATGGCGTTCGAGCTGCGGATCATCGCGCGTGGCAACCCCGCGCGGGGCGAGTCCGCAGCTGATGTATTGGACATACCGGTCATAGCTACCAGCGCTCGCGGCGTCGTCGTCGTACCGTCCTCTTCTTCTTGACCGAGGTCCGATCGTCGTTGTCGGCGTGTCGCCCACGACACGCCGTTGAACGGCAAGAACCCTTGTATTCGCAACGGAATTGGACGAGCCTCTGACCTGCAAGTTCCTCGGATAACTGCAGGTGAACGCGGGGTTGACAACAAGTGATGAGCGAGTAGGTTTCATCAAGTTGGCCGCCGTTCAATCCAGCATCGTGGGGGTCACAAAGCTTCGGAATCTCCGGGATCCACGGTGGTTTGCGCGCGCAGCCGCCATGTCAACCAGTTCCACGAGATCACGTGCATTGTGACCACCTCGCGACGTGTAGGAGGCTGCCAACGGCATAGCCCGCGTGCTTAGTAGACAACAGTTTCGGAGCGGCATCCTGTCGGCTTTCGGACTGGTCCCAACGGCGACGCGGGCTCTGCTGTGTCCGGGGGGCATCGCGGTGATCTAGCCTGACGCGGTGCACCGCTTCCCACTTGCCGTCGTCTCCGGTCTGGCTCTGTGGCTGGCATTTCCCTCGCATGACCTCTGGGCCATGGCGCCGATCGGCGTCGCGCTCCTGGCATTGGCGACACGCGGTGCCGCGCCCTGGCAAGGCGCACTGCTCGGGCTGGTCAGCGGCTTGTCCTGTTTCCTGCCGCTGTTGTCGTGGTCCGGCGTTTACGTCGGGGCGCTTCCGTGGATCGCCCTGGCCGTGCTCGAGTCGCTGTATGTCGCGCTGCTCGGCCTGGTCTGCTCCCTGCTGCAGCGAGATGGGCTCGGCTGGCCGTTGACGAGCGCGGAGGCGGCCACTGGCGCTGCCGACGTGCGGCCCATGGTCGTGGCACTGGCCTGGGTCGCCCAGGAGACCCTGCGGGGCAACACTCCGTTCGGCGGGTTCCCCTGGGGACGCCTGGCGTTCAGCCAGGCAGACTCGCCCCTTGCCGCCCTGGCGGCGCTCGGCGGCGCCCCTGCTGTGACGTTCGGCGTGGCTCTGGCCGGAGGGCTCCTGGCTGCAGGCATTGCCCGCTTGATCAGGGGGGCTCAGATCGCCGGCGGAGTTTTGTCGGTGGGCGCGGTCGCCGTCGTGCTGCTGCCGCTGCTGGTCCCGATCCCGACCGACGGGCCGACCGCGCGGTTCATGGCAGTCCAGGGCAACGTGCCCCATCCAGGCCTGGATTTCAACGCGGAGCGGCGGGCGGTACTGGACAACCACGCCAATGCGACCCTGAGAGCGGCGGCAGCAGTGCAGGCGGGGGAGCAGCCCCACCCGGACCTTGTCGTGTGGCCGGAGAACGCGTCCGACATCGACCCGCTGCGAAATGCTGACGCAGCTGCCGTCATCAACAAGGCTGTGAACGCCATCAAGGCACCGCTCATCCTCGGCGCCGTCCTGAACGAACCGCGGCCAAGCGTGTCCAACGCCAGCCTGCTGTATCTGCCTGGGCAGGGAGTCACCGCCCGTTACGTCAAGCAACACCCGGTCCCCTTCGCCGAATACATCCCCTACCGCTCCTTCTTCCGCCACTTCAGCGACAAGGTCGACCTGGTCGCGTCGGACTTCGCGGCCGGCCCCGGCCCCGTCGTGTTCCGGGTTCCTGCTCGCGGGGGCGGCACCATCTCGGCCGGCCCCATCATCTGTTTCGAGGTGGCCTACGACGGGCTGATGCGCGACACCGTCAACAAGGGCGCCAATGTCCTGCTCGTCCAGACCAACAACGCCACGTTCGGGTTCACCGACGAGTCCGTCCAGCAGCTGGCCATCTCGCGGATCCGTGCCATCGAGCATGGGCGCGCGATCGTGCACGTGTCGACGGTCGGGGTCAGCGCGCTGATCACTCCTGACGGAACTGCGCACCAGCGCACGACGTTGTTCACATCGGCAGTGCTTGCCGCCGACCTCCCGCTGCGCACCGACCTCACAGTGGCTGACCGGGTCGGCGCCTGGCCCGAGTACCTTGCCTGCATCAGTCTGGCGATGTTGTTGGTACTGCTCGGGTTGAGACGCCGTCGCCGGTAGTGTCGGTGGCTCGACCCAGTACCGGCGTGACCACATGCGAAGGACGTTCATGACAGACCCAGAGGTCCGGCCCCCGATCGGCACGATCGTGGTGCTGATCCCGACCTACAACGAACGCGAGAACCTCCCGCTGATCGTGGCGCGGCTGCGCAAGGCCGTGCCCGAGGCGGATGTGCTGGTTCTGGACGACAGCTCCCCGGATGGCACCGGTGCCGTCGCTGACCAGCTGGCTACCGAGGACGACCAGGTTCGGGTCCTGCACCGCGAGCGCAAGGAGGGGCTGGGCGCGGCCTACCTCTCCGGGTTCGCGTGGGCGCTGGACAAGGGCTATGACGTGCTCGTCGAGATGGATGCAGACGGGTCGCACCAGCCCGAGCAGCTCCGGCGCCTGCTGGGGGCGCTTGCCGATGCTGATGTGGCGCTCGGCTCCCGCTGGGTGCCCGGCGGCTCGGTGGTCAACTGGCCCCTCCATCGCAAAGTCCTCAGCCGCGGCGCCAATGTCTACACCCGCATGCTTCTCGGCACGCCGATCGGTGACGCCACCGGGGGGTTCAGGGCCTACCGTGCGTCCGCCCTGCGCGCCCTGGACCTGCATGAAGTCGCCTCCGCCGGTTACTGCTTCCAGGTCGATCTCGTATGGCGGGCCGTGCGTCGCGGACTGAGCGTGGTCGAGGTGCCGATCACCTTTGTTGAGCGGACGATCGGCGACTCCAAGATGAGCCAGGGCATTGTCAAAGAAGCCTTGCGCAGCGTCACGACGTGGGGCGTCAGGTATCGGCTCGGCCAGGTCACGACGCTGATCCGAAGGGAGCCTCGATGGCACCGGCTCGACGCCTGACCCGTGGCGGGCGCCGGCGGCCCCGACTCGGATGGATCGTCTTTCTCGCACTGCTCATCGTGCCGATCGCCGAGATCGCCGTGATCGTCGCGGTGGGCACAGTGATCGGCGGCTGGCGGACCTTTGCGCTGCTGTTGGTGGAGTCCGCGCTGGGTGCTTATCTCGTCAAGCGTGAGGGGCGCCGGTCCTGGCAGGGCCTTCGGGTGGCATTGAACACCGGCAAGATGCCCGGCCGTGAGCTGGCCGACGCGGCCTTGGTGCTGATCGGCGGAACCCTGCTGCTGACTCCCGGCTTCCTGACCGACATCGTCGGGTTCTTCTTCATCCTGCCAGTCACCAGGCCGCTCACCCGCCGGTGGCTGCAGGACATCGTCGAACAGCGACTCATTCAGAGGTCCGGCATCATTCGTGGCGAGGTCATCTGAGGGGCGTCCGAGCGGGTGACACGGCATACGACATCCGGACAGCAACAAGCCCCGCGGCCATGGAGGGGAGGCAGCACGGGGCTTGTCGGTCGACGCGTGAGCGGGTCAGGCGGTGCGTTTCCGGCGCGGCTTCTCACCACGGGATGCGCGCAGCAACGCCAGCCGTTCCTTGAGCAAAGCCTCAAGCTCGGGGATGGACCGGCGCTCCAGCAACATGTCCCAGTGGGTGCGAACTGCCTTGACGTTCTTGTACTCGGGCTCGGGGCCGTCCACCAGTCGGCCTTCCAGACCACAGCGGCATTCCCACACCGTGGGGACATCTGCCTCGACCGAGAACGGGAGCTCGCTGATGTGCTTGTCGGGGCACACGTAACGGATGAGTTGACGTTCGCTGAGCACGACGTTGGTGTCGGTCTCCATGCTGAGGGCACTCAGATTGGTGCCACGAAGTGATCGTTCGGCCATGAGGGGGAACTCCAAACATGCTGCCCACACCAGGTTTTGCGTGGGGTTTCACTGGGCATAACGACATCGTTAGCCTCAATGTTCCGGATTCGGCAGATATCTGCCGAATACCAGTCTACCGCGGTTGGGGTTCCTCCTATATCACCGCTGGCACCTCGTTGCCGGCCGCGACGATGCCCTCGCTCATCCGGACCCTGGACAGGATCAGACCTCCCGCGACGAAGAACACGATCAGGGCGATGATGGCCCAGCGGTAGGAGTGGGTGAACTGGTGTACCAACCCGAAGACGAGCGTCCCAAACCAGCTCGTGCCGCGTTCCATGGCCTGGTAGAGGCTGAAGAACTCGGCCTCGCGCCCGCGCGGGATCAGCTGGCTGTACATCGAGCGGGAGAGCGCCTGGCTGCCACCCAGTACGATCCCGATCAGCACGGCCAGGCCGGCGAAGATCAGGAACTCCTCGGCGGGCACGAAGAAGGCCATGGTCACCACGAACGTCCAGATGACCAGGCTGCTGAGCACCACCCGCCATGCCCCGAACCGGCCCGCCAGGCGCCCGAACAGCAGGGCGCCTATGAAGGCGACGAACTGCACGAGCAGGATGATCTCGATCAGCTGGCTGCTGCTGAACTTCAGCTCCTCGGCGCCGTAGACGCTCGAGGCGGTGATCACGGTCTGGATACCGTCGTTGAAGAACAGGTAGGCGAGCAGGAACAGCATGGTCTGCCGATAGCCGCGCAGCTCGCGGAAGGTGCTGGCCAGCTGTGCGAGGCTGCCGCTGATCACCCCAGCTCGATCGCCGCTGCCAGTCTGGGGCGCGCCCCGTAGGTCTCGAAGACCCACCACCGGGATGATCGTGAAGACGCCCCACCACAGCCCGGCGGAGAGCAGGCTGATCCGCACTGCCGTTCCCTGCGAGATGCCGATCTGTTTGTCCAGGGTCAACAGGCCGAGGTTGAGCGCGAGCAGGAGGCCACCACCGAGGTAGCCCCAGGCCCAGCCGCGACTCGACACCCTGTCCCGTTCGTCGGGGCCCGCGATCCGGCAGAGCAACCCGTCGTAGATGACGAGGGACGATCCCAGGCACAGGTTGGCGACGATCAGCAGGAGCACTCCCAGCTTCCAGTTGTCACCGCTGACCAGGAACATCGCGGACGCTGCCGCTGCTCCCGCCCAGGCGAACGTGCCGAACAGCCGCACGGGCCTGGGGGAGCGGTCCGCAAGAGCGCCGATGAAGATCAGGACGATCGTCGACAGGATGGTTGACACGGTGAGGACATAGAAGACCAGGGACCCGGGATCCACCGGTATGCCGACCACGCTCAGGTGGTTGAGGCAGGCGACGTCACTGGGCTGAGTGGGACAGGCCGCCTTCTTGGCGATGACGGTCAGGTACGGCGCCATGAGGACGGTCAGGGTCGTGGTGACGTATGCCGAGTTGGCCCAGTCGTACCAGTACCAGGCCCTCTGGTGAGCGGTGTCCTTGCGGGGTCTGCTCTCGACAGGGGAGTCGACGGCGCTCGTCATGCCGGCAGCCTTCCACATGCCGACTTCATGGTAAGGAAAAATCGACCCTCGATCGGGATCGTGTCCAGCTCCTGCTCAGCGAGCGAACTGCTCAGCTGGCGAACTCCCAGTGCCAGGGTTCGGGCAGCGCACCCGTCGAGTCTGCCCATGCGGGCTGGAACCATCCGTAGAGCGGGGCATGTCGATCCATCCACAGGTGCGCCGCTGTTGCGAAGCTCTGGACGCCTCCGCAGAGGTCGACCGCAAGGCCGACGCCGTGCTGGCTGGTCCCGGGGACAGCAGCCAGCTCTGGGGTCGCGAGCTGGACCACAACCTGCTCGGCGAAGGTCCGATAGGCGTCAGTGACACAGAGCGGCGACCCTGTCTGCTCCTCGTAGGCCCTGCTCATGGCATTGAAGGCCATGGCGTTGTCGCGGGGCAGACCCTCGTCAGGTGCGGCATACAGCGGACACAAGGCACTGGCCGGGAACCGGCCGTTGGGGTAGTTCGCGGTGTCCTTGCCACAGTCGGGGCTACTGTCCATCAGCAGCTTGAAGTCCTGACCTTGAAGTGCCTGAGCAAGGCGTTTGTCGGCCTCTCTGGCCAGGCGGTTCTCTGAACGCAGCAGCGCGCCACGGAGACCTGCGGCTTTGCCGACCTGGTCAGCCTGCGCGTTCTGCAGCAGCTCGAGCGCGCTGCGCTGCTGGGCGATGACCGTGTCGAGCTTGGCCTTGGCCTCGGCGGCGGCTGCGGCTGCCGTTGCGGCTTGCTGGCTGGCAGCCTCTGCCCTAGCCGACGTGACGACCTGTTCGGACCGCAAGGACTCAAGGCGTTCGAAGAGTCGCGCACGGCCGTCGATGAGGTACTGCACCGTCGCCATGGAGTCGGTGTTCTTGTCGGCCGAGGGGGCGGTCAGCACTTCGAACATCGCGACGATGTCGCCAAGCGGACCGCCGCCGCGGATATATGCGTCGCTGGCCAGTTGCCCCAGAGCGTTCAGTGCGGCCGCAACCTCCAGGCCGAGCTCGACCAGATGGGCCTGCTGGGCGGCGGCCTCGGTCTCGGCGGCGGCCTGGCCTGTCCGGGCCGCCGACAGGTTTGCCAAGAGCGTCGTGGCTTGCGCGGCGAGGCGTTCGAGGCGGGTGTTCGCCACAGCCACCTGGGCGCTCGACTTCATCAGCTCTGCCCGAAGCGCTTCGGCCGCCTTGACCTGGGTGGTGAGCTGATACGGGGTCAGGACCTCGGCGTCGACCACCGAGGGCCGTGGCTTGACGCCCGCGTTCGCGGGTACGGCGGGCAGGGCCAGACTGCTGACCATCAAGGCCAGCGCAACGCCCAGGATCGGCAGGGCACGCCTGATCCCACCGTGCCAGACAAACAGGTTCTTACTCAAAGCCTCCGCCAGCGCTTGTCCTGAACGGTGCCCGTGTGTGGGCCCCTGCTTCTACGAAGTCTAGGAACGACCGTCAGCAAACCGAGGTCAATACGCCGAAATCTGACCCTATCTAACTAGTCCGTCTGGGGCACCTTCCCCCTGCAAAAACCCTCCGCATGCAACGTAGGAATGCTGATGGCGGGGAGGGGCGAGGTCATCAGTCGCGCGCTGCCGGAGATGAGGCACTATGGCGACCATGGCCATCATCGGGACTCGAACGTTTGTCCGATCAGATATCATCATCATCGGCGGGGGAGCGGCGGCGGTGGTTCTGGCCGCTCTGACGCGGTTTGCCGGTGGGGGGGCCGTCGTGGCCTTCCTGTGCGCGGCGGTGGCGGTCACCCTGCTGGCATCACTGGTCGGCCGGTCGGTGGAACAGCTCGGTGACAGGTTCGGGCCGGGCGCCACCGGAGTGCTGCAGTCGGCGCTGGGTAACCTGCCTGAGCTGTTCATTGGGTTGTTCGCGCTGAAGGCCGGGCTGGTGGACGTGGTCAAGGCAGCCCTGATCGGGTCCATCCTGGCCAACCTGTTGCTCGTGCTAGGCCTGTGTTTTGTCGTCGGGGGACTCAAGCACGGTACTCAGAAGCTGGACTCTGAAAGGGCTCGCAGCATCATCGTGCTGATGGTGCTGTCAGTCGCCGCCCTGGTTCTGCCGTCCCTGGCTCACTTCCTGCACACCCCGGCTTCCCAGCATGAGAACACCTTGTCGCTCATCGTGTCCGCCATCCTGCTACTGCTGTTCGCGCTGACCTTGCCCAGCTCGCTGAGACGAGGCTCGGACGCACCTGTCGAGGAGAGCCTGCAGCGGGAGGCGCCTCGCTGGCCGACTGCCCTCGCTGTTGGGTTGCTGACTCTGGCTGCGGTGCTGGCCGCGTTCGTCTCTGACTGGTTCGTGCATTCGCTCGAGCCCGCCATGCAGACCCTGCACATCTCAGAAGCGTTCGCCGGCCTGGTGATCGTGGCCATCGCCGGCAATGCCATCGAGAACGTGGTCGGGGTGCAGCTCGCGGCAAAGAACCGGTCCGAGTACGCCTTCGCGGTGGTGATCAACTCGCCGATGCAGATCGCGCTGGTGCTGGCGCCGGTTCTGGTGATCCTGTCCCAGGTCCTGGGGTTCGCGGCCCTGACGCTGGTGTTCTCGCCGTTGTTGATCGTCTCAGTGGCGATTGCGGTGATCCTGAGCGCGTTCATCACCTTCGACGGTGAGTCCAACTGGATCGAGGGCGCGGCGCTCATTGCCGTGTATGTGATCATCGCAGCGTCGTTCTGGTGGGGATGAGAGTTCGCCGATAATCTACATTATGTCAACTAAGCAGCATTTCAGGTATGGCGTACAACGGTGCGGACTACCCTAAGGACCGCCAGGTGCAGGTGCGCCGCCAGAACCACCAAAGCCCGGCGGTGGTCCGCCATGACCTCCAGGACCTATCAAGCCTGGGCCACCAACACCTGGGCCACCGCTGCCATGAGAAGCGGTCCGGCTGCCGTCATCGCGATCAGGGCCAGGCTCTTGCCGACGCTGGCGGGTAGAGGGGCTAGCGCAGCGGCCACGACCAGCGAGAGTGGGCCGGTCTGCAGCCACGGGGCGTCAGCGAAGAGGCGGAGGCCGGAGCCGTGCAGAAGCAGGTTGGCGCCGTCAACTGAGAAGTGCCACGACACACCGGAGTCGGGCCACAGCCTCCATGCCCACCAGAGGCTCCAGACAGCCACGATCGCCGAAGAGACCACGACCCGCAGCTGCATACGGTGTGCCGCCATCTGGCGAACCTTGTCGTACGTCTTCAATCGCCCCACATGTCCCCCAGGGCCGAGACGACCTTCCAGTCCCGCGTGGTGGCCACCACTCCCCCGCGCTCGATCCGTGCGTTGGACAACTTCGCCTCGTGTGACGGATGCGCAAACCATATGTACGCCTCACGGCCGTTGACGTGGGCCCGCTCCCCCGCCACGTCCCAGCCGTTCATCATCGCGACGAGCGCGTCATCCGGATCTTCCTTGAGGAAGGTGACATAACGTCGGGCCTCCCCCTTCGGCAGAGTCGCCAGTGGAGACTCCAGACCCATCCCGTATGCCGTCACCCCGGCAAGCTGCGTGGGCGTCCGGACGATGGTCCGCACCGTGAAACCGCAGAGCTCCGCCAGCGCCGTCTCGACAGCGAGCTCGACCTTGGCTACGGACCGCAGCCCCGATGTGAGGCGCAGGTTGCCACTCTGGATGTAGGTCTCGACCTCGCCAAAACCCATGTCGGACAGGCCTGTTCGCAGCTCAGCCATCTTGAAGAAACGGCCGCCGACGTTCATTGCCCGCAGGAACGCGATGTACGTCGCCATCAGATCTCGAACGTCCCGCGTCCGACCTCACGCACGGTGCCGCTGACGAAGACGACGCCGTCGTCGTCCACGGACAGGTCGAGGACCGAGGGGCGCTGAATCGCACTTCCCTGGCGGATCCGGCGACGAATTCCCCTCTGCCCGTTGGCCACGAACCAGCCGCCCAGGTTGGCGCAAGCCGACCCGGTCGCCGGGTCCTCGATCGCCGCGTTGTCCTGGATGAAGAAGAATCTGGACTCGATGGTCTCTGGGCCGGTCGGCGCCCAGATGTACATGAGCGCCTCGCCCTCGGCCCCGGTACCGAACTCCTGCAGCAGACGGGGGTCGGCCTGGGCCGCCCTGACGTCGTCGGCCGACCGGAGCGGGACGACCAGCTGCTCGACACCGACGTTGACCCACAGAGGTTGTGCGGCAATGGAACTCGGCGACAACCCAACGGTGCGGGCCAGGTTCTCCGCCGTGACGGCGACTTCTCTGGTTGTCGGGGTGTTGGCTCGGAGAGTCCAGGCACTTCCATCAGCCGCGACCGCGATGTCCCCGGCCGGCATACGAAGGACGACTGCGTCCCCAGCGTCGAACAGCTCACGCACGACGTGTGCCGTGCCCAGCGTGGGATGCCCGGCAAAGGGCATCTCTAAGTTGGGTGTGAAGATACGCACCGACGCTGTGGCTCCGCCTTCCCCTGGCGTCACGAAGGTCGTCTCGGAGAGATTGAGCTGACGAGCCAGGTCCCTCATGAGCTGGTCCGACAGGCCGGTGGCGTCCTCGAACACACACAGCGGGTTGCCGGAAAACGGGTTGTCACCATCGGTGAAGACGTTCAGGATGCGGTAGTTGAGCCTCATGGGTGGTCAGTCCTCGATGCAGGTTGCGACGGGAGTGCCCAGCTCCACGGTCCGGCTGACGGTGCAGAGACGGTCATGTGACCTCTTCACTGCGTCGGGCAGGAGAGCACGAGCGGCGTCACCACCCTCGCCTTCGGGGAACGTCAGCCGGAAGGTCACGGACAGCTCTTCCATCCTGTTGCCCCCCACGTCGCGTACCTTCTCGCCGTCGACCTGAACCACGAATGACTCTGGCTCGGCCCGACGGGTCGTGAGGACATCGACGTCGACCGCCGCGCACCCGCCGATGGCGGCAAGGAACAGCTCGACCGGTGTGAAGTCATCGACGTTCCCCGTGCCGAAGTCGAGAACGCCACCTCGACCGTTGACCGCGGTGTAGTGGCCAGCCGAGGTGCGCGTGATGGTGACAGTGCGATGCGGGTCAGCAGACATGCCCCTACCCTGCCAGAGCGACAGCCACCAACGCTGCCCAAGACCAGCCCTTCCGAGACGCCGCCGCCCCTCGCAGGGCGGCGGCGGCATCAAAGCGGCTGTGACTCGAAGACTCAGTCCTCGAATGCCTCCGGCGGCGGGCAGGAGCAGACCAGGTTGCGGTCGCCATACGACTCGTCGAGGCGACGCACCGGCGGCCAGTACTTCGACAGCCTGTCCACGCCGGCAGGGAACGCGGCGAGCTTGCGGTCGTAGGGGTGGTCCCACTCCTCGACCAGGCAGGCTGCCGTGTGTGGGGCATGGTGCAGCACGCTGTCAGTGACTGATACCTCGCCGCGGGCGACCTGGTCGATCTCGCCGCGGATGGCGATCATCGCGTCGCAGAAACGGTCGATCTCGGTGAGGTCCTCGCTTTCGGTCGGCTCAACCATGAGCGTGCCGGCGACAGGGAAGGACATCGTCGGCGAGTGGAACCCGTAGTCGATGAGCCGCTTGGCGACATCTGTCACAGACACTCCTGTGTCGTCCGTGATCCCGCGAAGGTCAAGGATGCACTCGTGCGCCACGATCCCTTCGTTGCCGGAGTACAGCACCGGGTAGTACTCACGAAGCCGGGCGGCGATGTAGTTGGCCGACAAGACGGCGACCTGCGTTGCACGGGTCAGCCCGGCACCGCCCATGAGCCGCACGTAGGCCCACGAGATCGGCAGGATGCTCGCCGACCCGAATGGAGCTCCCGAGACCGGGCCCACGCCCGTGGCGGGTCCGGCTTCCGGGGCCAAAGGATGGTTGGGGAGATATGGCGCAAGGTGGTTGCGCACAGCCACCGGACCGACCCCGGGGCCGCCGCCACCGTGCGGGATGGCGAACGTCTTGTGCAGGTTCAGGTGTGACACGTCGCCGCCGAACTTGCCCGGCTGCGCGACGCCGATCAACGCGTTGAGGTTGGCTCCGTCGACGTAGACCTGGCCACCGGCCTCGTGGACGAGCTCGCACAGCTCGGTGATGGTGTCCTCGAAGACACCGTGGGTCGAGGGGTAGGTCACCATGATCGCCGCGAGGTTGTCGCGGTGCGTCGTGATCTTGGCCCGCAGGTCGTCCATCTCGATCTCGCCGGTCCCTGCGGTCTTGACCACCACGACCTTGAGCCCGGCCATGGCAGCGCTGGCCGCGTTCGTTCCGTGCGCCGAAGCGGGGATCAGGCAGATGTTGCGGGCTGACTGGCCCTGAGCTTCCTGATAGGCGCGGATGGCGAGCAGTCCGGTCAGCTCGCCCTGTGAGCCGGCGTTGGGCTGGAGCGTCACCGCGTCGTAGCCGGTGATCTCGCACAGCCAGGCCTCGAGGTCCTTGATCACGGACAGAATCCCCGTGGTCTGGGTGGTCGGGGCGAACGGATGCAGATTGGCGAACTCGGGCCAGGAAACCGGCTCCATCTCGGTGGTGGCGTTCAGCTTCATCGTGCAGGACCCGAGCGGAATCATGCCCCGGTCGAGGGCGTAGTCCCGGTCGGAGAGCCGGCGCAGATAGCGCAGCATCGCCGTCTCGCTGTGGTGACTGTGGAACACCGGGTGGGTCAGGTAGCCCGACTCCCGAATCAGCGCCTCAGGCCAGCTGAGAGTCTCCACAGCGGCGACAGTGGGCAGGCCGGCCACTCCGAACGCGGCCCACACCGCCGACAGGTGGTCCAGGCCGGTGGTCTCGTCCGTGCTCACCGAGACGTGATCGACGCCGACCTGCCAGAGGTTCACCCCACGAGCCGCGGCCTCGGCAACGACCTCGGCGGCACGACCCGCCACGTGAACCGTGATGGTGTCGAAGAAGTGCTGGGTCTCGACCTCGATCCCGCCGTCTCGCAGACCCTGCGCCAACGCCGCGGCGTGACCGTGAACCTGTCGGGCGATCCGGGCCAGGCCAGCAGGTCCGTGGTAAACGGCATACATGGCGGCCATGACGGCCAGGAGCACCTGGGCGGTGCAGATGTTGGAGGTGGCCTTCTCGCGGCGGATGTGCTGCTCACGGGTCTGCAGGGCGAGGCGGTATGCCGGGTGGCCGTCAGCGTCGATGCTGAGTCCGACGAGGCGGCCTGGCATCGTGCGCTCGAGGCCGGCGCGGACCGACATGAAGCCTGCGTGGGGACCACCGAAGCCCATCGGCACGCCGAAACGCTGGCTGCTTCCGACGGCGACGTCGGCGCCCCACTCCCCCGGAGGCGTGGCGAGGGTCAGCGCAAGCAGGTCGGCCGCAGCGGTGACCAGTGCGCCCACCTCGTGTGCGGCGGCGGCCAGAGCCGACCAGTCACGCAGCTCACCATCGGCGCCGGGGTACTGCACGATGACACCGAAGACGCCCTTCCCGCCGGCCACCGTGGTCAGTCCCTCGGCCGTGGTGACGCCGCTCAGGTCGGCGACGACGATGCCCAGGCCGAGCGGCTTGGCGCGAGTCTGCATGACGGCGATCGACTGGGGAAACGCATGTTCGTCTACGATCAGGACAGCATCCGCTGCTGACTTGCTGGCACGACGCATCAGCGCCATGGCCTCGGCGGCTGCGGTGCTCTCATCCAGCAGTGAGGCACTGGCGGTCTGTAGACCGGTGAGCTCGGTGATGACTGTCTGGAAGTTGATCAAGGCTTCGAGCCGGCCCTGGGAGATCTCCGGCTGGTACGGCGTGTAGGAGGTGTACCACGCCGGGCTCTCGAACACGTTGCGCCTGATCACCGCGGGGGTGACCGTGCCGTAGTAACCCAGGCCGATCATCTGCGTCAGCACCGTGTTGCGAGAGGCCAGGGCGCGCAGCTCCTCAACGACGGCCTGCTCGGTGGGTGCCGCGTCGAGGCGAAGTGCCCGCTCGCTGCGGATGACGCCCGGCATCGCCGTGTCGAGCATCGCCTCCAGACTGGGCTGGCCGACGACCTTGAGCATGGCCGCGACGTCGTCGGGGTCGGGACCGATGTGCCGGGAGATGAAGTCCGCCTCGGTCGCAGGGGTCGAGTCAATGGCGGGGGTCGAGTCAATGGTCATCGAAGGCTCCTCACGCGGGCGGCAGCAACCTGCCGTGAGCGGTCACGGACCTCCCCGCCTGTCGCCTTGGGCTGGCTTCAAGCTGCCTGCCCGTGCGGTCCTGGCGCCTGAGAGGTTCCGGGGAGGTTTGCCCCTTCGGCGCCCCGCCACTATGTGTCCCCACCCGGGGATCTCGCATGGCACGGGGACTCTCCCGCACGGGGTAAACGGCGACGTCAGATTAGCACTCGGGCAATTCTGCGACGTCGTCACAGCGGTGTGGATACGACGATGGCCCGGTCCCCATCAGGGAACCGGGCCACCGCCGACGTTAAGGAGTCAGCTGATCTTGCGTGCCTGCCGTCGTGATGTGAGCTCGTCGCCGGGGTGATCTGCAGGGGCTTCATCCGCCGCATGATCGCCGGACAATGACTCGCAGGGCAGTGATGCGAGCTCGCCCTCGACCTCGCGCCAGACGCGACCCAGGGCAATGCCGAA
>JBBRWQ010000016.1:0-49967 GCA_038249115.1 Actinomycetales bacterium
AAGCCGCTGACCTGCGGGTTTGCTCCCCCGACTGGACTCGAACCAGTAACCTGCCGATTAACAGTCGGCTGCTCTGCCAATTGAGCTACAGGGGAATGCTGCGGGTGAGACTGTAGCAAAGGATTTCGCCAGTCCTGAAACTGGCTCCCCGCCTGCGAACCCGGTCAGGCCGGAAGTCCGACCTGGTCCCTCAGATGCGCCAAAGCGGCCTGGACGTGCGCCTGCACCTCGGGGTCGTCGGCACGCGTATAACGTCCCAGGATCGTCTGAGGGATCAGCTCGCGAGTGGCGAGATCCTGCCGTATGGCGACGCGGCCCGTCCTCCGGTCGTCGAGGTTGAGGTGCATCGAGAGGACGACGCTGGTCTGGACCCGCTCCCGAACCGTCTCGGGCAGCAGAGTCTGCTGGTCGCGGAAGGACCACTGTGCGGCGCGCCCGCCGTCGGCCCAGGTCACCGTCAATGTTGCCGTCTCGGGCTGCCAGGCGCCGGCGTCCACGGACAGCCAGCGACGTCGAACGGTGTGCTCGCCGCTCGACGTTCCCGCTGCCGAGCTGACCACGACCAGCGCGTAGGTCGTCGCGACGACGTGGGCGCCTGTGTTGTCGTCCACCGCAAACGCCAGGACCCGCTCCCCCCTGGTCAGCTCGAGAGCCGGCTCGATGGCCGGAGGCAGTTCGACACGGGGGATCTTGCGCGAGAAAAGCCCCATCAGCCCAGCTTGGCGTGCAGAGTGGCGAGCTCGCGCTGAAGATCCTGCAGGTGGACCCCTAGCTCTCGGGATGCGGCCGTCTCATCTGGCGGCACACGGCGCATCGCACTGATGGCATCACCGATCTGGCGGGTCAGCGCGACCTCCTGGATCCGGATGAGAAGTCCGTCGATATAGCGGGTCGGGGGCAGCCCGGTGGCCTTGTCGAACCGGGCCGGTATCGATGCCACGGCGAGCTCGCTGATCAAAGGCCGAACCGTCAGGGCGGCCGCTTCGCTCACGCGATCTGCCCAATGACCGGGCTTGCCTGCTGCCTCAATGCCGCCGGCCGCCCTGATGGCGTCGTGCACGGCACGGTGTGCCGGAGCGCTGACGGACTCGGGCGCGATGGACTCGAAAACATCCGGGTCGACCATGGCCGGGAACTGCAACACGGCCTGAAGCAGCTGCCGCTCAGCCGACACCACCGGATCGCGCAGGTCCGGGCGCGCCATCTCGAAAGCATGTTCGTGGCCCTCCTCGCCGTGCTCGTCCCTTGGCTCGGAAGGGTCGAGTCCCTGTTCGCGGCCCTGTTCCTGTGCGGTCTCCCGCGATCGCCAGCCCCCTGCCGTATCGGTCGCCGCGCCGGCCGCCGTCGTCCCCGCACCGGGCGCAGCGGTGGCCGCGCGCGCCGCCATACGAGTGGCGCGGCCGACCTCGCTCGCGACCTGCTCGACCTCGACGCCCAGCCATCCGGCGACGGTCCGGGTGTATTCCGGGCGCAGGGAACGGTCACGGATGCCGGCGACGATGGGGGCCACGGCCTCAAGGGCCCGGACCCGGCCCTCAGCGTTGGCCAGGTCAAACCGGAAGAGAGTGGTGCGCACAGCAAACTCGAACATCGGCACCGCGTCCTCAATCAGGGCGCGGATGGCGGGGTCTCCCCCGGCCTGACGCAGCTCGCAGGGATCCTTGCCGGATGCCTCGACAGCCACGAAGGACTGCGAGGCCCATCGCTGGTCCTCGCCGAAAGCACGCATGGCAGCCTTCTGCCCGGCAGCGTCCCCATCGAAGGTGAAGACCACCTTGGCCGGGGCCAGGTCGTTCTCGTCGCGCATGATCCGGCGCAGCACCTTGATGTGCTCGATGCCGAACGCGGTGCCACACGTGGCCACAGCGGTCTCGACGCCGGCGAGGTGGCAGGCCATGACGTCGGTGTAGCCCTCGACCACGACCGCCTTGCGATCCCTGGCGATGGCCTTCTTCGCCATGTCCAGGCCATAGAGAACGAACGACTTCTTGTAGATCGTGGTCTCGCTGGTGTTGAGGTACTTGGCCTCGATCCGGTCATCGTCGAAGAGTCGTCGTGCGCCGAAACCCACGACGTCGCCGGTGATGTCTCGGATCGGCCACATCAGGCGTCCGCGGAAGCGGTCATAGAGGCCACGGCCGCGACCGGCCAGACCGGCAGCAACGATCTCGTCATCGCTGAAACCCTTGTCCCGCAAGTGTTTCGTGAGCTCCTCGCCACCTCGAGGTGAGAATCCGACACCGAACTTGTCGGCCGCCGTACGGTCAAAGCCACGTTCGCGCAAGAAGTCCCGACCGGGACGAGCCTCGGGCAGGTTGACCAGTGCAGCGCTGTAGAACTCTGCGGCGACACGGTTTGCCTCGACCAGCCGCGACCGCTTGCCGAGGCTCTCACCGCTGCGCGGGCCACCGCCCTCTTCGTAGCGCAGTTCCATGCCCAGCTTGCCGGCCAGACGTTCGACCGACTCGGCAAAGGTCAGGTGCTCGACCCGCTGCACGAACGAGATGACGTCGCCGCCCTCGCCACACCCGAAGCAGTGCCAGGCCCCGGTGGCCGGGCGGACGTTGAACGAGGGGCTCTTCTCGTCGTGGAACGGGCACAGCCCCTTCAGTGAGCCCGGACCAGCCGACCGCAAGGTGACATGTTCGCGCACCACATCCTCGATCGACGACCGCTCCTTGACCTGAGCCACATCCTCGGCCTTGATCAGACCCGCCACACTGCCTCCTCTGCGCCGTGGTGATTCTAGGCGGTTGACTCCGTGATGGTCAGTGCTGATGCCAGTGTTGCTGCCAACCAGTAAACCCTCGCCGCGCTATGTGGATAGCACAGAATAGAACACTTGTTCTATTCTGTGCTACTATCGACCCGTGATCACAGCCGCGCAGGTCGACGCCGAGCAGGAGCTTGCGTCGCTGTGTGGGGTGCTCAACGCGTCGTATGCGCGGCTGGTCGCGATCGTCGCCGGCGCGCTGGCCGATGAGTCGTGGGCGATCGCGGGGGTCCGCTCCCCGGAGCACTGGTTGACGATGCGGGCCGGGCTCTCACCGTTTCGGGCCCGCCAGGTGGTCGCGGTGGCCCGTCGATTCACTGAGCTGCCGCAGGTGATGGGCGAGTTCGCGGGCGGTCAGCTCTCGTTGGACCAGGTGATGGTGGTGGCCCGCTACGCACCCTCCCATGTCGAGGCGTCGGTGGCCGAGCTCGCGATCCACGCCTCGGTCCCCCAGCTGCGCCGGGCACTGTCCCGGTACAGCTTCGACCCGCCCGCCCAGCCTGGCCACCAGCAGGGCAGCACTCAAGACCCCCGGGTCGGCGACTCCGAGCCCGGCACGGCCGGGCCAGGTGACAGCCAGGGCGGGCAGGGCGGGACCGGTGTTGGCACCGGTGGCGTCCCGCCGACCTGGAACGGGTTCGCCCTGGTCGAGGATCGCGCGACCGCACCCGCCGAGCTGTCGATGTCCCACGACCAGTGGGGCCGGTTCACCCTGCGGTTCAGCGCACCAGCCGACCTCGGCGCGCTGGTCGAAACCGCGCTCAAGGAAGCCAAAGACGCCCTGTTCAAGGCCGGACGCCCGCAGGTGAGCATGGGCGATGCCATGGTCGAGATCGCCCAGCGCTCACTGGGCGCGGTCGCCTCGATCAACCGCCGCGACGCCTACCGCAGCTACGTCCACCTCGATACCGAAGGTGCCTGGTTGACCGGCAAACCCCGACTGCCCCAGCACATCGTCAAGAAGCTGACCTGTGACGGGATCCTCCAACCGATCTGGCACACCCAAGGCGCCCCGGTCAACGTCGGGCGAGCCCAGCGCATCGTGCCGGCCCGCACCCGGCGCCTGGTCGAGGACCGCGACCGCGGCTGCCGCTTCCCCGGATGCGCTGCGACCGCCTACGTCGAGTGCCACCACCTGATCCACTGGGTCGACGGCGGGGCCACCGACACACCGAACCTTTGCAGCTTGTGCCCGTATCACCACGACGGCCACCACGACAGGGAGTTCACCATCGCGGGCAACGCCGACACACCCGACGGTCTGGCGTTCACCACCAAGGGCGGCTTCCCGATCCGGCCCGGCCCCACCTTCACCACCCCCACCCACCCCGCATCGGCATCGGCATCGGCATCGGCACCACCCTGCGCGCCACAAGCACCACCAGGCTCACCAGGTTCAACGGGTAAAACGAGCCAACCGCAGTCACCGGGGCTGCCGGGGTTGCCGGCGACAACTCCCTATCGTGGACCCAGCGGCGAGACCCTCAACCTGCGCTGGGTAACCTTCGCCGAACCCCGAACGCCCGTACTCGCCTGAAGGTGTTCTTGGCGCAGTCTTGGGCTCGCTCCCGAGCGGGCTCGCCGTTGTCGCGTCAGACGGCATCGTGTCGAGACGCCACGCGACCGGACCGCTTTGTGCCAATCGAATGAACCTCTCGCTCAGCCATCCTCAGGCCCCGTTCGGCACCAGGTCTGGTGTAACGCCCTGGCTCGGGGATCCGACAGCGAGGCCACTTGGTCGATGATCGCGCGCAGCGCTGCCCCCTCGTCGGCCGCGGCCAGGAAGTCGACGCGGTGCAAGGGATCCAGCCGCGCCTCGGGCCGGTCGCGATAGGCAGCCACAAGCTCATGGACCTGTTCGCGCTGATCGCCCAGGACAGACTTCCGCTCGTCGGTGAACATCACGAAGTGAGCGGCCGTCCCCTTGAGGACGGCGCACTCAGCGCGGACGTCGTCAGGGATGACCAGGTCGGCGACGTACCGGGTCAGCGGACCGTCACCGTATTTTGCCTGGGTGGCCACTCCGACGGACTGGACGAACCTCCCGATGAGCAGACTCGTCATGTCCTTCAATGCCGCCAGATCGGTACGAGAACCATTGTGGGACTGCGGGATCCAGCCAGTATCGAGCAAACGGGCCAACGCCTCGGTCAGCTCCGTCTCATCCAGGTCGCTGGCGTACAGTCTCTGCGTCACTGCGATGACCGCCGCCATCTCCGATTCCGAGCGCAACGCGCTCAGGTCAACCCGTCCCGACGCCACCGCGTCCTCGACGTCATGCACCGAGTAGGCCACGTCGTCGGACCAGTCCATCGTCTGGGCTTCGAGACAGCGACGACCGTCCGGCACTGACCCGCGACACCAGCGGAAGACATCGAGGTCATCGGCGTAGACGCCGAACTTGCTTGTACCCCAACGGTTCTCGTCCTTGCCCCACGGATATTTCGTGACGGCGTCCAAGCTGGCCCGGGTCAGGTTGAGCCCCGCGGATCGGCCATCGGCATGCACCCGTTTGGCCTCGAGGCGGGTGAGCAGCCGCAGTGTCTGCGCGTTGCCCTCGAAGCCGCCGATGCCGGTGGCGATGTCATTCAACGCCGTCTCGCCGTTGTGCCCGAACGGCGGATGCCCTAGGTCATGAGCCAGGCACGCGGTGTCCACCACGTCCGCATCACACCCGAGCGCGGCGCCGAACTCACGGCCGATCTGGGCAACCTCCAGCGAGTGCGTCAGACGGTTGCGCACGAAGTCATCGCTGTCCGGCTGCACCACCTGCGTCTTGGCCGAAAGGCGACGAAGTGACGCCGAGTGCAGCACCCGGGCGCGGTCTCTGGCGAAGTCATCACGGTCCGCCTGCTTGTGCGCAGGATCCTCACGGACCCAACGCTCGCGGTCGGCCACGGCATACGTGCTCACAACAAGGCACTGTAATCCGGTCATCGCGCGCCGGAGCCATCGCGCGCGAGAAGCATCCTCGCACTGGTTACCCCTGCCGTGTTCTTCGCGACTGGAGGGCGGTTCGGCTCGACCTCACCCTGATGCCTAGGCTCGTCGCATGGAATTCAGGAACCTTGGCAACAGCGGACTACGGATCTCAGAGATCGCCTACGGCAACTGGCTGACCCACGGGTCACAGGTCGAGCAGGACCAGGCGCTCGCCTGTGTGCGACAGGCGCTGGATGTCGGAATCACCACGTTCGACACGGCCGACGCCTACGCCGGCACCAAGGCCGAGTCAGTCCTGGGTGAGGCGTTGAAGGACGAGCGGCGCGAGGGCCTCGAGATCTTCACCAAGGTCTATTTCCCCATGGGGCAACCCGGTCAGAACGACCACGGCTTGTCACGCAAGCACATCCACGAGTCGATCAACGGCTCGCTGCGCCGGCTAGGCACGGACTATGTGGACCTCTACCAGGCGCATCGCTTCGACGACGAGACGCCGCTGGAGGAGACGATGGAGGCGTTTGCCGACGTCGTTCGGCAGGGCAAGGCCCTCTACATAGGCGTCTCGGAGTGGACTGCTGCTCAGCTGCGAGAGGGCCACCGCCTGGCCCGAGAGCTGCGGATCCCCTTTGTCTCCAACCAGCCTCAGTACAACATGCTCTGGCGGGTCATCGAGGGCGAGGTCGTCCCGACCTGTGAGGAGCTCGGGATCGGCCAGATCGTGTGGTCCCCCATCGCACAGGGGGTACTGACCGGAAAGTACCTACCGGGACAGGCTCTGCCGGCCGGATCCCGTGCCACCGACCAGCGTGGTGGCGCGGACATGATCGACGGGTGGCTGAAGGACCCGGTGCTCGTCGCCGTCCAGCAACTGGTGCCGATGGCACAGGAAGCTGGTCTCACGATGGCCCAGCTGGCAGTTGCCTGGGTGCTCCAGAACCCCAACGTGTCCGCCGCGATCATCGGGGCCTCACGACCCGAGCAGGTCATCCAGAATGCACGCGCCGCGGGGGTCAAGCTCGATGCCGGGCTGCTTACCGCCATTGACGAGGCCCTGGCACCCGTGATCCAGGGCGACCCAGCCATGACGAAGTCGCCGCGCCGCAGCACGTTCAGGTGAGGCTGCGATGAGCGCCCCGCCTCTGATCCAGGCCGACGAGCTCCAGAGACGCCTGGCCGGGGCCGTCACGGATCGGCCGGTTGTCCTGGACGTTCGCTTCCGGCTTGGCGAGTCCACCGGGCGTCAGGAGTTCGCGCGTGCCCACATCCCCGGTGCGTCGTACGTCGACATGGACACCGAACTGGCGACGATCCGCCCCGACGGCGCGGGCGGTCGCCATCCGATGCCCGCGGTCGAGACCTTCACCGCCGCGATGAGATCCGCGGGCGTCACCATGTCGCGCCAGGTTGTGGCGTATGACGACTGGGTCTCGCTGCCCGCCAGTCGGGTCTGGTGGATGCTGCGGCACCTCGGCTTCCTCGACGTCCGTGTGCTGGATGGCGGGATGGGCGCCTGGACCGCGGCCGACCTTGCCACCGAATCCGGTCCACACACCCCTGTGGTCGGTAACTTCTTGCCGTCGGGTCCGGGCCTCGGTCACGTCCTGGACGCCACAGCCGCCATGTCGTATGCCAAACGGGATCTCCTGATCGATGCCCGCTCCGCAGACCGTTTTCGCGGGGAGAACGAGAGCATCGACGCAGTCGCCGGACACATCCCCGGAGCCATCAACGCACCTGCGCTCGACAACGTCGCCCCAGATGGGCGGTTCCTGCCGGCCGATCAGCTGGCAGATCGCTTGCAAGAGCTCGGCGTCGCGGAGGCACCTGACGCATCACGGGGGGCAGTCGCAACGGGTACACACGGCAGAGCCCGGGCGAGACGAGTTGGCACCTATTGCGGTTCAGGTGTGCAGGCCACCCACCTGGCCTTGGCTCTGAGCGTCGCCGGTATCACCGACGAGGCCGACGTCTACATCGGCTCATGGAGCGACTGGATCATCGACCCGAACAATCCGATCGCAGTCGGCTGAACAGGCCCGGCTCGTTTGACCCGCATGGCTCACTGTCAGCGGACACCATCAGACCGGGGCGCCGGTGCCATACCGGATCGCGTTGCGCTCCCTCGCCTTCGCAGCCTCGACCTGCCGGTCCTTCGGCGGCGCGGTGGTCACCATGCGTTCAAGCAGATGCTGCGTCGCGTGCGCAACAGCGGCGACCGCCTCGTCAAACGCCAGCTGGTTGACCGCCGACGGCTTGGTGGCCCCGCTGACCTTGCGGACGTACTGGAGGGCAGCAGCATGCACCTCGTCGGGGGTCGCGGGCGGCACGTAGTTGTGCAGAGTTCTGATATTGCGGCACATGCTGTCGAGCCTGCCACCGTCTGCGGAGGCAAGAAAGCACCGCACCACCCGGCCTAAGGTCAGGTGGTGCGGTGCTTCTGCTGCCCCGACGGTATACCGGGTCGTGCATCAGGACTCAACTCACGGTGAAGCGGTTACACGAGCTGGTTGTCGGCCTATTTCTTATCGGCAACCGAGGCTGGAACTGTCACCATGCTGTTCGACATTTTCATCAGAGAGTAACCGAGCAGGATAAAGATGACACCCAGGCCCATAACCAGAGCGGCGACACCGTAAGAGATCACCGAGGCGAAGAGCGAGGTCCGCAGGAAGGAGGCCTTCACGGCGGTGTCGCGCGAGTCGTTCAGCGCTTTGACGTCCGCGTTCGCCCCGATGTCCTCTTTGGTCGCACCGGCAGCCGTGAGCTTGTCCTTGAGGGCGTTGATATCATCGCCCAGCTGAGCGTACGTGCGGTCGTTGGCACCTGCGAGCGCGTGGTGGTTGATCGCGTTGGCCTGGGCGTAGGCCGTGAACGGGCCGGCAACTTCCTTGCCTGCGTACCTGCCCGGGTTCTCGGGCGTCACGGCGGCGACGGTGATGTGCTCGTCCTTGAGCTGGGATGACACGAGGGCCCAGGTGAACCCGCCCGCGATGATCATGATGAAGCCGGCAATCACAGTGAATAGAGCTATGAACTTGACCGGTTTGTTGCTCGTGGACATATCAATGTTCCCTTCAGGAACCGAGAATCTAAAGCCAGGAGGCACCAGATCGGTGAAACTCCTCAAGTTTACCTAATCACATCGTCTCCGCTCTACCAAAGATATCGAACACGATACGGACCCCGTAATAGACCCGTGACCTTCGCAATTGACCTGGGTCGGTCAGCCGCCCGATACGGACAGCTCGGCTTGGGCGACCACGGCAGCGGACGCCTCGCTGAGTTCCTGGGAGTCAAGCCATCCATCCGGCAGGGCAACACGTCGCGGCGAGCCGGCGCGTCCCCGCTGACCCTCTGCTGGTTCACCGGGCCACGGCGCATCCAGGTCGAGCCCGGCGATCAGGTCGTCGAGCGCGGCAAAGGAGTCAACCAGGGCAAGCCGGTGACGAACGTCGTGCCCGGCAGGGAATCCCTTGAGGTACCAGGCAACATGCTTGCGGATGTCGCGACATGCCTTCATCTCGCTGCCGTGGTAGTCGGCGAGATACTCCGCGTGCCGACGCATCGTGTGGGCAACCTGTCCCAGATTGGGCTGAACCCGGGTCGGGGCCCCGGCGAACGCCGCGGCCAGGTCGGCGAACAACCACGGCCGGCCCAGGCAACCACGGCCCACGACGACGCCGTCGCAGCCGGTCTGCTCAACCATCGCGAGCGCGTCCTCCGCCGACCAGATGTCGCCGTTTCCCAAGACCGGGATGCTTGTGACGACATTCTTCAAGGCCTTGATGGCCGACCAGTCAGCCTCGCCCGAGTAGGCCTCAGACGCGGTACGCGCATGCAGTGCCACGGCCGCGACGCCCTCGCCCTCGGCGATTCGGCCGGCCTCCAGGAAGGTCAGGTGGTCTGAGTCGATGCCCTTGCGCATCTTGACGGTGACAGGGACGGCATACGGGGCGGCTTCCCTCACCGCGCTGCTGACGATCGCGCGAAACAGGTCCGTCTTCCACGGGAGTGCCGCGCCGCCACCCTTTCGGGTGACCTTGGGAACCGGACACCCGAAGTTGAGGTCGATGTGATCGGCACGGTCCTCGGTCACGAGCAGCCGCACGGCCGCCGCCACGGTGGCCGGGTCCACGCCGTAGAGCTGGATCGAACGGGGGTACTCGCCCGGATCGTGCTCGATCAGCTGCATCGTCGCCGGCGTGCGCTCGACCAGGGCACGCGACGTGATCATCTCGCTGACATAGAGCGACGTCGAGCCCCTCGCAGCTGTGGCACCTGAGGTGGCGGGCTGACCCGGAGCTGCGTCGCCATACTCCCGGCACAACCTGCGGAACGCCCTGTTGGTGATGCCAGCCATCGGGGCGAGCACCACCGGGGACCTGAAGGTGTGGCGGCCGATGTGAAGGGGAGGGAGTACGGCGGTCATGGTCCCCCGATCCTGGCTCAGCAGCCGAGCAGACGTTTCGCCAGGTAGTCCTCGACCTGGTCCAGCGCAACCCGCTCCTGCACCATCGAGTCTCGCTCGCGCACCGTGACCGCATGGTCGTCGAGGGTGTCGAAGTCGACAGTGATGCAGAAAGGCGTGCCGATCTCGTCCTGGCGACGGTAGCGGCGACCGATCGCGCCCGCGTCGTCGAAGTCGACCATCCAGTTCTGGCGCAGCTGGGCGGCGAGGTCCCTGGCCTTCGGGGTCAGGTCCGCGTTGCGCGACAACGGCAGGACGGCAACCTTGATCGGCGCCAGTCGCTTGTCGAGCTTGAGCACGACGCGCTTGTCCACGCCGCCCTTGGTGTTGGGTGCCTCATCCTCGGTATAGGCGTCAATGAGGAATGCCATCATCGACCTGGACGGGCCTCCGGCCGGCTCGATGACGAACGGCGTGTAGCGCTCGCCCGTGGCCTGGTCGAAGTAGGACAGGTCGGTGCCCGAGGCCTCGCCGTGTGTGGTGAGGTCGAAGTCGGTGCGGTTCGCGACACCCTCGAGCTCGCCCCACTCGCTGCCCTGGAAGCCGTATCGGTACTCGATGTCAACGGTGCGCTTGGAGTAGTGCGACAGCTTCTCCTTGGCATGCTCGAAATGCCGCAGGTTGTCCTCGGCGATACCAAGGTCGACATACCACTGGGTGCGCGTGTCGATCCAGTACTGGTGCCACTCCTCGTCACTGCCGGGCACCACAAAGAACTCCATCTCCATCTGCTCGAACTCGCGGGTCCGGAAGATGAAGTTGCCGGGCGTGATCTCGTTGCGGAAGCTCTTGCCGATCTGGGCGATGCCGAACGGCGGCTTCTTGCGTGAGGTGTTCATCACGTTGAGGAAGTTCAAGAAGATTCCCTGGGCGGTCTCGGGGCGAAGGTAGTGAAGCCCTGACTCGTCCTGCGTCACGCCGAGGTAGGTCTTGAGCAGCCCTGAAAACTGCCTGGGCTCGGTCCAGGAGCCGCGAGTACCACAGTTGGGGCAGGCGATGGTCGCGAGGTCGACGGTGTCGGGGTTCTCGATACCCTTCTTCTCCGCCACATTCTCCTGCAGGTGGTCAGCGCGGAAGCGCTTGTGGCACGACTGACACTCGGTCAACGGGTCGGAGAACGTCGCCACGTGGCCCGATGCCTCCCACGTCCTCGTCGGAAGGATGACCGAGGAGTCCAGGCCCACGATGTCGTCGCGGTTCTGGACCATCGACTTCCACCACTGACGCTTGATGTTGTCCTTGAGCTCCACTCCGAGGGGGCCGTAGTCCCACGCCGAGCGCGTGCCTCCGTAGATCTCACCGCAGGGATAGACGTAACCCCTGCGCTTGCAGAGACTGACGATGGTGTCGATCGTGGAGGTAGCGGCCATGGGGCAAGGCTATCCGCCCCGAACCCCCGCTCCTGCCCGAGACCTGCTCACTGCGTCCGAGACCGCTTCACTTCGTCCGAGACACCGCCTCAGCCAGCCCGCGGCCAACTCCCGTAACCTCACCCTGTGCCAAATACCTTGCGTCCCCGTATCGAACGCGCCAGCCTTCCCCTGATGACCAGGCTGAGCAGCCTGCCCCGCCTCGTGCCTTTCTTGATCCTGCTGGCCTTGCTCGTTGCCGGTGTCGTGATCAGCGGCCCGGTGGGGTTCGTCCTGATGGGCCTGGCCGCCGTCTTCGTCGCGTGGATCCTGTATCTCTCGTGGCCACGCCTGAGCAGCTCCGAACGAATCATGCGATCCGCCGTGTTGCTGCTTGCTGTGGCCATGGCGCTCACCCAGCTGTTCCCCCGGAGCTAGGCTGCCGATCTTGCTCTGAGGACGCGTCCCCGCTCAACCTTGGGGGAAGGGAGCAGGGACGCGCCACGACCATGCTCTCACAACGGGATCCCTTGCGTCACAAGGGATCCCTTGCGTCACAGCGCGATTTCGCAGACCGGCATACGAGTAAGCCATTGGTTTTGACAATCATTCTCATTGAGACTGATAATCAGTGACATGACGTCCCGAACCTTCCGAGCCGTCCCGCTGATCATCGCCGCGCTCGTCCTGAGCGCCTGCGGGTCGCCGGGGGTGAGCGCTGACGGCAAGATCGCGGTCGTGGCCTCGTTCTACCCGCTGCAGTACGCCACCCAGCAGATAGGCGGCAGCCTGGTAGCAGTCACGAGCCTGACCAAGCCAGGCGCCGAGCCGCACGACATCGAGCTCACGCCCCGTGCTGTGGCGTCGGTCAGCAGGGCCCGACTCGTGGTCTATGAGAAGGGCCTGCAGGGTGCCGTCGACAAGGCCGTGGAGTCGCAGGGTGGCGACCACAGCCTCGACGTTGCCCCCTCGGCCAACCTCGACCTGAATCTCGCATCTGGCGGCACCGATCCGCACTTCTGGCTTGACCCGCAGCGTTTCTCGGAGGTGGCCAGGGTGATCGCCGGACGGCTCGCGCAGCTGGACCCTGCCCACCGCCCCGACTTCGAGAAGAACGCCGCCGTCTTCGAGGACAGGCTCGCCGCGCTCTCCCAGGAGTTCACCACCGGTCTGGCCAGCTGCCAGAGGCGGGACATCGTCACCAGTCACGCAGCCTTCGGCTATCTCGCGAGGCGGTTCGACCTGAGGCAGATTGCGCTCAACGGCCTCTTCCCAGGCTCGGAGCCCAAGGCGGGGGTGCTGGCGTCCGTCAGCGCCTACGCCAAGTCCCACGGGGTGACCACGATCTACGCCGAGACGCTGGTGAGCCCCGCCATTGCGCAGACTGTTGCACACGAGACCGGTGCTCGCGTGCGCATCCTCGACCCGATCGAAGGACTGACCGACGCGTCCCTGGGGAAGGACTACTTTGAGGTCATGCGCTCCAACCTCCAGGTCCTGCGCGCGGGCCAGAGCTGCTCATGACCGGGCCAGGACCGGCGCCCGACGGCCGCTCGCAGGCCATCCTCTCCCTGCGCTCAGCCTCCTTCGGGTATGCAGACCGCGCGGTCGTCTCCGGGGTCACCTTGGACATCCACGCCGGTGAGGTCGTCGCCGTGCTGGGCGCCAACGGCTCGGGCAAGTCGACCCTGGTCAAGGGGCTGCTCGGCCTCAACAACCACCTCGGCGGCCAGGTGGCCCTGTTCGGCACCCCGTTGGACCGCTTCCGCGACCATGCCCGCCTGGGGTACGTCCCGCAGCGTCATACCCTGTCCGCGTCGGTGCGGTCAACGGTCGCCGAGATCGTGGCGATCGGGCGACTCCCCCACCAGAGCTGGCTTGCCCGGACTAACCACGAGGACCGCCGGATCATCGAGGAGTCCCTGGCGCTGGTCGGTCTGGCTGATCGCGCCTGCATGGACGTCAGCACGCTCTCAGGCGGCCAGCAGCGTCGGGTGCTGATCGCCCGGGCTCTGGCCGCTCAGCCCGACGTCCTCATCATGGATGAGCCCACCGCCGGGGTCGATCTAGCCAGCCAGGAGGTCCTGAGCCAGGTGATCGCCCGACTGGCTTCGCGCGGGGCGACCATGCTTATCGTCACCCACGAGATGCAAGCACTGCGCGGGGTGCTCACCCGGATCATCCGGGTCGACCACGGCCAGGTCACCTTCGACGACACCCCTGCGAATCACGAGCAGCCGCAAGCCTCCACGGCCCCGGCCCGCGACCATTACCACGACGAAGACCACCACCACGACGCCGACGAGGACCTCCCTCGGGCATGGCCTGCAGCAGGGCCGCTCGACCAACTCCCGGGACGTCACGATGCCTGAGATCCTCACCTACGGCTTCATGCAGCTAGCCCTGCTGGCCGCCTTCTTCGTGGGCCTCGCGGCACCCATGGTCGGCGTCTTTCTGGTCCAGCGCCGGTTGTCCCTGATCGGTGACGGCATGGGTCACGTCGCGCTGGCCGGCGTTGCGGTAGGGGTCGTCACGACCCAGGCTCCGGTGCTTACTGCACTGCTGTTCGCGGTCCTGGCTGCAGTGGGGATCGAGCTGGTCCGCGCTCGCGGCCGGACCAGCGCCGACGTCGCGCTGGCCGTCATGTTCTACGGGGGTATCGCGCTGGGTGTCGTCGTCATCAACACGGCACCTGGCAGCACGCCCACCAGTCTCGACTCGTATCTCTTTGGTGCCATCTCCACGACGACCGATACCGACGTCATGGTCTTCGCGGCGCTGGCCCTGGTGGTGGTCGGTGTGACCTGGGCGCTGCGCCCGCGGCTGTTCGCCGTCGCCAACGACGAGGAGTATGCGCGGGCCACCGGGATGCGCGTCACTGCCCTCAACATCACCTTGGCGGTACTCACCGCAGTGACGGTGGTCGTCGCGATGCGCGTGGTGGGGCTCCTGTTGATCAGTGCGCTGATGATCGTGCCGAACGCGACCGCACAGCTGGTCGCGCAGAGCTTCCGGTCGGCGATCCGCATTGCCGTTGTGATCGGAGTGGTCTGCAGCGTGGGCGGCGTGACGGTGTCGTACTACCTTGACACCCCTGCCGGCGGAACCATCGTCCTGCTGGCCATCGCGCTCTTCCTACTGGCCGCGTCATACAGCTCCGTGCGCGATCGGATCGCGAGACGCAGGCACCTCGAGGCCGAGCCGCACGAGCACGAGCATGGCCCGAACTGCGGTCACCCTGCACTGGAACACATGGACCACGTCGACTACCTCCACGACGGTCACCGCCATGCTCCGCACCAAGGACATTACGACGAGCACGACCTTGCCCTGCGTGGGTCGCATGAACACCTGGCAAACCCCAATCCCGCTGATACACATGATGATCCGCCGAGGCACTGATGACCGCAACCGTCCGCCGGCCAACCAGACAACGCGCCGCTGTCGGAGCGGTGCTCGCAGAGATCGATGACTTCCTGTCAGCCCAGGCCCTGCATGCCCGTCTGCGGGCCCAGGGCCAGAACGTGGGTCTGGCGACGGTCTATCGCACACTTCAGGCGATGGCCGCCGATGGCGACGTGGACATGATGCGCAGCCCTGACGGCGAAGCCGTCTATCGGCGGTGCAACTCCGGTCGCCACCACCACCACCTGGTCTGTCGCTCCTGCGGCCGGACGGTCGAGGTTGAAGGACCAGCGGTCGAGCGGTGGGCCGAAAAGATCGGCGCCGACAACGACTTCAGCGACGTGGTCCACACCCTGGAGATCGTCGGCACCTGCGCCGACTGCCAGATCTGAGCCTCAGCCCGGGCCCATCGCCCGATCCACGGCACCGCCGTAGCGCCGGTCGCGCTCTGCATAGATCTCAATGGCACGCCAGAGGTCGCGCCGGTCGAAGTCGGGCCATAGCGTGTCCAGGAAGACCATCTCTGCGTAGGCCGACTGCCACAGCAGGAAGTTGCTGGTCCGCTGCTCGCCCGAGGACCGCACGAACAGGTCGACATCAGGCATGGCCGGCTCGTCGAGGTGACGTGCGATCGTGTGCTCGTCGATGTGATCTGGCTTGAGCCGGCCCTCTTTGACAAGCTGGCCGATCTTGCGCACCGCGTCGGCGATCTCGGCGCGACCGCCATAGTTGACGCACATGGTCAAGGTCATGACGGTGTTGTGCCTGGTCATCTCCTGGGCGACCTCGAGCTCCTTGATCACCGAGCGCCACAGGCGTGGACGCCGGCCCATCCAGCGAACGCGGACCCCCCAGTCGTTGAGGATGTCGCGCCGGCGGCGGATCACGTCACGGTTGAAGCCCATCAGGAAGCGGACCTCGTCCGGCGAGCGCTTCCAGTTCTCGGTGGAGAAGGCGTAGGCCGACACGTTCTTGACGCCGATCTCGATGGCCCCCGCCACGACGTCGAGCAGCGAGGCCTCACCGGCCTCATGGCCCTTGGTGCGTGGCAGGCCTCGGGCGTTGGCCCATCGACCGTTGCCGTCCATGACGATCGCGATATGCCCGGGTATCAGCTCGGCCGGCAGATCAGGGGGGCGGGCACCTGACGGATGGGGGAAGGGCGGTTGCGGGGGTCGCGGACTCGTGCTTCGCACGGGCGGTTTGCTCACACCCGCTCCACGAGACGCAGGGACCGCACGCCGCGCTCGAGGTGCCACTGCAGGAACGCCGTCACCAGGCCGCTGCCCTCACGACGATGCTGCGGCAGGCTCCGGTCGGCGATGTCCCAGTCACCCACGAGCAGGGCGCCCAGCAGCTCAAGGGTGGGCAGCGCCGGCGACGCCGAACCCGGCGTCCGGCAGGACGGGCAGACGGTGCCACCGCTGGCCAGGTTGAAGGCACGATGGGGCCCCTCTGCGCCACACTGCGCGCAGTCGTGGAAGCTCGGTGCCCAACCCGCGACGGCCAGCGACCGCAGCAGGTAGGAGTCCAGGACCAGCCCGGCCTCATGCTCCTGACCGGCCAGAGCGCTCAGCCCGCCGGCCAGCAGCAAGAACTGCTGCGCTGCCGGCTCGCGCTCCTCGGTGAGCCGTTCGGCAGTCTCGAGCATCGCTGTCGCGGCGGTGTAGGCGACATAGTCGCGGGCGATCGGATCGCCATACGGCGCAAGGGTTTCAGCCTGGGTCACCGTATCGAGGGAACGTCCCTCGTACAGCATGACGTCCACGACCATGAACGGCTCAAGCCGGGCGCCGAAACGCGACTTGGTCCGGCGAACGCCCTTTGCAACGGCCCTGACCTTGCCGTGCTGGCGCGTCAGGAGCGTGACGATGCGGTCCGCCTCACCCAGCTTCTGGGCGCGCAGGACGATCGCGGCGTCGCGATACAAGGCCATGGGCTCATTGTCCTATGCCGGACCAACAACGCCGGTATGCCGTGCCGCTCACCCCGCGCGCTCTGCGCCGCGACCACGCCCGGACAGCACACAGGTGTCACAGTCCGCCGATAGGTTGCCAACCATGACAACAGACGGCACCTCGGGAGATCTCAGCTACCTGATCCACCTGGCGCGCAACTCGGCACGCTTCGTGGAGGTCCTGCGGCAGACGCCACCCGAGACGCAAGTGCCGACCTGCCCCGACTGGAATGCCGACGACCTTCTGTGGCACCTCGCCGAGGTTCAGTGGTTCTGGGGGACGATCGTGGGTCGTGGGCTGACCGCGGGTGCAGACGTCGACGCGCTCGACAACGGTGGACGGCCGGTCGACCGCGACGACCTGCTGGCGTTCTACGGCCGGGCCAGCAGCGATCTGCACCACAACCTCAGCACCACCTCCCCCGACACGGCGGCCTGGACCTGGGCCGACGAGCAGACCGTCGGGTTCATTCGTCGCCGGCAGGCCCACGAGGCACTCATCCACCGGCTTGACGCCGAGCTCACGGCCGGCGAACGCACCCCGATGGACGCTGACCTCAGCGCCGACGGAATCGACGAGATCCTTCGGGTGATGTACGGCGGGGCACCCTCCTGGGGTCACTTCACCCCGGACCCGACGCAGACTCTTCGGATCCGGACCACAGACACCGGACAGTCCTGGCTGGTGACCCTCGGCCAGCTCACCGGCACCGATGCGGACGGCACGACCCACGACGAGCCCGACCTCAGGGTCGCTGAGTCAGACACCGGCGGGTCAGACAGGGGTGCGATCTCAGCCGCCACCGTGAGCGGATCCGCTGCTGACCTCGACTGCTGGCTCTGGCACCGGCCGCCCACAGGCGAGATCGAGCGAACTGGGGACCCGCAGGTCCTTCAGCACTTGGACCAGATCATCGCCCCGGGCATCACCTGACCTGAGCCACCAAGAACGAGCCTCAGAGGCAGGAAATCTCGCGTCAGGGCAGCGGGCAACGGCCATGTGCTGCGTCAGGCCTCTGCGCCAACACCGTTTTCGCGCTCGGAGCGGTTGACCGCGGAAACGACCGCCTTGAGCGAGGCGATCACGATGTTGGCATCAACGCCGACCCCCCAGAGCACCCGATCGCCGACGGCGGCTTCGACGTAGGCCGCAGCCCGCGCATCGCCACCAGAGGACAATGCGTGCTCGGCATAGTCCAGGACGCGAACGTCGACCTCGAGAGTCGCCAGCGCCGCCACAAAGGCCGCGATCGGTCCGTTGCCGCTCCCCTCGATGGTGATTTCCTGGCCATTATCGGTGAGTGTCACCGAGATCAGGTCGGCACCGTCGACCGTCGAGTCCGAACGCATCCTCAGCAGTGAGAACCGGCCCCATTGCTCAGTATTGGATGCAGCGGCTTCGGCTGCACTGACCGGCAGGTACTCGTCCTGGAACGCCGACCACAACGCCGCCGGCAGGATCTCGCCACCGACGACGTCGGTCCGCCTCTGGATGACGCCGCTGAACTCGATCTGCAGCCGGCGCGGAAGGTCGAGGTGGTGCTCGCTCTTGAGGATGTACGCCACGCCACCCTTGCCCGACTGGCTGTTGACGCGGACGACCGCCTCGTAGGACCGGCCGATGTCGTGGGGGTCGATCGGCAGATAGGGCACGCCCCACGTGATGTCATCGACTGAGGTCCCAGCCTCCAACGCGTCGGACTCCATGAACTCGAAGCCCTTCTTGATCGCGTCCTGGTGCGATCCGGAGAAAGCCGTGAAGACGAGGTCGCCGCCATAGGGGTGGCGCTCGTGGACGGGCAGCTGGTTGCAGTGCTCCACTGTGCGGCGAATCTCGTCGAGGTCCGAGAAGTCGATCTGCGGGTCGACGCCCTGGCTGAACAGGTTCATGCCCAACGTCACCAGGCAGACGTTTCCGGTCCGCTCGCCGTTGCCGAAGAGGCAGCCCTCGATCCGGTCGGCACCGGCGAGAAAGCCCAGCTCGGCTGCGGCCACACCGGTTCCGCGGTCGTTGTGCGGGTGCAGCGACAGCACGATCGACTCTCGGGGGGTCAGGTGGCGCGACATCCACTCGATCGAGTCGGCATAGACATTGGGGGTGGCCATCTCGACCGTGGCCGGCAGGTTGATGATCACCTTGTGGTCGGGTCGGGCGTCGAAGACCTCGATGACCTCGTTACAGATCCGGGCTGCGAAGTCCTGCTCGGTGCCGGTGTAGGACTCGGGCGAGTACTCGTAGTAGACGGTCGTCTCTGGAATGGTCTCCTCGAGCTTGCGGCACAGTCGGGCGCCCTGGAGCGCGACGTCCACGATGCCGTCCTGGTCCATCCCGAAGACGACGCGTCGCTGCAGCACCGACGTGGAGTTGTACAGATGGACGATCGCCTGCTTGGCCCCGCGGATCGAGTCATAGGTGCGCTCGATCAGGTGGTCCCGCGCCTGGGTCAGCACCTGGATGGTCACGTCGTCGGGGATGTGCCCGCCCTCGATCAGCATCCGCACGAAGTCGAAGTCGGTCTGGCTCGCCGACGGAAAGCCGACCTCGATCTCCTTGTAGCCCATCCGCACCAGCAGGTCGAACATCCGCTTCTTGCGCTCGGGGTTCATCGGGTCGATAAGCGCCTGGTTGCCATCACGCAGGTCCACGGCGCACCAGCGCGGAGCGTGGGTCATCCGTCTGGTCGGCCACGTGCGGTCCGGGAGCTCCACCGAGATCTGCTGGTCGAACGGAACGTACTTGCCGATCGGCATACCGCTGGGCTGTTGGGGGTGAATCATGTTCTCGCCTCTAACGTCTGGTTGCATTCGGTAAGGCCGGGCAACTCAAACTCCGCGACGAGGGCGGCCGTCTTAGATGGCCTCGCCGCGGCAGCGAAGGAGGAGCAGGGCTCCAGACGCGATGCGCACGAGACCACGATAGATGGTCGACCTACGGACCGTCCACGAATTGGACATTGGTCCCGCATGCTGGACGCCTGAGAGTGGAGCCTAGAAACCCAGGCGCTGGAGCTGCTTGGGATCGCGCTGCCAGTCCTTGGCGACCTTGACGTGCAGGTCGAGATAGATCCGTTGGCCGAGCAGTGCCTCGATCCCAGCCCGCGCGGTGGTGCCGACCTCGCGCAGACGCGCTCCGCCTTTGCCGATGATGATGGCTTTCTGGCTGGACCGTTCGACGAACACGTTGACCCTCACATCGAGCAGCGGGGAGCTCTCCGGCCTACCCTCCCGAGGCAGCATCTCGTCGACGACGACGGCCAGGCTGTGCGGCATCTCGTCATCGAGGCCTTCGAGCGCCGCTTCGCGCACCAGCTCGGCGATCATGATGATCTCGGGCTCGTCGGTCAGCTCCCCGTTGGGATACAGCATCGGCGACACCGGCAGGTACGAGGAGAGCACTGTGGCGACCTCGGCAACCTGATCACCACGCACGGCTGAACAGGGGATGATGGCGTCCCAGTCACCGAGCTGGTCGATGGCGATGAGGTGTTCGGCCAGCCGCGTCTTGTCGACCCGGTCGCTCTTGGTGGCGATCGCCACCACGGGACGACGTCTGGCCCGCTGCAGCTCGGTGAGCTCCCTCGCGATGTAGTTGTCACCGGGCCCGATCCGCTCGTCGGCAGGCAGGCAGAAACCGATCACGTCGACCTCGAGCAGCGTCTCGCGAACCAGGTCGTTCAGGCGCTGGCCCAACAACGTCCGCGGCTTGTGCAGACCGGGGGTGTCGACCAGGATCAGCTGCGCTGTCTCGGAGGTCGCGATCCCCCGGATGGTGTGCCGCGTGGTCTGCGGCTTGCTCGAGGTGATGGCGACCTTCTGGCCAACCAGCGCATTGGTCAGCGTCGACTTGCCGGCGTTGGGGCGGCCGACCAGACAGGCGAAGCCCGCCCTGAACTCCTGTGTCACGAAGCATCCTCCCGGGTTGTCCCGTGTGCGGCGGTCTTGCGCCCGTTCGTTCTGCGCTCGGCTGTCTTGCTCTCGGTCGTCGTACGTTCGTTCGTCTTCGGTTCAGCCGCCCGACCAGAGGTGATGTCCACGTCGGTGGGTGTCTCGTCAGCCAAGCGTCGCACGACCACCGTGGCGATGCGGTGACGACGCCCGGCCATCCGCTCGGCCGTCAGCGACAGGCCGGCGACCTCGCAGTGCGAGCCCAGGATCGGAACCAGGCCATTGGTCTTGGCGAGCAGGCCTCCGACCGTGTCGACCTCGTCCTCCTCGATGGTCACGTCGAAGAGCTCGGCCAGGTCATCGATGTGCATCGCGGCGGGAACGCGGGTCGAGCCGTCCTCGAGCTCTTCCACGCTGGGGCCTCCGCGGTCGTACTCGTCGTCGATCTCTCCGACGATCTCCTCGAGGATGTCCTCGATCGTGACCAGGCCTGCGGTTCCACCGTATTCGTCGATGACGACGGCGAAATGGTTCTGGTCCCGCTGCATCTCACGCAACAGGTCATCGATCGGTTTGCTCTCGGGAATGTACTGAACGGGTCGCATCTGGTCATGCGCCTGCAGAGCGGCCGCGTCCGCGTCGGCATAAACCCTGCGGGCAACGTCCTTGAAGTAGAGAAGCCCGAGAACGTCGTCCGGACCGTCACCAACGACCGGGATGCGGGAGAACCCCGATCGCAGGAACAACGACATCGCCTGTCGCAGCGTCCTGTCCTGGTCCACGGTCACCATGTCGGTGCGCGGCACCATCACCTCGCGAACGACGGTGTCGCCGAGCTCGAAGACCGAGTGGATCATTTCGCGTTCCTCGGCCTCGATCAGGGACGACTCCCCCGCGATGTCGACCAGGTCGCGGAGCTCAGCCTCTGACTCGAACGGCCCGTCACGGTATCCGCGGCCAGGGGTCACGGCGTTGGCCAGCAGCACCAGGAGTCGCGCCACCGGTCCGAGCACCCGACGCAGTCGTACCAGAAGCGGCGCGGTCAGCAGCGCCACAAGGTCGGCATGCTGGCGGCCGAGGGTTCGGGGCGATACCCCGACAAGGGCAAAGGAGACGAAGGCCATGACCGCGATGGAGATCAGCAGCGTCGGCCAGAAGTCGCTGACCACGTCGACCACGGCAAGGGTGAGCAGGACGGCCACCGCCGCCTCCGCGAGCACCCGTACGAAGGATGCCACCGAGAGGTATGCCGCACTGTCGGCCACGATGATGGCCAACGCCGCGGCGCCTCGCCGGCCCTCCTCGACGAGCTCACCGGCACGGTGACGGGAGAGCCGGGACTGGGATGCCTCAGCGGCGGCCATCACGAACGCGACGACGAGGCTGACGAACGCCGCGATGATGAGCTGGGTGACCATGACTGGTGACGGATCGTCGGGGGTCAGAGACCGGCGCCGCGGCCGCGGCCGGCGAGGAAGGTCAGAAGCAGGGTGCGCTGGAGCTCGAACATCTCGCGCTCTTCGTCAGGCTCGGCGTGGTCATAGCCGAGCAGATGCAGGATGCCGTGGGTCAGGAGCAGCAGGAGCTCTTCCTCGGTCGCATGACCCGCCCCGACCGCCTGGCGCGCGGCGAACGACGGGCACATCACGATGTCCCCGAGCACCCCCTCGGCAGGCTCCTGGCCATCGCGACCGGGCCTGAGCTCGTCCATCGGGAAGCTCATCACGTCGGTCGGCCCGGGCAGGTCCATCCACTTCACGTGCAGGACCTCCATCGCCGGCTCGTCGACGAGCTTGACGCACAGATCGGCCTGCGGGTGGACCTTCATCTCGCCCATCACATACTTCGCGCAGGCCACGAGCTCTATCTCGTCGAGGGAGAAGCCACTCTCGTTAAGTACGTCGATGCTCACGGGCAACCACCGCCTTGGCTTCGTGGACGCGTCGGCCGCTCGACGAGGCGGTCAGGTTGTCCCAGCGTCCGTAGGCATCCACGATGGCCCCGACCAGGCTGTGGCGCACCACGTCGTGGGAGTCCAGCTGGGCGAAGTGCACGTCCTCGACGCCGTCGAGGACGTCCTGGACGACCTTCAGGCCGGATGGCGTCCCGTTGGGCAGGTCGATCTGGGTGACATCGCCGGTCACGACCATCTTGGAGCCGAAGCCGAGCCGGGTGAGGAACATCTTCATCTGCTCCTGCGAGGTGTTCTGCGCCTCGTCAAGGATGATGAACGCGTCGTTGAGCGTGCGGCCGCGCATGTACGCCAGCGGGGCCACCTCGATGGTGCCCGAAGCCATCAGTCGCGGGATCGACTCGAGGTCGACCATGTCGTGCAACGCGTCATACAGCGGCCGGAGGTAGGGGTCGATCTTGTCGTTGATCGTGCCCGGCAGGAAGCCGAGCCGCTCACCGGCCTCGACGGCCGGTCGGGTCAGGATGATCCGGCTGACCTGCTTGGCCTGAAGCGCGGCCACCGCCTTGGCGACGGCCAGATAGGTCTTTCCGGTGCCGGCGGGGCCGATGGCAAACACGATGGTGTGCTTGTCGATGGCGTCCACGTAGTGCTTCTGGTTCAGGGTCTTGGGCCGGATCGTGCGACCGCGGTTGGACAGGATGTTGATCGTGAGCACGTCCGCGGGATGCTCGTGGGTCTGCGCCCGAAGCATCGACACCGACCGTTCCACCGCATCGCGGTTCAGCGGCTGGCCGGTCCCCAGCACGACGAGCAGCTCGTCGATCAAGCGCTCGAGCAGGGCCACCTCGGCCGGCGCACCGGAGACATGGAACTCGTTGCCGCGCACATGGATGTCGAGGTGCGGGAAAGAGTGCTCCATCGCGCGTAGCAACTCGTCCCGGGTGCCCAGCAACGTCACCATGGACAGCTCGGGCGGAAGGACGATGGTGTACGTGGGCTCGCCACCGGCCGGTGATGGCTGGCCTTGGGCGGACCGCGGCTCGGGACCAGTGGGCTGTCCTGCTTCGCTCATGTTGATCTCAGTCTACGTGGGTTCTCCACGTGCGCGTGGGTTCTCAACCCGGAGGCCACGTCATCGCCCGGCCCCCGAGCACATGCACGTGGGCGTGGAACACCATCTGGTGCGCCAGTCCCCCAGTGTTGAACACTCCGCGATAGCCGGCCTCGAGGCCCTCCTGGGCCGCGACGGCCCCGACTGCCTCGAACAGGTCGACCACCCCCTGCGGCGACGACTCACCCAACGCCACGACGTCAGGCTGGTGCTCTTTGGGAATGACGAGGACATGAGTTGGTGCCTGCGGCTCGATATCGCGAAACGCCAGCGTCGTTGCCGTCTCATGGATGATCTCGGCGGGGATCTCACGCGCGACGATCTTGCAGAACAGGCAGTCGCTCGGCCCCGCGTCGTGATCGGTACTCATGGGACGAGCGTACGGCGCACCGGGACACTCCGGTCAACCGCGCAATGGAGCCGCGCGTCATACCAGCGTGAGAATGTTGACCGTGGTCGAACGGGGAGAGAGCGCGCCCGCTGTCGGGAGGTGGGAGGCCGATGCGGCTCTCACCGACCTGTACGCCGCCCACTGGCACTCACTCGTGCGCCTCTCGTGGCTGCTGGTCAGGGATCAGTACGTGGCCGAGGAGACCGTGCAGGACGCCTTCGTGGCAATGCACTCCCGCTGGTACCAGCTCCGGGACCAGGAGCGGGCTCTTGCCTACCTTCGCCGCGCTGTGGTCAACAACTCACGTTCGGTACTGCGCCACAAGAACGTCGCAGACCGTTATCTGAGTGCCCAGACCAGCGCCGCGAGCGCCCACGGCATGACCACCGAGCCCAGCGCCGAGACGAGCGCCCTCAGCCACGTCGCCAGCGACCACCTGACTGCCGCACTGGGGCGCCTGCCCCGACGGCAGCGAGAGGTGCTGACCCTGCGCTACTACCTTGACCTCAGCGAGGCCCAGATCGCTGACGCCCTCGGCATCTCGCCGGGCTCGGTCAAAGTCCATGCTCACCGGGGCCTGGAGGCCCTGCGGACCGATCCGGAGAGCACGTCATGACCCACCACGACAAGACCGGTGACGGTATGCACAAGAACGACACCAACAACAGCGACCTGAGCGACATCGAGCGTCGGCTACGCGAGAGCCTTCGCCGGGACGCCGAGCGGATCAGCCCCCGAGAACGACGAACGGAGATCCTGGCCATGGTCCACGAGCAGACAGAGGTCACCGAGCCCACGCGACGCTGGCTCATCCCCGTTGCCGCAGCGGCGTCGGTGGCTCTCATCGCCGCCATTTCTTGGGGCGTCACCAACACCGGCAGCCAGCAGGCCGCGCCCGCAGCGCCGTCCACATCAAGCACGACGGGGGCGACCAGCTCGGCCACCACGGACGTGACGGTTGCAACCACGCAGGTGGCGTTGCCGGCTTACTTCGTCGGCGCCAACTCCGGCGCCGGCGACCGGTACGGCCTCTACCGTGAGTTCGTGCGGACTGCCGTCCCGGTGGGGGCCACTCCGGCGCAGAAGGCCAAGGCTGCCGTCGCCGTCGCCATGAACGCCCAGCCCTTCACCAACTTCGAGCCTTACGTGCAGCCCTGGTCAGGCACACAGGTCAATGACGTCACGGTCACGCCAGGCGCCATCACCATCACGCTGAGCGGCCCCGGTGCCAGCGGCTTCACTCCCGAGCAGACCAGGCTGGCCGTTCAGGAGCTGGTGTGGACCGCGCAGGCGGCTGTCAACCAGGGCACGATCCCGGTCACGTTCGTGGTCGCCGGCGGCGCCACGACGCTGTTCGGGACCTATCCCACCGACACGACGTACAACCGCCCGGCCAAGGAGATGCAGTACGAGGACCTCGCACCGATCTGGATCGTCTCCCCCGACCGCGGTAAGGTGTTGCCTGCGGCGGCAGCGGTGGTGGCCAGCGGCGAGTCCTGCGCCTTCGAGGCGACGACGGCGTGGGAGCTGAAGCAAGGCAGTAAGACGGTCAAGTCAGGTTCCACCATGGCCTCCAGCGGGTGCCCGATCCGTGGCACCTGGAAGGTGGACCTCGGGGTTCTCGCGGCCGGCGACTACACCTTCCGGATGTTCGAGGTCAGCATGAAGGACGGCAGCGTTTCGGCCGAGACGTCAAAGCCCTTCACTGTCAGGTAGCTCGGTACGTCTTCGGACACGTGCAGGAAGACACGCTCAGCGCCAGCGACCTGCTGCACTCATCACGGCGAGTGCCGCGGGTCCGGCGCTCGATGAGCGAAGAACGTTGGGACCCAGCCGCACCGCAACCGCTCCGGCATTGACAAAGGCGCTGAGCTCGGCCGGGGAGATCCCGCCCTCTGGACCGACGATGAGCACGACATCGCCGGAGGGTGGTAGCTCAAGTCCGACCAGGGGGCGCTCTGCCTCCTCATGCAGGATGACTGCA
Organism: Actinomycetales bacterium; assembly: GCA_038249115.1. Taxonomy (GTDB): domain Bacteria; phylum Actinomycetota; class Actinomycetes; order Actinomycetales; family Dermatophilaceae; genus UBA4719. Next base: position 26,182 of record JBBRWQ010000016.1, read on the forward strand.
AGGGCCGCGCCCTCGATCCTCCGGATGATGGCCAGTTGGGTGGCGGGCCCACCCACCACCGGGACACGGGTCCGCCGAGACTGCTTGGTCGCAGCCAGGACGATCGACTCCCACTTGCGCAACGACCTGGCTGCCCTCTCACCGCGCCAGATCACGACGCTACGCTCGGCCTGCCAGGGAACGACTTCGTCCACCCCGAGCTCGGTGGCGGCTTCGATGGCCTGCTCGTCGCGCTCCCCCTTGGCCAGCGCCTGAACCAGAACGAAGCGCAGATCCGGTTGCGGCTCAAGCAGAATCGACTGCAGCCGCAAGCTGAGCTCCCCAGGACCGACGCTCTCAACGACTGCCTCGGCACGGTGGCCGACCCCGTCAGCGAGCAGAACCTGCTCGCCGACGCCGATCCGCTTGACCGTGGCGCCATGGCGCCCCTCGGGACCGTCCAGGACGATCATCGCCCCGGGCGTGGCACCGGTCAGCCGATCCACGGCCACAAAGAAGATGGAAGCGGTCACTCCTGTTCACCTACCTGCCCTACTTGCCCAGGAACGCGTCGCGCAGCTTGCCGAAAAGACCCTGCGATGCGGGCGTGAGGCGACCCTCGGGGCGCTCTTCGCCTCGGATGACGGCAAGCTGGCGCAGCAGCTCCTCCTGCGCCGAGGTGAGCTTGGTCGGCGTCTGGATGCCGGCATGGACCAGGAGATCGCCTCGTCCGGCCCCCCGCAGGTGAGTCACGCCGAAGCTCTTGAGGATGATGACGTCGCCCGGCTGGGTGCCGCGCTTGATCTCGACGTCGGTCATCCCGTCGAAGGTATCGAGCTTGATCGTTGCTCCCAGTGCGGCGGCGGTCATCGGGAGCTCCACCGAGCAGTGCAGGTCATCGCCGCGGCGCTGGTAGGTCTCGTGCGGCGTGACGTTGATCTCGACATACAGGTCACCGGCGGGCCCGGCGCCCGGACCGACCTCACCATTGCCGGCAAGCTGGATCCGGGTGCCTGTATCAACGCCTGCGGGGACCAGGATGGTGAGGTTGCGGCGTTTGCGCACCCTGCCCTCGCCCGAGCACTCGAAGCAGGGGTCTGAGATAACGACGCCGTAGCCCTGGCAAGCGCTGCACGGCCGGGCCGTCATCACCTGGCCGAGGAACGACCTCTGGACCTGCCGGATCTCACCTCTGCCGGCGCAGACGTCACACGTGCGCGTCCCGGTGCCTGGCTGCGATCCCTTGCCGTGGCAGGTGCCGCACGCCACCGCCGTATCGATGGTCAGCTCGCGCTCCACCCCGAAGACGGCCTCTGCCATGTCGAGGTCGAGCCTGATCAGCGCGTCCTGGCCCCGGCTCTGGCGCGAACGGGGTCCGCGACCTGCCCCGCCGGCTGCCTGGCCGAAGAAGGCGTCCATCACGTCACTGAAGGAGAACCCCTGGCCGAAGCTGGAGCTCGCGCCGCCATAGGGGTCCGAGCCGGAGTCGTAGGCCCGACGCTTCTGCGGGTCGGACAACACGTCATACGCCTGGGAGACCTTTTTGAACCGACCCTCGGCCTCTGCGTCAGCGTTGACATCCGGGTGCAGCTTGCGGGCCATCCGGTGGTACGCCCTTTTGACTTCTTCAGGGCTGGCCTCGCGACTGACGCCGAGATCCTCGTAGTAGTCGTTCAATGAATGTCCTTGCGCTGGTTCGGAGTTGGGCTGCCCGAGTCTGGTGTCCCTGAGTCTGGAGTTCCTGAGCCATGGGTCACGCGAGCGATGGAGAGCACGCCCTATGGGTCAAGAATCTGGGAGACATAACGGGCCACCGCGCGGACCGACGCCATCGTCGTCGGATAGTCCATGCGGGTCGGGCCGAGTACGCCCAGCCCGGCCACGACATCTCTGCCGGTGCCGTAGCCGGTGCTGACCACGGACGTGGCGCTCAGGCCTTCGTAGGGGTTCTCGTGGCCGATTCGGACTGCGACCACATCACCTTCGTCACTCATGGTGGTTGTCAGGAGGGTGAGCAGCACGACGTGCTCCTCCAGGGCCTCGAGGACCGGCCCGATGGTGAGAGGGAAGTCGGTGCCGAACCGCATGAGGTTGGACGTTCCCGCCAGGACCACGCGCTCCTCACGTTCTTCGACCAGGGCGTCCTCGAGCGAGCGGACGACCGCGCGAACGAGGTCGCGGTCGGCCGGCGCAAAGCTGTCGGGCAGGGACTGCAGCCGTGCGGCCGCCTCGGTGAGCTGATGTCCGCTGGTCTTGGAGTTCAGCCCTGAGCGCAGGTCCGCGATGAACTGTTCGCCCTCTTCGGCCGACAGGTCGCGGGACGACTCAATGACTCGTTGTTCGACTCTGCCGGTGTTCACGATCAGCACGACCATCAGGCGGTTGGCTCCGATGGGCACCAGCTCGACGTGGCGCACCGATGATCGGGTCAGCGACGGGTACTGCATGACAGCGACCTGCCGGGTCAGCGAGGCAAGCAGCCTGACGGTGCGATCCACCACGTCATCGAGGTCCACGGCCCCCTGGAGGAACGTCGAGATGGCAGTGCGCGCAGGGCCGCTCATCGGCCTGAGCTCGCTGAGCTGGTCGACGAAAACCCGGTAGCCGGCGTCGGTCGGGACCCGCCCGGCACTGGTGTGCGGGGCTGCGATCAGGCCCTCGTCCTCGAGTGCGGCCATGTCGTTGCGCACTGTGGCTGCCGACACGCCAAGGTGGTGGCGTTCGAGCAGGGCCTTCGACCCGACCGGCTCAGAAGTCTGCACGTAGTCCTGCACGATGGCGCGCAGCACAGCCAGCTTGCGTTCCTCGATCATGTGCTCCACCTCCATCTCGTTGGCCACTGCGCCGGTCGCCGACTCATTGACTCAGGTCACCGTCGGGTTGCGACCTGATCACGTGCCAGCCCCCTTGGCGAGTTGGCACTCCGATATGTCGAGTGCTAAGTCTACGATGCCACGATGAACGACCGATACGGCGCCGACGTTCTCTCAGGTGACTGGCGCGTCCCCAAGGCCGGACGGGCTCGCGAGGTTGAGGCCGTGCCCGGGCTGGTGGTCGAGGACGTTGAAACCGGCTGGTGCGGGGCAGTGGTCAGCGTTGAGAAGGCCGGCGGCATGCAGGTCGTCCACCTCGAAGACCGTGGCGGACGCAGCCGGGGGTTCCCGCTGGGGCCGGGGTTCTTGCTCGACGGCGATCCGGTCATCCTGACGCGACCGACGTCGGCCGCGCGAGCAGCCGCCCAGGACGCCAGGGTCGCCGCGTCGCGGACCGCCAGCGGTTCGCGGGCCGTCGAAAGCAAGCGGGCGAGAGTCGCCTCCGGATCACGCATCTTCGTCGAGGGCAAACACGATGCCGAGCTCGTCGAGAAGGTCTGGGGCGACGACCTGAGGATCGAGGGAGTTGTGGTCGAGATGCTTGACGGCGTCGACGACCTGGCCGCCGTGGTGCGGGACTTCCGCCCGGCACCGGGCCGGCGCCTCGGCGTCCTGGTCGACCATCTCGTCCCCGGCACCAAGGAGACCGCCCTGGTTCAGGAGGCGCGCGCGCTGAGCGCCTTTGCGCCATACCTCAAGATCCTGGGTCACCCCTACGTCGATGTCTGGCAGTCCGTGCGACCCGAGCGTCTCGGGTTCGAGACCTGGCCGGTCATTCCCCGCGGACAGTCATGGAAGCACGGCATCGTCGCCGAGCTGGGCTGGGCGCACGAGACCCAGACCGACATCGCTCACGCGTGGAAACGCATCCTGGCGACCGTGCGGACCTATGCCGACCTCGAGCCGACCCTGCTGGCCAGTGTCGAGGAGCTCATTGACTTCGTGACGACGCAGGAGTGACGAACAAGGGCTCAGCGTGACGACGCAGGAGTGACGAACAAGGGCTCAGCGTGACGACGCAGGAGTGACGAACAAGGGCTCAGCGTGACGACGCAGGAGTGACGAACAAGGGCTCAGCGTGACGACGCAGGAATGGCGAAACAAAAGCGCAGCGACACGACTCTGCGAAGTATTGACAAAACGTCGACCATTATCCGGCATGAGCAGTAGATTTCTTGATATGCGCATCTTTGAAGCGCTCGACCGTCAGAGGGGTATGTGATGAGTGATAATCCGCAAGACCCGTCCGCTTCGAGTGATCAACCCCCACCGCAGCCGCAGTACAACGCGCCGCCGCCTCCTCCCCCGATGGGTGGCCAGGTGCCGGCATACGGCCAGCCCGCGTTGGCGCCTGTCTCACCCAGCGACGCCCGTATGTGGTCGATGCTCACCCACATCGGCGGCATCTTCTTTGGCTTCGTCCCGTCTCTGGTGGTCTACCTGATCTACAAGGACCGCGACCCCTTCATCCGGCGCCACGCGACACAGGCGCTGAACTTCCAGATCATCATGGCGATCGGCTACGTCGTCTCGTACATCCTGATGTTCGTCGTGATCGGCTTTGTCCTGCTGCCCGCCGTAGGAATCGCTGTGCTGGTGTTCAGCATCATTGCCGCGATGGCCGCGAACAAGGGTGAGGAGTACACCTACCCGCTCATCCCCCAGATGGTGACCTAAAACCCCAGCAGGCGCCGCACGACGGTGTCCGCAAGCAGGCGGCCGCGCAGGGTCAGGACCACCCGGCGCGGTCGCAGTGCGTTCGGCCCATCGACCAGTCCGTCCGCGATCAGGCCCGCGACCGCCTCGCTGCCTTCGGGGCGCAGGACGTCAATCGGCAGTCCGTCGACCAGTCGGACCCCGAGCAACACACGCTCGTCGTAGCGCTGGTCGTCCGTGAGCAGCTCTCGACCGGCCGCGGGTGAGAGCTCCGCGTTGAGCCGGCCGGCAAAGGCGTTGGGATGCTTGACGTTCCACCACCGGACGCCGCCAATATGGCTATGTGCCCCGGGTCCCACACCCCACCAGTCTCCGTCGGCCCAGTAGCCCTCGTTGTGGCGGCACCGGTCGGCCTTCGTGCGAGCCCAGTTGCTCACCTCGTACCACCCGAAGCCGGCTGCACCCAGGATCTGGTCGGCCAGCTCGTACTTGGTGGCCTCATCGTCATCCTGCGGCGCCGGCAGCTGACCGCGGCGAACCTGAGCGCCCAGCGGCGTGCCTTCCTCGACGACCAGGGCGTAAGCCGAGATATGGTCCGGCTCGAGGTCGATAGCGGCGTCCAGACTCGTGCGCCAGTCCCTCAGCAACTCCCCCGGTGTGCCGTAGATCAGGTCGACGCTGACCTTGAGACCGGCAGCCTTGGCGGCATCGACGGCCGTGGCCACATTGGCCGGGTCGTGGGTGCGTTCCAAGGTGGCCAGCACGTGGGGCACGGCCGACTGCATCCCGAAGCTGATCCGGTTGAACCCGCCGGAAGCCAGTGTCCGCAGCGACTCCGCGGTGACCGAGTCCGGGTTGGCTTCCGTGGTCACCTCCACATCGTCGGCCAGGCCAAAGCGCGTCTGTATGCCGTCCAACACCCTCACGAGGTCGCTGGCCGCCATCGTCGTGGGAGTACCCCCACCGAAGAAGATGGTCTGGACAGGTGGGGCGGTGCCGCCCAGCACATGAGCGGCCAGGTCGAGCTCGCGAAGAGCAACGTCGGCGTACGTCCCGACACTGGCACCGTCAACGCCCAGCTCGGTCAAGGTGTAGGTGTTGAAGTCGCAGTAGCCACACCGGACCGTGCAGAACGGGACATGGACATAAACTCCAAAAGGCCCTGACCCCAACGTTGTCAGCGCATAGGGGGGCAGCTCACCAGATGGCGGGGCAGGTTCGCCCTCGGGCAAGGCACTCGGCATAGGTCCATCCTCGCAGGGATCGACGCTCACCCGGCCACCCGCCCGAAGAGGGCAATCAACAGGATGTATCGGCGTGTCGGGCGCGACACGCCGCGGCTCCGAGATTGGTTGTGTCAACCACTTGCGGAGGTCACCGCATGGGCGTACAAATCTCACTACGCCCTCGGAAACGGGGGCGGGATCGGATGGAGATCGAGGTTCTTGACCAGTGGGCTTGCCTGCTGGAACCGCCGGGTGAAGCGTGCGGTGAGAGCCAGCGGACCACCGTGAGATTGTCGAACTTCACCGTCGATGATCAACCGCAGGCCCCGGAGACTCATACTCCCCGGGGCCTGCACCTTTGTCTGGAGCTTGTTCGTTGCACGGAGCCTGTTGTCCGCAACGTTGTTTGTTCCCAACGGAATCAGTCCCGGCTCTCGACTGCATCGGCGTGTCGCGCCCGACACGCCGGGATGGCCGAATTCCCTGTGCCAAACCACTTGCGGGTGGCGAGAAGATCGCGTAGAAATCTCTTACGCCTTCCGGAAACGGAGGCGGGATCGGATGGAGATCGAGGTTCTTAACCAGTGGGCTTGCCTGCTGGAACCGCCGAGTGAAGCGTGCGGAGAGAGCCAGCGAACCACCGTGAGATCGTCGAACTTCATGTCGATGATCAACCGCAGGCCCCGGAGACTCATACTTTCCGGGGCCTGCACCTTTGTCCCGGCAATTCGGCACCGACTCCCCCACCTTCTGGCTCGGCGGCCAGGAGACCGGTAAGGGATTCCGGGAGTCGCACGCCCCTCTCACTCGCCCTCGCGGGAAGCGGTGCAGTCGTTGTTCGACGCTGCGGTCGCATCTGGGGCGCAGAATCTGCACGAGCCGCGGGTCTGGCCCGAGTACCACGAGTCCTACTACGGCGCCTTCGTCCGCGACCCCGACGGCAACAACGTCGAGGCCGCCTGTCACACTCCCGTTCAGCCAAACCTGTTTAGCCACAACCCTATAGCCACACGCCGGTAGCCACACGCCTGGCCAGCGTTCAGGCCCGCCGAACCTCCAGGTCGTAGATGGTGCGGCCCGACGCGATTCCCTTCTCTTCGAACCGTGTCATGGCTCGACCCTCGAACCGCGGCGCAAACCCACCGACGACGTCCGCCCGGCCGCCATACGGGTTGGTGAACGAGTCACTCGCGTCGAACACGTCGCGCATCTGCTCGGCGTAGTCCGCCCAGTCGGTCGCCAGACGCAACGTCCCGCCCGGGGCCAGGCGAGATGCGGCGAGCTCGACAAATCCCGGATCGACCAGCCGTCGTTTGTGGTGCCGCACCTTGTGCCAGGGGTCTGCGAAGAAGACCCAGATCTCGGCGACGCTCTCAGGAGTCAGCATGTGCTTCAACACCTGCATCGCATCGGCATCAACCAGGCGGACGTTAGTCAGGTTGTGGTGCACGATCTTGGCCACGGTCGCCGCCAGACCCGGCCGGTAGACCTCAACGGCAAGGAAGTTCGTGCCCGGCCTGGCCAGGGCGCCGAACACGATGGCATCTCCGGTGCCCGAACCGATCTCGAGGACCATCGGCGCCACCCTGCCAAAATACCGCTCCGGGGCAAGGGCAAAACCGGGTGCCACCGAGGTGGATGCTCGCGCCCTGGGCACGTCAATGATCAACGACCCGCGGTGGTCGTCCCAGGTCCGCTGCAACGTCGGGCCGAGCCTGTGGTCGCGATGGACGAACGACACGGACCGGCGCTGGAACGGCGCAACCGGCTCGTCCTGCATGGCGGACCTACTTCTTGGTCCGGTCCCCACCGGACGCGGCGTCGTTGGACAAGGCGGCGATGAAGGCCTCCTGCGGCACTTCGACCCGACCGACCATCTTCATCCGCTTCTTGCCTTCCTTCTGCTTCTCGAGCAGCTTGCGCTTGCGGGAGATGTCGCCGCCATAACACTTGGCCAGAACGTCCTTGCGCATCGCGCGGATGGTCTCGCGGGCGATGATCCGTGCGCCGATCGCGGCCTGGATCGGCACCTCGAACTGCTGGCGCGGGATGAGCTCACGCAGCTTAGACGCCATCAGGACGCCATAGGAGTAGGCCTTGTCCTTGTGCACGATCGAGCTGAAGGCGTCAACCGCCTCACCCTGCAGGAGGATGTCGACCTTGACCAGATCGGCGGTCTGCTCGCCGTCGGGTTCGTAGTCGAGGGACGCGTAGCCACGGGTCTTGGACTTCAGCTGGTCGAAGAAGTCGAACACGATCTCGGCCAGCGGGAGGGTGTAGCGCATCTCGACGCGCTCTTCGGAGAGGTAGTCCATGCCACGCAAGGTGCCACGGCGGGTCTGGCACAGCTCCATGACGGATCCGATGAACTCGCTCGGCGCCAGGATCGTCGCGCGGACGACCGGCTCGCTGATCTCGCCGATCTTGCCGTCGGGGAACTCGCTCGGGTTGGTCACCCTGATCACCTTGCCGTCATCGAGCTTGACCTCATAGACGACGTTGGGCAAGGTCGAGATCAGGTCGAGGTCGAACTCACGCTCGAGCCGCTCGCGCACGATCTCGAGGTGGAGCATCCCGAGAAAGCCGACCCGGAAGCCGAAACCGAGCGCAGCTGACGTCTCGGGCTCGTAGACCAGCGCCGCATCGTTGAGCTTGAGCCGGTCCAGGGCGTCGCGGAGGTCGGGGTAGTCCGAGCCGTCGATGGGATACAGACCGGAGAACACCATGGGCTTGGGGTCACGGTAGCCGCCGAGATCCTTGGTCGCCGGCTTGGATGCGTTGGTGACCGTGTCTCCGACCCGCGACTGACGCACGTCCTTCACGCCGGTGATCAGGTAGCCGACCTCGCCGACGCCCAGACCCTTGGAGACCACGGGCTCGGGCGAGATGACGCCGATCTCGAGCAGCTCGTGGGTTGCCTTGGTCGACATCATCAGGATCTTCTCGCGCGGGTTGAGATTGCCGTCGACGACGCGCACGTAGGTCACGACGCCGCGGTAGGTGTCATAGACCGAGTCGAAGATCATCGCCCTCGCGGGAGCATCAGGGTCACCCACGGGAAACGGCAGGTCGCGGACGATCTTGTCCAGCAGCGGCTCAACGCCGCCACCGGTCTTGCCCGACACCCTGAGACAGTCCTCGGGCTGGCATCCGATCAGGTTCGCGAGCTCCTCGGCATACTTGTCCGGCTGGGCGGCCGGCAGGTCGATCTTGTTCAGAACGGGGATGATGGTGAGGTTCTTCTCCATCGCGAGATAGAGGTTGGCCAGAGTCTGGGCCTCAATGCCCTGAGCGGCGTCCACGAGCAGAACGGCACCCTCGCACGCGGCTAGCGACCGGGATACCTCGTAGGTGAAGTCCACGTGGCCAGGCGTGTCGATCATGTTCAGGCAGTAGGTGACCTTGTCGACCTCCCACGGCAAACGCACCGCCTGGGACTTGATCGTGATGCCACGCTCGCGTTCGATGTCCATCCGGTCGAGGTACTGCGCGCGCATCGCCCGAGGGTCCACGATCCCGGTGATCTGCAGCATCCGGTCCGCCAGGGTCGACTTGCCGTGGTCGATGTGAGCGATGATACAGAAGTTGCGGATGAGGTCCGGCGGCGTCGCGTGCGGCTGCAGGGCAGTACGGGCCATGGGTGACACGAGCGGACTACCTCAGGATTCTTGGCGACACTGGGACATTCTCGACGACACTGGGACGGCCGTGGACAGGGGCCGTCCTCCATCCTCCCACGACCCTGACCCTGACCACGACGACGACGACGCACGGACGCACGGACGCACGGGCGCGCACCAGCCGGCCTCGTCATGCTTGTGACTGCGCGGCCGAGTCCGATCGAGACAGCACGCCGGACAACGCCACCAGGACCAGGCACAGGACCAGGGGAAGAACCATGGCCTGGCGGATGCCAACCTGCCGCGTCAGTCCCCCGATGATCGCCGGGCCGATGAGGAAAGCGCCGTAGCCGAACGACACCACGACCGCGAGCATCCGTCCGCCGCCCGCGTGGCCCGCGACCGCGTAGACCTGCGGCGCGATCATCCCGACGCCGAGGCCGACCAGAGCCCACCCTGCCAGCAGGACCGGAAGCGGCCGACCCACGAGGGTCACGAGGTAGCCGGCGGACGCCACCAGCCCGCCGAAGCGCACGACGTTGGCCCGGCCGAAGGCGGCCACCGCTCGATCGCCGAACAACCTGATCAGGACCATGAACGCGCTGACCGCTACCAGCCCCAACGCCCCGGTGGACGGTGCGACCCGCGCGACGTCGGTGACGTGAACCGACGACCAGTCGACCGCCGTGCCCTCGGCCAGTCCGAAGCTGAACGCCATCGCTCCCAGCAACAGAGCGAACATCGGGACGCGTGGCCCATCATCTGGCTGTCTGGCGGTGCTGGCTCGAGGCGTCGCGGGAACCCAGCGAGAGATCGCCACACAGGTAACCGCGGAGACCACGCTGAGCGTGAGGAGCGCGGGCGTGACCACGGAGGCGCCGGAGCCAGCCAGCCGGGCGATGAGGACAACAGTCGTCGCACCAGCGAGGTTTCCCACGCTGAAGCTCGCGTGAAGCCTGCTCATGACCGGCTTGGCACGAGCCTGCTCGACCCCGACGCCAAGGGCGTTCATCGAGACGTCCATGGCTCCGTTGCCCAGCCCGGCCAGCGCCATAGCGGCAGCGGCGAGCGGCAGCGTCGGCGCGAATGCCAGCGCAACGCACCCAGCAATCGTCAGCGCAGCGGCCGGGAGGGCCACGCTCCTGGCGCCGTGGCTGTCCGATCGTCGCCCCCCGATCTGCATGGACACCAAGGCCGCCGCCGCCAGCGAGACCAGGAGAACCGCAAGCCCACCCGTATCGACGCCGAGCCGCTCGCGCAGTGCGGGCAACGTCGCGCCGATGCCGCCGACGAGGGCACCGTTGACCGCGAACAGGCTCGCCACCGACAACAGGGACTTCGTGCCAGCGAGGTCAGCCATGACGCGCCTGGCGACGACCGACCAGCACCGAGACCGCGGCAATACCGAGGCCGGCGAGCGCGAGAACAGCACCCACCCGGCTCGGCCACTCGTAGCCGAAACCGGCGTCCAGGACGACGCCGCCTAGCCAGGCACCCAGGGCGTTGGCCATGTTGAGCGTGGAGTGGTTGAGCGCTGCCGCCAGGGACTGCCCTTCGTGGGCGACATCCATCAGCCGGGTCTGCAACATCGGCACGAGAATCGTGGGCACCAGCCCGAGCAGGAACACGGCCACGATAGCGGTCACCTTGTTGTGCGCGGCGAAGCCGAAGACGCTCAGGATGACGGCGATGGCGGCCAGGCAGTAGAAGATCCCCCGCATCAGGCCATATGCCGCGACGCGTCCCGACAGGAACGCCCCGGTCGTCATACCAGTCCCGTAGATCGCGAGGATCAACGGAACCGCGGCGGGGGCGTAGCCGGTGAGCTCGGTCATCGTGGGCGCGATGTAGGCGTACGTCGCGAACATGCCCCCGAAGCCCACGGTGCCGATCAGCAGGGCGAGCCAGACCTGGAGCCGTTTGAGCGAGCGCAGCTCGGCTCGCATGGAGGCGTCACCCTGAGCCGGCTGATGGGGCACCCGGGCCCAGGTTGCGGCCACCGTGGCCAAAGCGATGAGGCCGACCAGCGCATAGGGCCACTGCCAGCCGAAGTTCTGGCCGACCCACGTGCTCAGGGGCACGCCGACGATGTTGGCCACGGTCAGGCCGGCGAGCATCATCGAGACCGCCCAGGTCCGCCGATGTATCGGCACGAGGGAGGCCACGACCACGGCACCGATGCCGAAGAACGCTCCGTGCGGCAGACCGGAGAGGAACCGCGTGAGCATCAGCAGCGGATAGCTGTCCGCCATCGAGGAGGCGATGTTGCCGGCGGCGAAGGCCACCATGAGCCAGAGGAGGACGGACTTGCGTGACAGCCGGGCGGCCAACGTGGCGATCAGCGGGGCACCGACGACAACACCTAGGGCATAGGCCGATACGACGTGGCCGGCCGTCGGGATCGTGATGCCGACGCCGGCCGCGATCTCGGGAAGCATCCCCATGGTGACGAACTCGGTGGTGCCAATGGCGAACCCGCCGATTGCCATCGCAAGAATCGCGAGATTGACGTGCCGGCACGGCGCCGGGGCCTCGACGTCGACAAGATCGACGTCGTGCACCATGGCGGCTTCGGTCACTGCCCAATGTTCCCACTCGCACCGACACGACGTGGGCAGGCCTGGCGTCGGCGAGCCCTGTCCTGCAAAGAGCTGGTCAGAACACGCTGACGGCGTTCGGCGAACCTCCGGTCACAGTGAGGAGGTTCGTCCCTCGCCCAGCCTCTTCTTCGTCTCATCCAGCAGCTCGTCGGCGGCCAGGATCAACGGCAACAGCTCCGGCTCGAGGGTGAGCGCGCGGAATACCTGGGCGACCGTGACACCGTGAGCCGGGCGATGGGCCACGCTGATCGGGTCGCCGGCGTGGACCTCCCCCGGCCTGGCGACACTCAGGTAGGTGCCCGGCATGGCTGCCCGTGCGAACGTCCGCAACCAGCCCGGTTCGGCCATCCAGGCGCCGAACGTGCCACACGGTATGCGCGGGACCGTCACCACCAGCTCGAGCTCGTCGCCGACTCGCCACCGCTCACCGATAACAGCCCCGGTGACATCGACGCCGATCGTGGTGAGGTTCTCACCGAACACGCCGCCCTTGAGCGTGCGCCCCAGAACGGACTCCCAGTGGTCGAGATCCTCCCTGGCGTAGGCGTAGACCGCCTGGGTGTCGCCTCCATGGTGGCGCCGGTTGGAGACCACGTCGCCGACCAGCCCACTGCCCAGTCCCTGGCTCCGGGTGCCGGGCGCGCGGACGAAGACTGGCCCGGTCGTGGGGATCTTGTCGATGCCGGTCATCGCCGCCCCTGGTTCGTCAGAGGCACGCGCGCGGGTGTCGGGGTTCGGCTGGACTCTGGCCACGTTCACCGAGAGCACGCGGCTCGTGAGGTCGATGCGCATGGACACGAGGCTAGCTGCCCCTGGATGCGCGGTTATGGTTTCGGGCATGGCGGACGAGGGTGTGGCAGCGAGACTGGCAAGAGCCATCCGACGGGCGCTCGGTCGCAAAGTCCGTCAGCCGCGTAGTCGCAGGGTTCGCCGGGCACCCGCGCCGTCGCCTGCGCAAGGCAGGGGCGCGGCATACGCGGGTGACTTTCAGGGGGCCCCCGAGATCAGCTACGCGCCCAACCCGGGGAACGGAAAGGTGGCGGATCCTGGCGAGATCGTCTGGACCTGGGTGCCTTTCGAGGAGGACCACGACCAGGGTAAGGACCGCCCGGTACTGGTGATCGGGCACGACGGACCGTGGCTGCTGGCCCTGCCGCTGAGCAGCAAGGACCACGATCATGACGCCGACCAGGAGGCCCGGGCCGGTCGACACTGGGCCGACATCGGGTCGGGTAGCTGGGACAGACATGGTCGCGCCAGTGAGGTCAGGGTGGACCGGATAGTGCGCATCGACCCAGAGCAGGTCCGCCGCGAGGGAGCAGTCCTGGACGAACGTCGCTTCAACCAGGTGGCGGCCGCGGTACGACGCGCGGGCTGACGGCCCACACGGTGGCGAGCGTCGGCCGGTCGGCGCTGTCTGAAGGGTCGACGACCGCCACGGAGATCAGGGTGACACCGAGGTCTCGGATCTTGATGAGCAGCCCGTGCAGCTGAGCCTGGTCCGAGACGACACCGGTAAGGCTCGTCGTCCCGTCGTCTTCATGGGTCAGGGTGAGGTCACCGAACCAGGTCGCCCAGTGGTCGTCGAGGTGCCCGCCGACCCGAAGCGTGTAGCAGGCTGGCACCTGTCGTCTGGCGGACTGGGTCATAAGGACCCGACCTTCGCGGCCGCCCTGACGGGCCGGTGGCCGCTGGTTCGGCGGCTCACGAGCCGGCGGCTGCTGATACTCCGGCGGATGACGTACTCCGCGACGGCGAGGTTGATGACCCAGCCCGCGCCCAGACTCAGGTCGTAGGTGAGTTCGCTGGTGCCGAAGACCGCCTTTCCGATGCCCAGGGTAAACACCTGGGTCCCGGCGCCGAGGGCCAGGGCGTAGGCGCGGGTCATCCACGCCCGGTGGCGGGCAACGTCGCCGCCGCGGATCGCGGTGAAGCCAAGGATGATGCTGGCGGCCATGCCCGACCCGAACGCGAGCCGGAACACATAGGCCAGCTCCCCGGTGCCGGGCTGGCGGGGGTAGAACTCCGTCATCCACAGCGCCGAGAACGCCACGGCCAAGCCCAGCGCCACCAGGGCGCGTCCAGCCGCCCGATGCCAGCCGGGGCGGCGGCGCCGCAGCGCAGCGGAGAACTGGAAGGCGCCGAGGACGGCATACAGGACGGCGCAGATGATGTGCACGATCACGGGCAGGGGCGAGGCCGTGATCCGCGGGTTCGCCGGCATGAGGTGCGGACCACCAGCTAGCTCGACCAGGCGCAGAGAGCCAGCTATCGCGGGGACCAGGACGAGGGCGATCAGCGCGAACGGCACCCACCCGCCCCACCCGGTCGACCGGGTGGGGCAGGCTGCCGGTTGGACGGTCACTTGGCGCCGGCCGGGTAGAGCTGCGAGCTGATCGGGCTGGTCACGGACGCAGCGGCCGGCGTGCGCTGCTCGCGCCACAACGAGTATCCGAGGCCGACCAGGGCGACGCCGGTAGGAATCGCGAACAGCCTTTGGCTGATCTGCGGCAGCAGGGGGCTCGCGGCGGTGGCCACGGCGGAGATTGCGAGGAGCGCGGCAGCCCAGCGGGCGAGGACGTTGGCGCGGAAGAGTGCGATGCCGAAGAGCACGCTGCCGCCCAGGAAGCCGATACCCATGACCCAGATGAGAGGCTGCATCAGGCCGATATCGCCGGCCGGGTGACCGCCGCTGGCCACGGCGAGGACGTCGCTAACGTAGCCGGGTGCACTGCCAGCGATGGATGGCAGAACGACGGCACCGATGACTTCGATGCTCAGCATGGCGAAGTAGCCAACGCTGAACACCACATATCCGAGCAGGCCGAGCACTCCGATCTGCTTCACCTGGCGCAGGTATATGCCGGTGATGCCGGCGACCGACAAGACGGAGAAGAGCACCTTCATCGACTGCCGGATCTTGAATTCGGTCGTGGTGGCGAAGGTGATGTCCAGGTGGGGGTGCTTGATCTGTACGGCGATGAACAGCAGGCCTGCTACGGCGGCGGCAACGCCGGCCGCTCGGCTGAGGGTGGTGGTCGTGATGGTCATGTCCGGCTCCTTGGTTCGAGGTCCGTGGCGGGGCGCCCTGGGGATGATTCGAACGTAGGGAGCGGGGGGGTGCCTCCGCGTCACCCAAGGATGTGGCTGACTGGGTGAGATCCGCAGCGCCGGACCGGCTATATCAAGCCGCGTTCACGCGCGCGCCGGACCGCCGCCCTGCGGCTAGTCACGTCGAGCTTGGTGAAGATGTGCTTGGTATGGCTGCGCAGCGTGTTGTGCGAGACGAAGAGCTCGCGCGCGATCTGGGGTCCGCTCAGCTCACTGTCCAGCAGCCTCATCACCTGTAGCTCCCGTTCGCTCAACGAGCTCGCCGAGGACGGCGGCGGCCGCTCCCCTGTTCCGGCGGCTTCGGCTTCGGCAGAGGCGCCGAGGCCGAGCAAGCGCAGCGCGTGGTCACCACCGACGCCGTCGCTGGTGGCGTCGCGCAGCAGCCCCATCATTTGCGCACCCTCGTCGAGGAACAGCCGCACGTAGCCTTCAGGTTCGGGAGACTGGGCCCAGGCTTGGCCGAGGGACTCCAGAGCCTCTGGTCGATGTCCCTGCGCGTCCTGTGCGAGAGCGTTCAGCATGCGGATCTCGAGGAGACTTCCGGCGCGTCCAGCGGTCTCGGCAAGCTCGTGCAGCCGGTCCAACAAGCGACGTGCCTGGTCGATCGTGCCGGGGCCTTCGCCTGCCCGGTGCTGCGCGATGAGCAGACGCACCAAGGTGAGGTGGTCGAACTCGCCCAGATAGCTGACGTCGCCCGTTGCGGACACGCCTCGTTCACGGGCCCAGTCAGCGGCCTCCGACAGCTCGCCGTGGGCGATCCGGACGCGGGCCTTCAGCGCCGCGATAGGTCGCACATCGGGAAAGAAGCCAGGCCGGTAGAGCTGCTCTGCCCGGTCGAGGAGGTTGATGGCCCCCTCCGGATCGCCATCGGCATCGGTGACCAGTCCCATGGCCACGAACCACCGGAAGCGGCTCTCGGTCATCGGCGCACGCTCGACCAACGTTGAGGCGGTCTCGAGGTGCCGCTTGGCGGCCTCGAGTTCTCCGGCTTCGCGGTCGAGCTCGCTCAGCCCCACGTGCAGTTCGGCGGTTGCCCGCGCCACGGGCTCGCCATGGTCTGCGGCCAGCCGCAGCGCACCCTCGTAGAGCCGTCGTGCCGTGCTGGGTCGGCCTGCGACGAGCCACATGTCAGCGAGCACGGCCGTGCTGCTCAGCTCGTCGACCAGGGCGCCGGCTTCGTGCAGGCTTGCCACCGCTTGTGCGAACGTCTCCAGCGCGGCGGACGCATCCCCGCGCGCCCACGCGGCAAAACCGAGGAACCCGGCCGCACCTCCTCGCGCAAGGTGGTCGCCGGGGCCGGTCAGGTCCAGAGCACGCTGAGCATGTTCCGCCGTCCCCGCCACATCACCGCGGGCTTGCGCGATCGAGGCGCGGTAGATGGCGATCCACGCCGGCAGCGTGTGGAGCTCCTCGGTGTCAGCCCCTGGCGGAGCCGACCCGGCCGGTACGGCCGCCAGCATGCGGTCCGCGTCGTCAAGGCGGCGCTCGACGGCGTCGAGGTCGCCGGAGGTCAGGAGCATGTTTCCGTAGAGGACGCTGAGCACCGGGCTGCGCCGGACCACGTCGTCGGGAAGCGCCTTCAGCCAGCCGAAAAACATTGCCTCTTGCCGGTTGCGCCGGATCGCCAGAACCGCCAGCTCCATGAGGTACGCCGCGCGGTCGAAGTCCGGGGCAGCCAAGGCGTGCCTGACCGCCTCGTCGACCAGATCGTGGCGCTCGCACCACTGGCTGGCGCGCTGGTGCACCAACGGGACCAGGTCCGGCTCCTCGGCGAGCATCCGCGCCCGCAGCACGTCGGCGAAGAGGTGGTGGTAGCGGTACCACTGCCGCCGATCGTCCAGGGGGACGATGAACAGGTTGGCACGCTCGAGGGCCACGAGCATGTCGCTCCCGTCGTCGCGGCCGGTGACGGCGTCACACAGTGGCCCGGTGAGCCGCTCGAGAACCGCTGACTGCAACAGAAAACCGCGAACCGAGTCGGGTTGATGCCGCAGCACCTCCTCGACCAGGTAGTCGACGATGTATCTGTCGTCCCCGGCGAACCGTGCGATGAAGCTGCTGACGTCCTCACGCCCCTGGATCGAGAGTGCGGCGAGCTGCAGCGCGGCAATCCACCCCTCGGTGCGTTCCTCCAAAGCCGCGACGTCCGCTGAGGCGAGGTCCAGTCCCGCCACCCCGTTGAGGTAGGCGGCCGCCTCGTCGGACGTGAACCGGAGGTCCGCAGCACGGACCTCCGCCAGCTCTCCGCGCACCCGCCACCGAGACAGCGGCAGGTCTGGGTCGGCGCGGGTGCTGAGGATGACGTGCACGTGGGGCGGAAGGTGCTCCAGGAAGAAGGCCACACCGTCGCTGACATCGCGGCTGTCGACCAGGTGGTAGTCGTCCAGCACCAGCCAGACCTCGCCAGGTGCCGCAGCCAGCTCGTTCAGCAGCGTGATGAGCAGATGTTCCGTTGGTGAGGCGGATGAGGCGAGCAGCTCCAGCACACTCGAGCCTGCGCCGGGCACCGCCGTTCGGAGCGCCGTCACCACGCACGTCCAGAACCACGCAGGCTCGCTGTCCTCCGGGTCGAGCGAGAGCCACGCCACGGAACGGTCGTCCCCGGCCATCTCGTCCAGCCACTCGGCGAGGAGCGTCGTCTTGCCGAACCCGGCCGGGGCGGATACGAGCATCAGCCTCGCCTCTGCTCCGCGGCGCAGACGCTCGAGGAGTCTTGGGCGCGCAACCAGGCCGCGCCGCGGCTTCGGGATGTACAGCTTCGTTGCAATCAGTGGACCTGCCACGCCATCCCCATTCCGAGGGGCACCACCCCGAAGATCACCACCGTGTCCGACGTTGTGCCGCGGCTAACGCTAACGCTTCCGGGGTCAAAGACGAGGCTTCAACGAAGGTGCGGTTCGGAGCGATCGGTTCACAGGTCAGCGCAACGAACGGCCTTCGGTGCGAGACGATGGAGCGTGTCTATTCACCCGCCCCGAGTCGTGCCAGGCGGCACCGTCAATAGCCTGAAGGGCTCGGCCACCACCCGAGGAGAACATCGATGATCGTCCTCCGTCCCGGACCAACCAACACCCTGATCGACGTGGCCGGCATCCGAGTGGGGCATGCCGACCGGCGCGATGCCGGCTGGTTGTCCGGGGCCACGGTCGTCCTCTGTCCCGACGGCGGTGCCGTTGCCGGAGTTGACGTCCGCGGTGGTGGACCCGGCACCCGTGAGACAGACGTGCTCGACCCGCGCAACCATGCCGACAGGGTCCACGCTGTGGTGCTGTCGGGCGGGAGCGTGTTCGGGCTTGCGGTTGCCGACGGCGTGACTCACAGACTCTTCGAGGCCGGGGTCGGCTACCCGGTGGGCGGACCGGGAGAGGTCGTCCCGATCGTGCCCGGAGCCGTCATCTTCGATCTCGGCCGAGGCGGTGACTTCGCTAAGCGGCCAGGAGCCTCTATGGGCGAACAGGCCTATGACGCAGCACTTTCCAGTCCAGCGGGCCCGGTGCCGATCGGGGTGGTGGGCGTTGGCACAGGTGCCGTGGCCGGAGGTCTCAAGGGCGCCGTTGGTTCGGCCAGCGTGGTGCTGCCCGACGGCTCGACGGTGGCTGCTCTCGTGGTCGTCAACGCCCTGGGCTCGTGCGTCGACCCGGCAACTGGTGAGCTGTATGCGGCCCGGTTCGGCCTGGAGGGTGAGTTCAGCGAGCTGCTCCTCCCCCACCCCACAGAGGTCGCGGCTGCGCGCGCCATTGCTGACGCCGCCGCCCGCCCGAGTGTGCCGAGGTACGTCCTTGGCACCACGATCGGCGTCGTGGCCACTGATGCCCTTTTGACCAAGGCTCAATGTGCCAAGGTCTCCGGTATTGCCCATGATGGCATGGCTCGCGCCATCCGTCCGGTCCACACGATGTTTGACGGCGACACGGTGTTCACCTTGGCCACAGGTGGGCGTGGAGCGCCAGATCCGTTGGCATTCCACGCATTGCTGGACGCAGCCGGCGACTGCTTCACCCGCGCGATCGGCCGCGCGATACTGGCGGCGGAGACCATTGGGACGCCGTCCGGTCAGTGGCGGTCCTACCGGGACGCCTTCCCGTCGGCCTTCCCTTCAGCCTCGCCGAGTCGCTAATCCTCCGAGGGCGCCGCATGACGGACCAGCCTTTGGAGGTGAAACGGCGCATCCAAGATTGGCAGCAGGACGACGGCGACAACGGCTGCATTGACGATGCACCGCGACCAGGGGCACCGGTTCAGCGGATGTCGAGCCGCTCGATCATCACGACGACCGCGAGATGCAGGACGATCCCCACGAGCACCAGGACGGCGTAGACCGAGAACGACGGCCCTGCGGTGAGCTGGTCGCCACCCACGGCCCAGTAGAACAGGGACGCCGGTCGGATGCTGTGTGCCCAGCTCACGATCGGCGCCAGCGAGCTGACCAGGTAGGACGCCGCAGCCAGGGCCGACGCCAGACCGAGGGCGAGCCCGCGGTTGCCGGTGAGCACGCCGATGATCATCGCGACCAGCCCGAAGTCCACGCCCATGACCAGGATGGCGAATGTCGTGCCGATGACAGCGCCGATCGGCAGCGTCAGGTCGTAGTGGCGCCCGAGCAGGACGAAGGCCATCGTCACAACGGCGAGCGGGACTGCAAGCAGGGCCAGGACGAGGGTCTTCTCGCGGACGAGGCGACGTCGGCTGAGCGGCAGCGTCGCGACGAGGCCGAGCGAGCCGTCCTCGGACTGACCGGCGATCGACGACGCCCCGTACCCGATGGTCAGCAGCAGAATCATGAGCGGCAGGAAGTTCGCGTAGAGGTTCCCGTTGACCCAGCCGGCCGGCGACGTGAAGGAGCCAGTCACCCCGAGCAGCGCGGCGACGGCGGGGTTTTCGGTGAGTGCCCCGAGCGATGCGTCGGATTTCACCGTCGGGTACATCGCGACGAGCATGAAGGTGTAGATCGCCATGCCGACCGCGAACCAGAGCATCGAGCGCCGGCGCAGCCGGAGGTCGATCTGGGCAACGTCAGTGCGCACTGGAGGCCTCCGGAAGGTCGGTGGAGCGGTAGTAGCCGAGGAACAGCTCGTCGAGGTCGGCCGGCCGGGCGAGCAGGTCGATCGGGTCGAGCGGCGCGATCACCCGCAGGATCGGGGCCACCGGCCCGGTGATCGTCAGGAGAAGGTGCCGCGGGTCCGTCCCTGTGACCTTGACGCCGTCGAGCTTCGTGAGTGCGGACGTGTCCACGTCGCGGTCGAAGGCCAGCTCGATCGTGCGCGGGGCGTGCTGGCGCAGGCCGTCGACCGTGTCGGTCACGACGATCCGGCCCTCGCGAATGATCGCGAGCCGGTGCACGGCGCGCTGGACCTCGTCGAGGTCGTGCGAGGAGAGGAACACGGTGCGACCGTCGGCCGCTGTCTCCCCGAGCAGGGAGATGAACTCCTGCTGCAGGAGCGGGTCAAGACCGGACGTGGGCTCGTCGAGCACGAGCAGCTCTGGTCGGTGCATGAAGGCGAGGACGATCCCGAGCTTCTGCTTGTTGCCCTTGGACAACGTCTGGGTCGGGCGGTCCACCTCGGCGCCGAAGCGCTCGATCAACTCGTCCCGGTAGCGCGTGTCGCGAAGGCCCCGCGCAGAGCCGAACCGGTCGAGGATCTCGCGCCCTGTCACGCGGGGGTAGACAGCGAGCTCTCCTGGCAGGTACCCGGTGCGCCGGTGAATGTCTACGGCGTCGCGGAGCGGGTCGAGACCCAGCACCTGGGCCGTGCCCGACGATGCGTGGTACAGCCCCATGAGGATGCGGATAGTGGTCGACTTGCCCGCACCGTTAGGTCCCAGGAAGCCGAAGACCTCCCCGTGGTCAACCCTGAGGTCGACGTCGATGATTCCCCGATGGGGGCCGAACGTCCTGGTCAGGGTGTGTGTCTCGATCACTGGTGGTGCCATGCTCAGCTTCCCTCGCTGTCGGTCTTCGGACCGGTGGCATCCGGCTGCGTGACGATGGCCCGCTACCAGCCGAGCCCTGTGGCAGTGTCGGCGGGAGGGGCGGCCTCGCCTGCGGCTTGGGTGAAGGCGTTCAGCGCGGTGACGACGCCCTGGCGGCCTTTCTGGGGCATGGTAGCGACGATGGCTGTTATCTCGGCCCGCCGCCTCGCGGTGACCTCTCGAACCAGTCGCGCACCCTCGCGGGTGAGGCCGATGAGTACCTCTCGCCGGTCTGCCTTGTTCTCCTGTCGGGTGACCAGGTCGGCAGCGATGAGGCGGTCCACCATGCGCAGGGCTGTGGAGGGGGTAACCCCAAGTCGTTCGGCGAGCTGGTTGAGCCGGGTGTCGCCGTGACCCTCCAGGACGACAAGGGTGCGGAACTGGGTGATCGTCACCGCATCCTCGACCTGCGCCAGGGATCGGGCGGAGACGCCGACCAATGCTCGTGAGGCAGTCAGCAGGGCCGAGACCAGCTCGTCGGCGCCGTCGTCGGAAGCCGTGGTGTCCTTGGGTCGTGCGCGTGCCGTGGTCACGGTGCACTCCTGTCCTCGTTGGCTGGTCACCCTAGGTCCCTGGGAAGCCATACATTGCGGCTCACAGCACAGTTGTGCGAGTTGCCGATTTCTCCAGATTTCATAAGTGAAAGCAATTGTTGCATACTACAAGTCATGCGTCGCATCTTGTCAGCCTCCAGAACGCCGTCGCGGGTCCGTCGAGCCCCCCAGGTCGCCACCATCGCGCTCCAGCACGGCCGTTCCAGGATCCTCACGGAGCTGCGGTCGTCCAGCTCGGGCCTGCTGCTGCTCGCGGTGCTCGTCGGCCTGGGGGCAGGCGGTGGGGCGATCCTCTTCCGCTGGCTGATCAGCACCTTCACCCAGCTGCTGTCCGGGCACGCCGACTACTCGCTGGCCGGCCACGCCGCCCACCCAAGCCTGCCGGGGCTCGGGAAGTGGTTCGTGATTGGAGCACCAGTGGTCGCCGGGCTGCTGTACGGGCCTCTCGTGCACTTCTTCGCCCGCGAGGCTCGCGGACACGGCGTGCCGGAGGTGATGTACGCAGTGGCCCGCAGTGGCGGGCGGATCAAGCCGCAGGTCGCCGCCGTCAAAGCTCTGGCCTCAGCCCTATGTATCGGCGGAGGCGGGTCGGTGGGCCGTGAGGGCCCGATCGTACAGATTGGTTCCGCGCTCGGTTCCACCCTCGGGCGGGTGGTGCGGGTCAGCGAGCCACGGATGCGCCTGCTCGTGGCCTGTGGCGCGGCCGGGGGGATCGCGGCGACGTTCAACGCCCCGCTTGCCGGTGTCTTCTTCGCGATGGAGCTCATCCTGGTGAACTTCGAGGTTCGCTCGTTCGGGATGATCGTGCTCGCCTCGGTGACTGCCAGTGTGGTCGGGCGCGCCGCGATGGGCAGCGCCCCTTTCCTGAAGCTGCCCAGCTTCACCGTCGGCCACCTCTGGGAGTACGGGCTGTTCGCCATCCTCGGACTGCTCGGAGGCGTTGCCGGAGTGCTGTTCACCCGGGTCCTGTACGCCATCGAGGACCTCTGCGACGGGCTGTGGCGCGGACCGGAGTGGCTGCGCCCCGCCGCCGGTGGGGTCCTGCTGGGCTTGCTGCTCCTGGTCCTGCCGCAGATGTACGGCGTGGGTTACCCGGTGCTGGCCGCCGGAGTCGCAGGTAAGTACACCATCGTCTTCCTGCTCGTGCTGCTGGTCGCCAAGATGTTCGCCACCAGCCTGACCATCGGCATCGGCGGCTCGGGAGGGGTGTTCGCCCCGAGCCTGTTCATCGGGGCCATGCTCGGATCGGCCTTCGGCGAGATCATGCACATCCTGGTTCCGGCGATCGCCGGTCCGGTCGGTGCCTACGGCCTGATCGGGATGGGTGCTGTCTTTGCCGGAGCGGCCCGCGCGCCGATCACCGCGGTCATCATCATGTTCGAGCTGACCGGTGAGTACACGATCATCCTGCCGTTGATGTCAGCCATCGTGCTGGCCACGTTCATCAGCCAGCGACTCACCCCCCGCGACACCATCTACACCCTCAAGCTGCGCCGACGCGGCGTCGACCTGAGCTCACCGGCCCAGACCAGCCCCCGCGCCGATGCGATCCCCATCTCGGCAGTGATGCTCCCAGTGCCCACGGCCCTGCGTGACACCGACAGCCTGCTGAAGGCGGCCCGGTCGTTGGCTCACGCTCCGCAAGGCGTCATTCCCGTTGTCGACGCTCACGGCGCCTACTGCGGAACGGTCAGCGCCCACGCCGTCGCTGAGGCCCTCGCTGACGGCGAGCACGACACCACCCACATCGCCGCGGTCACCGAGCTCCCCCCGGCGCTGCGCTCGGTCGACCCCTTAGACCTCGCGCTCAAAGTCCTCGACGACGCGGGCGGCGCGGTGCCCGTGCTGGACCCCGACGGGCGACAGATCGTCGGATGGATGACCCACCAGGCCGCCCTGAACGCCCTACGCCCATCGCCGGCGCGCCCAAAGGCCGCCAAACGTTGAGCGGTACGCGGTCGTCGGTGTGGTTTCTCCGGCGCGATCGACGATTAGTCACACTGTCACGCACCGAGTCAGAACCCATCGCAATCAACGGGTACTAGCGGATTAGCGGCAATACCGTTCAATTAGAGTTACAGCGGTGTAGTTTGTTGGTATGCCCCGTACTGGTTGGAGGAAGTCCGAGTCGGACCGGCGGTTGCCGGATCTGGTGTCGGTGGGTTTGCTGATGAAGGTCTTTCCCGCGGAAGTCGTG
>JBBRWQ010000017.1:0-48435 GCA_038249115.1 Actinomycetales bacterium
CGTGAGTGGGGATACGGCGAGGGGTACGCCTCGGGTGTCGCCGCCGAGATCGTCGCGCGGGCAAGGGAGCTTGGCGTGACGCTGTTCGATACGGCCGAGGTCTACGGCCTTGGCAAGAGCGAGCGGATCTTGGGCCAGGCTCTCGGCGCCGACCGCGACCGAGTCGTCGTGGCCAGCAAGGTGTTTCCGGTGGCCCCGTTTCCAGCGGTGGTCCGGAACCGCGAACAGGCCAGCGCCCGGCGGCTGCAGATGCGCCGGATCCCGCTGTATCAGGTGCACCAGCCGAACCCGGTCGTGCCCGACTCGGTGATCATGCCGGGAATGCGGAGCCTGCTTCAGGACGGGCGGATCGGTGCGGTGGGGGTGTCCAACTACTCGTTGCGCCGATGGCACAAGGCCGATGACGCGCTGGGTCAGCCGGTGGTCAGCAACCAGGTCCAGTTCTCTCTGGCGCACGCCGACCCTCTGGAGGACCTCGTTCCGTTCGCGCAACGAGAGAACCGAATGGTCATCGCCTACAGTCCGCTGGCCCAGGGCTTGCTCGGCGGAAAGTACAGCCAGGACAACCGGCCCGGCGGAGTACGGGCGGCCAACCCGTTGTTCGGCTCGGAGAACCTGCGCAGGGCGGCGCCGATGCTGGACACGCTGCGCCAGGTAGCGGACGCCCACCAGGTCACGTCCTCGCAGGTGGCGCTGGCGTGGCTGCTCAGCCTGCCCCAGGTCGTGGTCATCCCCGGCGCCTCCAGCGTCGAGCAGCTCGAGCTCAACGTCGCGGCAGCCGACCTCGACCTCGACACGGAATCTCAGGCGGCGCTCACGCAGGCAGCCAAAGCCTTCACCCCGATCTCAGCCGCCCGCACGTTGCTCGACGCGCTCAAGACGCGGTCGCGATCGTGACGAGCCCGGGCATACCCCTTCGCCTCGTGGCGATTGGTGACAGCACCGTTGAGGGCCTTGAGGACCCAGGCCCTGACGGAAGCTACATCGGGTGGGCTGACCGGTTCGCCGGCCACCTGAACGGGGTCCATCCTGGCCTGCTCTACGCCAACCTGGCGGTGCGCGGGCAGACGGCGCACGAGGTACGCGAGACGCAGCTGCAGCCGGCGCTGGAGCTTCAGCCCGACTTCGCTGTGGTCGTGGCCGGGGTCAACGACGTGCTGCGGCCCAGGTTCGACCGGCATGCCCTCCGGGCTGACCTCCACGCGATGCATGCTGAGCTGGCTGCGGTGGGTGCCACGGTTCTCACGTTCACGATGCCGGACATGGCGCGTGTCGCACCGCTCGCGGTCGTGTTGCGCGGGCGACTGGAGTTTCTGAACTCGGTCACTGTGCAGTGTCACGAGCGCTACGGCTCCATCGTGGTCGACCTCGCCTCCGTGCCGGCCGCGAGCCATCCGGCGTTGTGGCACACCGACCGGCTGCACGCCAACAGCGAGGGGCACCGCCGCACCGCCGCTGCGCTTGCCGAGGCGGTCGGGTGCGAGGTGCCGGATTGGAGAGCGGAGCTGCCGTCATCGCCCAGTCCGGGCCGGCTACGGATCGTCCGGGAAGAGGCCGCCTGGGTTGGCTCAAACCTGCTTCCCTGGGCTTGGGAGCACGTACGAGGGCAGTCCTCAGGGGACTCCCTCACCTGCAAGCGCCCGGACCTGCTGCCTGTGACCTGACCGAGACACCGATACGCGGCGGGGTCGCGTTCGTCCTGCGACGCAAGCCAGCAGGGGCTCTCCGAACACTCTCGGGGAGCCCCTGCCGGGGTGAAACTGGAGCCAGGGCGGTCAGAACCCGTTCAGGGTGTCCTCTACGGAGAACATGACACTGTCGCTGACCACGCCGCTGCCGCCGACCAGGGCGGAGTTGGAGACGGACGCCTCGTTCTTCTGCAGGTACGACGTGACAAAGGCGGGAACAATGCCGCTGCGCACGAGCAGGATCGGCGAGTCGATCAGCGCCGAGAAGGCTCCGCCGCTCAGGGCGTCAGGGAAGTCCTGTCCAGACGCGAAGATGACCGAGTCGGGATTGCTGAAGAACGTGGCGGCGACCTTGGTTCCGGTCTCGTACCGGTCTGCGCCGACCAGCCGGTGGTCTGTCGCTGTGGTCGGCGCAGCCTTGGCTGCGTCGCCACCGACGGCGAAGACCTCGACGTCCGGGTTCTGGGCCAGGTAGGTCTTCGTCGCGCTCGCCATGGTTGGGCCGGAGGTCAGCAGCACCACGCCACCGGCGTGTGCTGCAGCCGGGCCGGCGCTCAGTGCGTCAGGGAAGTTGAGCCCTGAGGTGAGGAGCACCGTCGTGGCTCCGGGAATGCTCTTGGCCACAGCCACCGCAGTCTCGAAACGAGTGGCGCCCCACAACCGGGTGACCTTGAACCCACGGCCCTCCAGCGACGTGACCACGGTCTCGCTGATGGCGCCGACGCCTCCAAGGACGTAGACGGTGCCGCCTGCCGGGAGGATGCGCGTGACCTCTGTGGCAGTCGCCGGGTCAAGGCTCGACTGTCCCGTGAGCAGAAGCGGACCATTGAGTGCGGCGGCCAGCGGCACACCGCTCACGCCGTCAGCGAATCCCATGCTGTTGGCGACCACTACAACCGAGGCATCGTTGGCCGAAGCGCCAGCAGATGCTCCAGCGTCGTCGAAGAGCGCCTGCGAGGCCTGCACGGCAGTCGCGACCCGGTTGAGGCCGCTGATGCGGTCAACCCAGACGTACTGGAAGTTGGTGACCTCGTCGTTGAAGGTGATCGTGTCGACGTTGCCCTCCTGGCCGGCCGACCCGCTGCCCATGTCGACGCCGTAGGTGTCGACCGTGCCGGACGCGCAGGTGGACTTGATCTCGTTCAGCGTGTGCGGGGTTGTCTGCCCGCCCTGCAGACCTCCGGCGGTGGGTGCAGTACCCCCGGAGACAGTCGTGCCGTCAGCGTTCAGGGTTCTGGTCGACCACCACATGGCGTTGCCGCCGTTGACGACGTCCAGCGTCTTCCAACCCTGTATGGCGGTCTGGCCGGCGTCGACGAAGTTAAGCGTGGAGAAGCCACCGGCGGTGGCCCCGTTGCAGTCGATAACCAGCTGGTAGGTGGCCGGCGCTTCGACCTTCTTCCCGATGACCTGGGCGACATAGGACCCGGTGACGAACGAGGACAGGAGCGCGGAGCCAGCGCCATGCTGGACGACGACCTTGTCATCTGCGGCCGGGGTGGCAAGGTGCAGGAAGCCGTCGGTCGTGGGCGTCTGGCTGTCGTCAGGCACGACCTCCCCGATCGCGGTCTTGCCGGCCTGGTTGTCGGACTGCGCGAACCAGCCGGTGGGCATCGGCAGCACCGGCGTGGCCGATGTATCCCAGCCGGTGATGTCACCCCCATGGACGTTCGTGGTGAGCGGGGCAGCGAGCGCCATCGGCGCCAGGCCCATCGTCCCGGCCGCAAGCGCGGCCGCCGTTACTGCGCCGAGGGCGCCACGGCGCCACATGGTTGTCCTGCTCATCATCATTCCCCTTGCCCACGGCTGTCAGCCACGGTCTAAGCCACGGGCCAAACCCGTTCGTCGGCTGGCCTCGCGATATGCACTGCGCACTGTATAGGTCTATGTCGGGTTTGTTCGCATCCGTCGAGCGAGCCTGCTGGGCTGGCGGCGAGGCAGTTTGTCCAAGGCAGATCGGAGTCAGCTCCGGTTGGCGGGCGGACCCTTTGGCTAGGGTGTGACGGTGCTCAGGACTTCGGTGGCAGTGGCGGCTGGCAAGGTCGCCCGAGTGGCAACCAGGCTCCGGGGTGGCGGTTCCGCGCTGCCGGGACTGGTGGTCGAAAAGGTGGACCCGCGGTTCCTTACGCATGCGCTCGCGGACCTGCCTCGTGGTGTCGTCGTGGTCACCGGCACCAACGGCAAGACGACGACGACCAAGATGCTCGTGGCCATCCTGCGCGAGCACGGGCTCATCGTGTTCACGAACCCCACCGGCAGCAACTTCACCCGGGGTGTCATCTCCTCGATGCTGGCCGAGATCCCGATGTCGGGAAGGCTCAGGGCGGACATCGCGGTCCTCGAGCTCGATGAGGCACACGCGTTGAAGTTCGCCGATGCCGTCAAGCCGACGCACGCGCTCCTGCTCAACGTCGCGCGTGACCAGCTCGACCGTTTCGCCGAGATCGACCACACCGCCACGCTGCTCGCCGAGCTGGCGCAGCAGACGACAACCGGCGTGGTGCTCAACATCGACGACTCCTTCGTGTCGCGGATCGCCGAGCGTGTCCCAGACAGAGTCTCGGTCACCTATTTCGGCGTCGACCCCTCGATCGCCAACCGGCTGCCTGAGCTGCAGGAGGCCGATGTCCGGTTCGGTGACGAGTTCACGCCTCCACGGCCCACCGCTTCCGATGGTCTGCTGAAACCTCATGACGAACGCAGCTTCGAGGTGCGGTTCGGCCAGAGTGAGCGGGTCGGCCCCATGGTTCTCAAACAACGAGGGCTCGCCGCCATGATCAATGCCACTGCTGCGACGACGACGGCAAAAGCATTGCTGGCAAACGACTTTCGCGACTTTGACACGGTCGCAGCTCTTGAGAGGGTCGAGCCTCCGTTCGGTCGCGGCGAGATCATCGACGCCGACGGCCAGCCACTCGAGCTGGTTCTGGTCAAGAACCCGGCCGGTTTCACCGTTGCGCTCTCCACGTATGGCAACGCACCAGTCACCACGATGGTTGCCATCAACGACAACTATGCCGATGGCCGCGACGTCTCCTGGCTCTATGACGTCAGCTTTGAGTCGTTGCGGGACAAGGGAGTTGCGCTCACCAGTGGCGTTCGGGCCTACGACATCGCGCTGAGGCTGAAGTACGACGACGTCGCTGTGGCAGAGGTCGAGCCCGATCTGGAGGCGGCGCTGGAACGGTTCCTGACGGCATACCGGGACGAGCCCAAGCGCATCTTCTGCACCTACACCGCCATGATGACCCTGCGCCGCAAGCTGGCTGCGAAATACGGCCTGGCGAAGTTTGGGGAGGACCCGAAGTGAACCTCGGCGACAACAGCAGCAGCGACGCAAGCAGCAGCGATACCGAGAGCAAGGGACGGATCAAGATCGTCCACATCTATCCCCGCGAGATGAGCATCTACGGCGACCTCGGCAACACCCGTTGCCTGGCCAGTCGACTGCGTTGGCATGGTTACGAACCCGTCATCCATCAGCACCACCCGGGCCACGACTTCCCGACGGACGCGCACCTCGTTCTCGGCGGTGGCGGCCAGGACAGCGGTCAGGCGCGGGTCGAGGAGGACCTGGCCCACAACGCCGACGTCCTGCGGGCGCTGGCGGCCGAGGGCACTCCGATGCTGATGATCTGCGGCATGTACCAGCTGTTCGGAAACGCGTTCATCACCGTCGAGGGCGAGCGGCTCCCAGGGATCGGCGTCCTGGACGTCACCACCCATGGCAATGCAAAACGGATGGTCGGCCCCGTCGTCCTTGAGACGGCATACGGCGACGTGGTCGGCTATGAGAACCACTCCGGCTCAACGAAGCTGGGGCCGGAGCAGCAACCGTTCGGCAGGGTCAAGGTCGGGATGGGCAACAACGGCGCAGACGGGACGGAGGGCGCGATCACGGGCAACGTGTTCGGGTCCTATCTGCACGGCCCGGTGCTGCCGGCAAACCCAGGTCTGGCCGACGCCCTGATCAAGCTGGCGGTCGAGCGTGCGCTGGGCCGGCCGTTCGTGCCGGGGCGGATCGATGATGAGCTCGCCGACCGGGCCAGGACGCGTCAGGTACGCAGGCTGGTCGGCTGAGCTACCCGCCCCGGGACGTGTCATCGGAACGGGGCGGCACGTCGGTGGGGGCGGTCTTCTTCGACATGGCCCAGCCGAGATAGGCAAGCGCGCCGAGCGGGACCTCCATGACATGCGTGTAGAGCGAGAACAGCACGGTGCCGGACAGGGCCAGGGCGGGGTCGGCGCCGAACGCGATCAGGACAGCCACAGCGCCGCCCTCCGTGACTCCGACTCCGCCCGGCGTGACGCCGATGGCTGAGAGCAGTCGGCCCACGGCATAGGCGGCGAACATGTGCGAGAAGGTCATTCGTACGCCGACGACGTGCAGGCTCTGCCAGAAGAGCACGTAGAAGACCGCGAAGTACCCGGCCAGCCCGAACGTCATCCTTAACCACCCGCGCCGGACCACGCTGACGATGTGCGCTCGCTGGTCTGTGATGACCTTGTCGAAGGCCACCTCGCGAGAGGACTTGAACCATCGCAGCAGTACCCGAAGCATCCGGTCGGTCGTCTTCCCGATGGTGCCGGCTGCCTTCTCGCTGGCGAGCCCGGCGATGAACAGCGCCAGAAGTGCCAGCCCTGCAGCCGCGCCGATGATTCCGCCGCGGACCACAGCCACCGGCAGGTCTCCACCCGCGACGAGGAGGGCGATCAGGCCGGTCACGGGCAGGATCATCCGGGCAAGGATGTTCCAGACACCGGTGACGATGATCGAGGTCGAGATGTCGCGTCGGGAGAAGCCCCAGGACCGGAAGGCCGCGTAGGTGACCGCCACACCGGCCGCTCCGCCGCCCGGCACGAAGTTGCCCGCGGACGAGCCGCAGAGGTTGACGATGAGCGCCTTCGCATGCCGGAGCCCGGGCAGGGATCCGGCGAGCGTGAAGGTATAGCACCAGAGTCCCAGGCACATGAGGCCGTACAACAACAGGACAGGGGACAATCCGACGTGGAGGAGCGTGTCGAACACTGCACCCCACGTGGTGTGTGCCATCTTCGGCAGCCACCAGAGGACGAGCACAATCGCCACGAACAGGCCGATCACTGCCTGGATGACCTGCAGGCGGGTCGGGGGCCACAGGCTGCGCGCGACCGAGCTGTTCTCCGTCATGACAGCATCCCTCCAGCCGTCAGGCCAGACCGGCGAAGACGTCCCTGGAGACAGGGGCGCCCGGCGGATGGGCAGGGTCGACGAACCACTCGCGGCCGAAGACCACGTCGAAGAGCGGTCGCGGGATCCGGAGGAAGGCGGCAAGGGTGCGGTCGGCGCCGCCATCGGCGCTGGCCTGGGACGCATGGGCCTGCATCGAGGCCCGCTTGGCGGAGGCATAGCTCCGCACGCTGATCCGATGCGTGATGTCGGCCCGCGGACTGTAGGCGCGTTCGAACGTCGTGGGGTCGAACGTGGCGGGGAAGCGGTAGACCTTGCCGACCAGCGCCACGGCCCGGCAGATCGCGTCGCGAGGCACCGTCGCCTGGAGCACCCTCGGTGTGTGCGCCAGCTGGGCCGCCAGCGCCCCGACCTCGTGAACCTTCACGTGGTCACGATGCCCGTACCCGCCGTTCGAGTCATACGTCAGAAGAACGTCAACGGCCTCTTCGCGCAGGATGTCGGCCAGGCGTCCGGCTGCCTCGGCGGCGTCTACCCGACAGAAGCGGGTCCGCCCTGGCAGGTCAGGCAAGGGCTGCGGCCCCGAACCGCTGTCGGCATAGCCGAGATGCTCGACTCTTGCCACGCCCAGCGCTCGTGCGCTCTCACGCAGCTCGTCCATCCGAAGCTGACCCAGGCGGCCGTCGGCAACGAATCGGTCGGCGGCCTGACCTTCGTTGCCGTCGGTCGCGACCACCACGATGACCCGGTGACCCTCTGCGGCCGCGCGTGCCATCGTCCCGGCGGTGAGCAATGACTCGTCGTCGGGGTGGGCGTGAAATGCCAGCAAGGTGTGCGCCATCACGGCCCATCCTGTCTCATGCGAGGCTGAGTGACGTGAAGATTGCGCTGCTGTCCGACTGCTATGCGCCCCGCCTGGGTGGCATCGAGGTGCAGGTTCACGACCTGGCCACCCGCCTGATCGGTCGCGGGCACGAGGTCGTTGTCTTCACGGCCACGCCGGGCGGGCATGGTGAGCGCGGTGGGTTCGTCGACGAGGTCGATGGTGTCGCCGTCCACCGGCTGGCTCTCAATCTGCCGTTCGAGCTTCCCGTAAACCCTATGGCCCCAAGGCAGTTACGCCAGCAGCTGGCTGAAGGCGGGTTCGACGTCGCGCACGTGCACATGGGCGTGATCAGCCCTTTTGCCGTCGACTGTGTCCGCGTTGCCAGGGGGCTGGGGCTGCCGACCGCCATCACCTGGCACTGCATGCTGGGGTCGCTCGAGCCGGTGTTCCGTGCCACGAGACACGTGCGAAGGTGGGCCCGCCAAGGCGTTGCCATGAGCGCTGTATCGGCCGTCGCTGCCGCGCCGTTGCAGCGAATTGTCGGATCAGACGGCACGGTCAACGTCCTGTCCAACGGGATCGACCTCGACCGCTGGGACACCCCGGCAGGCCGAGCCACGCGGCACGCTGGGGACGGAATACGGGTGGTGGCGGCCATGCGACTGGCGGCGCGCAAGCGACCAATACCGTTGTTGCGCATGATGGTTCGCGTTCGCACCCAGATTCCGGCCGCAACAGCGATACGTCTCGAGATCCTCGGCGACGGACCTGACCGGGCCCGGCTCGAGCGCTTCATCGAAGCCCACAACATGCGTGAGTGGGTCAGCCTGCCAGGCCGGGTGAGTCGAGATGAGGTGCGCGAGACGTACGCCGCGGCTGACATCTACGTGGCCCCGGCGCCGTTGGAGTCGTTCGGGATCGCCGCGTTGGAGGCTCGTACGGTGGGGCTGCCGGTCGTGGGGCGATGGGGGAGCGGCCTGGATGAGTTCGTCAAGGACGGTATCAACGGATACCTTGCCGCGGACGACGACGCGATGGCCGGATCCATCGCCCGGCTGGTCATCGACGATGAGCTCAGAGGGTCGATGACGTCGTACAACCGCGCCAACCCCCCCGAGCAGTCATGGGACCGCATCCTTGGCGCAGCCGAGGCGGAGTATCGCAGGGCCATCTCGTTGGCCGGGTCAGCGCGGGCAGGCCGAGGGGCCGGTCGTTGACCTCCCGCAGCGCGCAGCCCGACAGCGAACGCCCCGAGCCACCTGTGCTCATAGTGGTCGGCGTCGACAGGCTCGGCGCAGAGGTCGCCCGCCTCGTGCTCGGTCACGGGCAAGACCCCACGGCACTGCTCGCATCCCACGGCTGGGAGGCTCGCCGAACTCAAGATGTGACCAGCCAGACGGTGACAATGCATATGTTGACACTGACTTTCGAAGTGGAGCCGACTCTTGTGGTTGAGCCGTCTTCCGGCGGCGAGCGTGCCCGCCTCGCTGATGAGGGGGCGACAACGCGTCGGGACCCGGACTTGGTGATGGCCAAGGACGAGGTCCCCGAGCGTCACCAACGCGTGGCGGCTTACGCCCTGGTGACCAGTTCGCGCGGTGTGCTGATGACGCAGTTCTCCCACCACACCAACGCGGAGGGCCGGTGGGGCCTGCCCGGCGGAGGCATCAAGAGCGGAGAGCCTCCGGAGCTGGCCGTGGTGCGCGAGGCATGGGAGGAGAGCGGTCAGGTGATCGAGGTCAGCGACCTCGCCCATATCCAGACCAGCCACTGGATCGGCCGTGCCCCGACCGGTCGGCTCGAGGACTTCCACGCGGTGCGGGTGGTCTATCGCGCGGTTTGTCCCGAGCCGACGGATCCGGTCGTCCACGACGTCGGGGGCACCACGGCGTCTGCCGCCTGGGTGCCCCCGACCGATCTCGACCGACTCGATATCACGTCCGGCTGGCGAGCGCTTCTGTCAGCCGTCGTCGGTGTCGCGCACGCGCCGGGCGAGGCCGACGGCCCCGATCACCGCGAGCACGACACCGACGACGACGATCGCACCTGGTCCCAGCCCTGACCAGTCGACGTTCCAGACCGTGGTCTCGTTGGCGATGATCAGTCCGCCCAGGACGATGGCCACCAGCCCGGCAACGATCGCTGAGGCGTTCGGTCCATTCGGACGTGCTGGCGCGTTGACGCTGTCCTGGACCGGCTGGCCATCCGGGGATGACCGCGTGACAGGTGTGTTGGTTTCCATGTCCTACTCCTTCACCACAGTGAGCTGTCCGATGCCGACACCGGCATCGACCACGACCTCGGTTGGCCCGTCGCCGATGGTGACCGACCGTGATACGTCTGACCCGTCTGACCCGCCCTGTCCGCTGCTCCCTGCGTCGCCGGGCAGGACAATCTCGCCCAGCCCCACGTGACCCACGACCTTGACCGTCAGGTCCTGCGGGACCACCACCTTCAGCTCACCCAGTCCAACGTATGCCGGGATCTTGACCTCGCTGAGTCCTTCGGTGGGCAGTTCGCTCAGATTGAGGACACCGCTCCCCACCCCCAGGTGGTAGTTGGCCTCACCGGCTACCGACGTTGGTGCCCACGTGGCGTCCCCGACCCGCCCGCCGAGGTGGATCCCGCTGGGTATCGCGGCGCTTGACCAGGCCGCGATCGAGAGGATGATCGCCAGGAAGGTCACGAACCCGGACCGCCAGCCAGCGACGCCGAGCACGACCATCAGCAGCCCCATCGCCGCCAGCGAGCCGGCGAACGCGATCGCCTGGTGGCTACCCGTCCAGTTGAGGTCAGCGCCCGCCCAGAGCAGGGAGCCGTAGGTAGCAAGGGCCAGCCCGATAGCGATCAAGGCCATCAGGGGACCACCCGATCGACGACCCGGCCTCTTGTAGGCAGCCAGGTTCGGCCCAGTCGGTGACGGGCCGGCCGGCGACGGGATGGTGGTTGGGGTCGTCGGGCCGCCGGTGAACGTCGCCGGGCCCGAAGTGGCTGGCGACGGGACGGTGGTGGTCGGGGTCCCGACCTGCTGGTTCATCACCCGTTGGCCGGCGGCAGGACGGTTGTCAGAACGCTGAACCAGCCACCAGATGAACAGGCCGGCGAGGGCCAAGCCCCACGGGAACCCCCAGCCGGATTGGCTGACCCACCAAGGACCTCCGAACGCCGAACCGCCGAAAAGCGCAAACCCCACGAAGACGAGCAGCACGATCGAGCCGCCGTCCCCGTCGCGCAGCGCTCGCTGCGCCGGGATCTCGTCCCTGTCGTTGGGCAGAAGGGCCCAGGCGATCAGATAGATGGTGACGCCGGCGCCACCCAGCAGGGTGAGCAGGACGAAGCCTGCGCGAACGATCACCGGGTCGACGCCGAGACGGTCGGCGAGCCCCGAGCACACGCCGGCAATCCATTTGTCATGCGTGCGGCGCCTGATGCCGACACCGCGTAGGCCGCCAAAAAACTTGTCCATTCCCGTTTGCGGGTGAGATGTGCTTTGTTCGCTCATGCCAACGATTCTTGGCGGCCGCGCTGTGGCTCGCCATCAGGTTCACCCCTGACCCGACCCTGACCTGACCCTGAAATCGTGTTGTAAGGACACGGTGTGCGCCGGAAGTGGGCAAGGATGAGCTTGTGCGCACGCCATACGAGATCTCGCCGGTTCCGATCGGCCCCGGCGAGCGCCGGCCGGTGCGCCGGCTGGAGCGCCCGGTCCAGGGTCGTTACCTGGGAGGGGTCTGTGCCGGCTTGGCCGAGCACCTGGGGCTCAACGTGAAGTATGTGCGTCTCGCGTTCGCTCTGGCCACCGTTGCGGGCGGCGCCGGCGTCGTGGCATACCTGTTCCTCTGGGGGCTCACCCCTCAGTCGCGTGAAGTCTCCACCGACCCACGAACCCGGGTGGTGCCCACCGGGCGACCGACCAACGAGCCGGTGCGAAACCTCGTGGTGGGGCTGGGGCTGCTCGCCGTCGGTGGCGCGCTTGTCGCGCAGCAGCGCGGCATCAACCTGCGTCTCGGCGTGCTGATCCCGGTGCTGGCTGTCGCCGGGGGAGCGGTTCTTGCCTGGTCTCAGCTCGATGATGCGGAGCGTGGAAGATGGCTGGTTGGGGATGTTGCGTCACCCGGTCGACGAGCTGGCTTGGTACGTCTGGGGATTGGCATCGCGCTGGCGACAATCGGCGTCGTCGTTCTGGCGACCCAGGGCCGCGGGCTCGCGGGCCTCTGGGAGGTGGGGATCCCGGCCGTGGCGGTTCTTGCCGGCGCCGCTCTCGTCGCAGCGCCATGGGGTGTGCGGCTTTGGAGCGACCTTCGGGCCGAGCAGGCGCAACGCATCCGCGCGACCGAGCGCGCTGACATCGCCGCCCACCTGCATGACTCCGTCCTTCAGACCCTGGCGCTGATCCAGCGCAAGGCGGGCGACTCCGCGGAGGTGGTCCGCCTCGCTCGTGCCCAGGAGCGTGAGTTGCGCGGCTGGCTGTACGCCGGGCCACTTGGTTCGCAGGCGAGCCTCGCCTCCGCGGTGACCGAGGTCGCGCACGAGGTGGAGGATCTCCACGGCATACCGATCGAGCTGGTTGTCACGGGTGACCGCCCGCTTGATGTTGGCGGGGTCGCGCTGGTCCGGGCAGTACGTGAGGCGTTGCTCAATGCCGTCCGTCATGGCGCGGCACCTGTGTCTGCCTACGTCGAGGTGGGTTCCGAGTCGGTTGAGGCGTTTGTCCGTGACCACGGTCCGGGTTTCGACCCGGATGCCGTCCCGCAGGATCGCTTCGGCGTCCGTGAGTCGATCGTGGGCCGCATGTCTCGGCATGGTGGCTCGGCGGCGTTGCGCAGGCTCGAGCAGGGCACCGAGGTCCTTCTCTCGTTGCCGGTCTCGGGCCCGTCAAACGCTGATGTCCAACCAGCGGCTGGTGCCCAACCTGACACTGTTGCCCAACCCGGAAGTGAAGGGACGCGTTGATGTCTGAACCAATGTCCATGCAGCACAACCCCATCCGGCTGGTCCTGGTCGACGACCACCGCATGTTCCGGTCCGGTGTCAAGGCCGAGCTCGACGAGTCGATGGTGATCGTGGGAGAGGCTGCGGACGTGGACGGCGCGATTGTGGTGGTGGCCCAGACGCGACCCGACGTTGTCCTGCTCGACGTTCATCTGCCCGGCGGCAACGGCCACGGTGGAAGCGATGTGATCTCCGGATCGCATGGCATGACAACCGAGTCCGGTGAACCGGTTCGCTTTCTCGCGCTGTCGGTGTCCGACGCGGCGGAGGACGTGATCGCGGTCATCCGGGCGGGCGCCCGCGGGTACGTCACCAAGACCATCAACGGACCGGACCTGACCAACGCGATTCGACGGGTCGCCGATGGCGACGCCGTGTTCAGCCCCCGGTTGGCCGGCTTCGTTCTGGACGCCTTTGGTGCCGCGGCCGGTGAGGTCGCGATGATCGACGAGGAGCTCGACCGGCTCACCTCCCGTGAGCGCGAGGTGATGAGGCTCATCGCTCGCGGCTATCAGTACAAGGAAGTCGCCAAGGAGCTCTTCATCTCGATCAAGACCGTTGAGACACACGTCTCCTCGGTGCTGCGGAAGCTGCAGCTGTCCTCACGGCACGAGCTCACCGCGTGGGCGGCCGGGCGCCACATCCTGTGAGCCGCCCTGGGCAAGTTCAACGCCGAGGGACTTCCGTTCGGCCGCATGCCGGGCCACCGCGAGCTCCATCCGTCGCCTGAATACCGTTGAGAGGGAGATGCCGACGGCGACGGCGACGATCAGTGCGATCCAGGACGAGTCCTTGAGCCACTCCTCGGCGCGGGTACCCAGCGTGTAGATGACTGCGGTGGTACCGCTGGCCCAGACGATCCCGCCCAGTGCGTTGGCCGCCAGGAAGCGCGGATAGGGCATCCTCAACGCACCGGCCATGGGGCCGGCGAAGATGCGAAGCAGCGCGACGAAACGGCCGAAGAACACGGCCCACACGCCATACCGTGCGAACACATGCTTGGTGAAGGCGAGCTGATCGGGGCCTGCGTGCTTGGGGAACCGGCGTCCGAGCACGTCGAACAGCCGGTCACCCCAGTGGTGCCCTGCCAGGTAGCCGATGCTGTCGCCGACGATGGCCCCGGAACTGGCCGCGACCGCGACCCAAACAGCGGAGACGTCCAGCTCGGGGCGCGATGCCAGGAGCGCCGAGGACACCAGGATCACCTCTCCGGGTAACGGGATGCCCATGCTCTCGAGCCCGATCACCAGAGCGACCAGGAGGTAGATCACGAGTGGGGCGACGTTGATCAGGAGGGCATCGACGCTCACCGGCTCAGCCCAGATCCATGATGTGGAAGCACTCGCCCAGACGGCCCTTGCCGAGCTCGAAGAGGTCGGCCACCCCGCTGCCCCAGCCGCGCAAGAAGTCCTCCAGCTGATCGCCCATGTGTCCCGTCTGCGACGCATGAGCCTGCAGGGCGGCGACCTTGCGGTCGAAGGTACTGGTGATGTCCACGACATGGGTCATCTTCGGATGAGCCATGATCCAGACCTCGTTGACGTGCCACGGCTCCAAGCCTTGCGCGATCAGCTCGGGCCACGCGAAACGGTTCTCGGATGCGGGGTAGATGGCACGGATGGCGGCTTCGCCGGCTGCGAGGTGATCCGGGTGGGAGGCCTGGAACCGGTCGTACCAGCGTTCGGGTGACTGGATCAGGACGCGCTGCGGCTTGACCTCGCGGATGACCTCGACCATCTGGCGTTGCAGCTCCCACGAGGGTTCCAGCCAGCCATCACGGTGGCCCGGCAGGAACCTCACGTCCCTGACGCCCAGGGCGGCGGAGGCGGCGATCTGCTCGCGTTCGCGAATGGCCGGCATCTGGTCGCGCTTGGTGTCGTCG
Source organism: Actinomycetales bacterium (assembly GCA_038249115.1). GTDB lineage: Bacteria > Actinomycetota > Actinomycetes > Actinomycetales > Dermatophilaceae > UBA4719. The sequence goes on from JBBRWQ010000017.1 coordinate 14,559, forward strand.
AAGCCGCCCTGCTCGCCATGCGTGCACAACAGGATCGTGATGCTGAGTCCGGAGTCAACCCAACCGGCGATGGTCCCGGCTGCCCCGAAGTCACAGTCGTCCGGGTGGGCCGCCACCACGAGAACCCGCTCGATGTCGTGGTCGGGCCGCGGCGTGGCTTGCTGGCCGAAGGTCCGCTGAGTCATGAGGTCAGCGTAGTTGGGCTAAAGCCTGCTTTCGGCTGGAGCGTTGAGACCGTCTCGGCCAGCGTTTTCAGATGAGCGCCGTCGAGCCGATAGGTGAGCCAGTCGTCCATTGGCTGCCCGCCGATCGAGTCGTAGAAGCCGATGGACGGGGTGTTCCACTTCAGCACCCACCACTCCAGCCTGCCGTAGCCACGTTCGGTGCACAGGGCCGCCAGCGCCGCCAATAGCCCTTTGCCCAGGCCGGATCCGCGGTGCGCAGGTGAGACGAACAGATCCTCGAGCCAGATGCCACCGCTTCCGAGCCACGTCGAGAAGGTGAGGTACCAGATCGCCATGCCGACGATCTCACCGTCGACGACGGCGACGTGCCCGAACGCCGTGGGCGGGTGGTCCAGGGGGAACAGCGCTGACCGGAAGTCGGCCACGGTCGCCTCGACCGCGTCCGGTGCCTTCTCGTAGACCGCCAGCTCGTGGACGAGCCCGAGGATGGCCGGCAGGTCGTCCGGCTCGGCGGGTCTGATCGACCGGGTCTGGGGTTGCCGCGCGCCCTTTTCGGTATGCCGTGTAGTCACGGTCCGAGGGTAGGTCAGTTCACGGCCAGGGCGGGTCAGGAGGTGGCTCGGCCGCCCAGCACCTCACGGAGCTTGACCCGGTGACCGGTGATGAGCAGGGCCCGCCGGTAGATGGACGAGGCGATCGAGACCATCAGCACCGAGGCGGCGGCGGTCAGAGCCATCGCGAGCAGGAGCTGCCAGACGGGGACCTCTCCCGAGGCCCAGCGGATCGGCATCGCCATCGGCGCGCTGAGCGGGAACATCGAAGCAGCCACGCTCAAGCCGCTGCCCGGGTCCGACGTGACCACCGTGATCGCCAGCATGTAGCCGACAACCAGGGTCATCGTGACCGGCAGGATCGCCGAGTTGACCTCGGTGATCTTGTTGACCAAGGCCGCGGCGGCTGCGAACAGGAACGCGTAGAGCATGAACCCGAGCAGGAACCACGCCACCGCTAGTGTGACGTCCCCGGCGGCAACCGGAGGCAGGCCGATGTTGTCGGTGACCTGTACCCCGACGGCGAATGGTGTGGCCAGCGCGAGCAGCTGCACGAGGGTCACCGTGCCGACCGACAGCACGGTGCCGACGAGCACCTGGCTGGGACGCAGGATGGCGAGCAGCACCTCGGAGATGCGCGTGGACTTCTCCATGGCGACGGTGGTCGCGATGGCCGTTCCGGCGAAGGTGATTGCCAGGTAGAGGACGATCCCGACGGCAAAGCCGGTGCCGGCACGTCCCTCGCTCTCCACCCGCCCGACGGTGACCTGTTTGGGCGGCCGGACCGACTGGAGAGCCGCGACCTGCTGTGGGCTCAGCCCGGCCTCGGCGAGAAGCCGTGATGTCTCCAGGCTGACCACCGCCTGGGCCACCACGACCGGGAAGGTCCCGCCCCCTCGCGCCTCGGTGTAGAGCGTGTCGCCGGCGAGCCCGGCAGAGGCGTCGCCCTTGCGCACGGCTTGCCGGACGGCCTCCTCGTCGTTGCGGGTCACGTACTTGACCGTGAACTTTGCGGTCTTGCCGACCCCGTCCAGCGCCGCCTTCATGTCCGCCGTGACCGTGCCGGCAGTGGCGAGCGTGTAGGTCGTGGGTTCGTTGCCCAGGATCTGCGGCACCACCACCGCGGCAACGGACATCAGCAGCAGAAGCCCGGTGAGGAGCTTGACGGACCGCGACCGGAAGTTTTCGACGAGCCCACGCTCAGCGACGAGCCGGGTGCCCTGCCACCAGGTGCCCATCAGCTCGCCTCTGCTTGCTCGAGGGGCCGGTCGGCGGCGGCCAGGAACAGCTGCGACAGGGTGGGCAGGTCGAGACCGAAGTCGACCACTCGCCCCGCCGCCCTTGCGGCGTCCAGCAGCTCGAGCGGGTCGACGCCCGCCGGAACGGCCAAGCGCAGCTCGTCGGCCTCGTCGCTGACCACGGTGACGTCGGGATATGCCGACAGCCAGTCGCGGCTCGGCGCCTTCACGTGCAGTCGCAGCTGCCGTCGCCCAGAGGACGCCCGCAGGCCGGCGACACTGCCCTGGAGCACAGTGCGGCCGTGGTCGACCATGGCGATGTCTTCGCAGAGGTCCTGAACCAGGTCGAGCTGGTGGCTGGAGAAGAGCACCGCGCGGCCGGCTCGGGCCCGTTGCCGCAAGGTCTCGGACAAGCCGACCACCGCCACCGGGTCCAGTCCCGCAAAAGGTTCGTCGAGGACGATCACCTCGGGGTCGTTCACCAGGGACGTGGCCAGCTGGAGGCGCTGCTGCATACCGCCCGAGAGCTTGTCGGTGCGATCCTTCCACCGGTCTGCCAGGCCCAGCTCTTCGAGCAGCAGCCGCGCCCTGCCGGTCGCGTCACCGCGGGACAGTCCGTGCAGGCGCCCGAAGTGGACGACCTGGTCGCCGGCTGGCATCCCGGGGTACAGCCCGCGCTCTTGCGGCATGTAGCCCCAGCGGCGGCGGTCTTCCTCGCCCACTACCTGGCCGTCGTACAGCACTGTGCCGCGGTCGGGGCTGAGCACCCCGAGCAAGATCCGCAGCAACGTCGTCTTGCCGGCCCCGTTTGGACCGAGCAACCCGGTGATGACACCCGGCACCACGTCGAAGCTCACTCGGTCGAGGGCCACCAGCTCACCGAAGGAGTGCTCAACCTCGCGAATCTCGAGCCCCATGCGCCGACCCTATCGACGACCCCTCCCCATCGACGACCCGACCCTGTCGACGACCCGAACCTCCCATGGTCAATACCCTGATTGTCGCCGACCATGCGTGCTACGTTCCGTTTCATTCGGCCCACACGATGCCGGTTGAGGGCATCGCCCCACAATCTCGCAGGTTATTTCGTCAAGGAGAATGATGTTCGACGTCATCGCCGGTCTTCCGCTCCACCCCCTCGTGGTCCATGCGACGGAGGTGATCGTCCCCAGTGCCGCCCTCGTGGTTGCCCTGGCGGCGTTGTGGCCTTCGTTCCGCCGCTGGGCCCGGTTCCTGCCGATCGGCCTCGCCCTGGTGGCGCTGGTCCTCGTACCCGTCGCGACCCAGTCCGGCGAGGCACTGCAGGAGCGGGTCAAGGAGACCTCACTGATCGAGACCCACGCCGACATGGCCGAAGGTATGGCGCCTTGGGTGATCGGGCTGTTCCTCGTGGCGGCCGTCCTGCTGTGGTGGAACTGGAACGAGCACCGGGCCACGGCCGCACGCGCCCCGAAGTGGGTCGCCCTCGCCCTGGCCGTGTCCGGCGTGTTCCTGGCGGCCGGGACCGTGGTCCAGGCCGTACGGATCGGCCACAGCGGTGCCACCGCCACCTGGTCCCAGGTGACTGGCTCCACGACGCAGTCCCCGACAGGAGGCTCCGAGAACGACTGACCCTACTGTCCCGGGCGTCGCGATCAGCCTCAGATCCGGTGAGGTGCTGTCACTGCCGGGACGTAGGCTGGAACTCACCATGACGACCCTTTTTGGCGACTTCCCCCTGCCCGGGCTCACACCTGCCCCGGTCAGCGGTGAGGTGGACGACCGCGGAGTGCCCACCTGGGCCGAGGCGGGCGGTGAGGCGCCTCACGACGGTGCCGACCGGCATACCGGCTCAGCGGTCAGCCGCGACCCCGAAGCACTTCTCGAGGGGCTCAACGCCCAGCAGCGGATCGCGGTGACCCATGAGGGGGCGCCGCTGCTGATCGTCGCCGGAGCAGGCTCGGGCAAGACCCGCGTGCTGGCCCACCGCATCGCCTACCTCCTGGCGGCGCGCGACGTCCGGCCCGGGCAGATTCTCGCGATCACGTTCACCAACAAGGCTGCCGGCGAGATGCGCGAGCGGGTCGCGTCGCTGGTCGGCGCCCGCAGCCGGGCGATGTGGGTCTCGACGTTCCACTCGGCGTGTGTGCGGATCCTGCGTCGAGAAGCCGTCCATGTCGGCCTGAAGTCGACCTTCTCGATCTATGACGCAGCCGACAGCCTGCGCCTGATGTCGATGGTCATGCGCAGCCTCGACCTGGACCCCAAGCGTTATCCGCCGCGGTCTTTCTCAGCCCAGGTGTCCAACCTCAAGAACGAGCTGATCGACGAAGAGACCTATGCGGCCGGGCTCGGCGAGGCCAGTCACCAGGAGCGGATGGTCGCAGAGGCCTACCGGATGTACCAAGCGCGTCTGCGTCAGGCCAACGCGCTGGACTTCGATGACCTGATCATGACGACGGTCCACATCCTGCAGGCCTTCCCCGATGTTGCTGAGTACTACCACCGGCGTTTCCGGCACGTCCTGGTCGATGAGTACCAAGACACCAACACCGCGCAGTACCAGCTGGTGCGCGAGCTGGTTGGTCATGCCGACAGCGGATCAGGGCGCGACCGCACCGGCACTGGTCAGGCGGATGGCGACACGGGCAGTGTTCCTCCCGCCGAGCTCGCGGTCGTCGGTGACGCCGACCAGTCGATCTACGCCTTCCGCGGCGCGACGATCCGCAACATCATCGAGTTCGAGCAGGACTACCCCAACGCTCGGACCATCCTTCTCGAGCAGAACTACCGCTCGACCCAGACCATCCTGCGTGCCGCCAACGCGGTGATCGCCAAGAACTCCGCCCGTCGGCCCAAGAACCTGTGGACCGACTCCGGTGACGGCGCCAAGATCGTGGGCTACGTGGCCGACTCAGAGCACGATGAGGCCGCCTTCATCGCCCGCCAGATCGACAGTCTCGGCGACGAGCTCGGGGTGAAGCCCAAGGACGTGGCTGTCTTCTATCGCACCAACGCCCAGTCGCGCGCTGTTGAAGAGGTTTTCGTCCGGGTTGGCCTGCCCTACAAGGTTGTTGGCGGGACGCGCTTCTACGAGCGCCGCGAGGTCAAGGACGCGCTCGCCTACCTGCGGGTCATCTCCAACCCCACCGACACCGTCAACCTGCGACGCATCCTGAACGTCCCCAAACGGGGTATCGGAGACAGGGCTGAGGCCTGTATCGCGCAGCTCGCCGAGCGCGAGCGGATCCCGTTCGTCGCCGCATTGGGTCGCCCGCAGGACGCTCCAGGCATCGCGACCCGGTCAGTGAAGGCGATCGCCACGTTCACGTCCCTGCTCGAAGCCCTGCAAACTGTGCACGAGGGCGGTTCGGGGGTCGGGGACCTGATCGAGGCTGTGGTCGAGCAGACCGGCTATCTCGCCGAGCTGCGAGCAAGTCTGGACCCCCAGGACGAGACCCGGGTTGAGAACCTTGTCGAGCTGGTGGCCGTCGGACGCGAGTTCGACGAGTCCGAACCGCAGGGTTCGCTCCAGGACTTCCTCGAACGGGTCTCACTGGTGGCCGATGCCGACGAGATCCCCGATGGCTCTGACGAGGCGAACGACAACGGCGTGGTGACGCTGATGACCCTGCACACGGCTAAGGGTCTGGAGTTTCCGGTCGTGTTCCTCACCGGTATGGAGGACGGCACCTTCCCGCACCGGCGCTCGCTGGGCGATGCCAAGGAGCTCGAGGAGGAACGACGCCTGGCCTATGTCGGGATCACCCGAGCCCGCGAGCGGCTGCACCTGTCGAGGGCGATCGTGCGGGCGGGCTGGGGGGCACCGCAGTACAACCCGGCGTCGCGCTTCCTCGATGAGATTCCTGACGACCTGGTCGACTGGCAACGCACCGAGACGACCGGCATGAGGGCGTCATCCACGCCTGCAGTGGCGACTCTGGCCGGCCGGCCGGGTGTGCGCTCCCCGGGCAACCGTCCGCCGATCTCCTTGCACGCCGGCGACCGGGTCAGCCACGACTCCTTCGGCATGGGCACGGTGGTGCGTGTCGAGGGCGACCTGGAGAAGGCCATGGCGCACGTCGACTTCGGGGCCGACACCGGGGTCAAACGGTTGCTGCTGCGTTACGCCCCGCTCGAGAAGCTGTGAAGCGCAGGCGCTAGAAAGCGACCTGGTGATCAGTCAGCCAGGGCAGGGGGTTGATCGCCGCGGTGCCGTCGGGGTGGATCTCGAGGTGCAGGTGCGGTCCCGTCGACTCGCCGGTGTTGCCGGACTGTCCGACGACCTCGCCGGGCGTGACGACCTCGCCTGCCGTGACCGAGATACGCGACATGTGTCCGTAGAAGCTGACGGTGCCGTCCCAGTAGCGAATCTTGACGATGGTGCCGTAGCCCGACTCCTGGCCGGCAAAGACGATGGTGCCGGTCGACATGGAGACCAGCGTGGTGCCGGTCGGGATCCCGAAGTCCTCGCCGGCGTGCAGGCGGCCCCAGCGACTGCCGTAGCCGGATGTCAGCACGTAGTTCTTGACGGGGAGCTGCCATCTCCGGGCTGCGGCCAGTTTGGCCTCCTTGGCGCGGGCGGCCAGGTCCTTGCGAGCGGCTGCGCGGGCAACCCAGTGTGCGGAGTCGGCGCGCGCGATGGCCAGGGCGTTGTCCTGCGCCGCCTGCAGGGAACGGTCGCGCAGTTGGCCAGTGTCGGCGCTCGCTTCCACGGATGTGGCAGGTGGCGTGGCGAGCTGGCTGAACGTGACGGTCTGCGTCTTGGTGGTCGTGACGACAGCCGCACCGGTTGCGCTGAACGTGAGCGCAGCGGCCGCCGCCGTGGGTAGGGCCAGACCGGTCACGAAGCGGCGTTGCTTCGGGGTGGCGTGTTTGCCCCCACGGTGACGACCGTTATATGGACTAGCGGGCACGAGCAGACCTCACGGGCAGAGAGCACGGAAGCGGCAAGGTTACCGTGACCTTTTCGTAATACAAAATAGGGACAGCACTATCATCCACAAAGCGTGACGCGCATCACACAATATGCAGGAAGCGGTCCAACGGTCCCCGACAGTTGGCCGCAGCAGCTCAGCGGTGTCGCTGAGGGGGTTTCAGCTCGGTGACGCCGGCGGTCAGCAGGCTTCCGTCGGCGTCCAGCTGGGCCAGGGTCGTCGAGATCCCATGGACGACGTGACCGTTGATCGGCAGGCTCATGTGTCCGACGCCGTGCATCTTGACGTTGCGAACGATCAGATCCGGGTGATCCAGCATGGCGTGGCGTTGGGGAAAGATCATCTGGTCGAGGTCCGACCAGTAGGCCACGAACCGGGTCCGGCAGCTGGGCACTGGTGCGCTGAGCTCGCGCATCAAGGCGCTGCCCGGGCGTAGCTGGCAACACAGGTTCGACGGCAGCGCATAGGCGTTGACGGTGCCGCCGTGTGGTGTCCCCAGCGTGACCAGCGTGTGCACCCTTTCGTCACCGCCCAGGCGCGTGACGTAGTACCGGGCGATCAGGCCGCCGAGACTGTGCCCGACGACGTGGATCCGTTCGTAGCCGGTCTCGGCCACCAGCGCCTCGACCTCGTGGGCCAGTTCGGCCGCCGCAACGCGGACGTCGGTGGTCCACGGCGAGTAGTTGATGGTGGCGACCCTGCCAAAACCCCGTCGTCGCAGCCCACGCCGCAACAGCGCAAAGACCGACCTGTTGTCGACCATGCCGTGCACCAGCAGGATGGGTGTGCCCGCCGCCTCGACGTCGCCGATCACCAGCCCGCGCTGCACCGGCGGCAGGCCCTCAAGGCTGTAGCCGTTGCCCTCGTAGGCATCGGCTCGACCGACGAGGCCGAGCGGGTAGAGCGCGAGATGGGTGCTCACCCAGGCCACCTCGATGGCCAGGCCGGCCACGCCGGAGGGGGTGGCGAGCGCCTTGGCAGCGCCGCCGAGGATGTCAGTGGTGCTCCGCGTCCTGTCCCGCGCCACACCGGAAACCACGTCGTATGCGCGACCCAGGGTACCCCGTCCACCGGCAGCCTTGGCCGCACCCGGAGGGGGACGGCGACCCGGGGCCGGGGCTCTGGCCGCCGAGGGGCGGGCCGCTGGAGGCTGAGACATTGTCACTGAACGGTAGCCCCTCAGTGACGCATTTCACAGAATCGCTGGCGGTGTTGCGCAACCGTGATGCGCAGTGCGTCCGCTCTCCGCGTTCAGGGCGATCTTGTATGGCGGGATGTTCGTCGTGAGGGGTCGTTAGATAGTCTGCGTCCCATGACTGAATCTCCGTTGCGCATCGTGGTGGCCAAACCGGGACTCGACGGCCATGACCGTGGCGCCAAAGTGGTGGCTCGCGCGTTGCGTGACGCCGGCATGGAGGTCGTCTACACCGGCCTGCACCAGACGCCCGAGCAGATTGTCGAGGCGGCCATCCAGGAGGACGCTGACGGGGTTGGTCTCTCAGTGCTCTCTGGCGCCCACATGACGCTGTTCGCCAAGGTCGCGGCGCTCCTTGAGCTGCGTGACGCCAAAGACATCGTCATCTTCGGCGGCGGAATCATCCCGGAGGCGGACATCGCCGAGCTCGAGAAGCTCGGCGTGGCCAAGGTCTTCACTCCTGGCGCGACGACGACCGACATCGTCGAGTGGGTACGCACGCACATCACCCCCAGCTGACTCCTGACACAGCAAGGCCACCGAAGTCATCGGAGAGCCCTCGAGCTGGCACTGCCACTGTGCCTTTGCCTTCTGCGCGCCCGACACGAGTCCATCGCTGGTGACGACCATCGCGTCATGGAAGCCGGCGATACCACCGCTTCGGGTGAGGGCGTCAGATCCCAGCCTGCGAGATGGACGCCCGTGAGATTGGTCCCACCTGCCGTACCCCGTCGGGAGAAGCCGGTATACGTGCGGGCTACGCTCCGCTAGGACGTTCCCATACTCGATGATGAGGATGAACTCGTGGATCTTTTTGAATACCAGGCGCGCGACATGTTCGAAGCGCACGGCGTGCCCGTGCTGGCTGGCACCGTCGCCGAGACCGTTGAAGAAGCCCGCGCCGCGGCAGTGACGATCGGCGCCAACAGCGGCGGAGTGGTCGTCGTCAAGGCACAGGTCAAGGTCGGCGGACGAGGCAAGGCTGGTGGCGTCAAGGTCGCCAAGTCTGTTGAGGAGGCAGCCGAGGCGGCTTCCCAAATTTTGGGCATGGACATCAAGGGCCACACGGTCCACAAGGTGATGATCGCCGCCGGAGCGCAGATCGCAGAGGAGTACTACTTCTCCATCCTGCTCGACCGCGCCAACCGCTCATATCTCGCGATGGCCAGCAAGGAAGGCGGCGTTGAGATCGAGGTGCTCGCAGTCGAGCGTCCCGAGGCACTCGCCCGTATTCCCGTCGACCCGATCGTGGGAATCGACGCGGCCAAGGCCAAGGAGATCGTCGACGCGGCCGGCTTTGACGAGGAGATCAAGGCGGAGGCCAGCAGTGTTTTTCAGAAGCTGTGGACCGTCTACCGTGACGAGGACGCGACGCTGGTCGAGGTCAACCCGCTGGTCAAGACCACAGACGGCAGGATCGTCGCCCTTGACGGCAAGGTGACGCTCGACGACAACGCCGGTTTTCGTCACCCCGACCACGAGGCACTCGAGGACAAGGTGTCGGCCGACCCGCTCGAGGCTGCGGCCAAGGCCAAGGACCTGAACTACGTCCGGCTCGACGGCTCGGTCGGAGTCATCGGCAACGGCGCTGGCCTGGTCATGTCGACCCTTGACGTGGTCGCCTACGCCGGCGAAGAGTTCGGAGTCGCGGGCCACCACCCCTCGCCCGCGAACTTCCTGGACATCGGCGGCGGCGCGTCGTCACAGGTCATGATCGACGGTCTGCACATCATCCTGAACGACCCGAACGTCAAGTCGGTGTTCGTCAACGTCTTCGGCGGCATCACCGCCTGCGACGAGGTCGCCAACGGCATCGTCAGTGCGCTCAAGGTCCTCGGCGCCGAGGCCACCAAGCCGCTCGTCGTCCGGCTGGACGGCAACAAGGTCGAGGAGGGTCGCCGCATCCTCGCCGAGGCCGGTCACCCTCTGGTGACGGTGGAAAAGACCATGGACGGTGCGGCCCGCAAGGCCGCCGAGCTGGCTTCGGCCGCCAACACGAACTGAAAGGCGGCAAACCACCGTGGCAATTTTCATCAACGCTGACTCAAGGGTCATCGTCCAGGGCATGACCGGCTCCGAGGGCAAGAAGCACACCCAGCTGATGCTGGCCTCGGGTACCAACATCGTTGGCGGCGTGACACCCGGCAAGGGCGGCCAGAAGGTCGAGTTCGCCTCGGGCGCGTCCGTGCCGGTCTTCGGGTCGGTCGCGGAGGCCATCGAGGCGACCGGTGCCAACGTCACCGTCGTCTTCGTCCCGGCCAAGTTTGCCAAGGCCGCCGTGATCGAGGCCATCGACGCCAAGATCCCGCTCGCCGTCATCATCACTGAGGGCGTTGCAGTCAAGGACAGCGCGGAGTTCTGGACCTACGCCCAGCAGGCCGGCACGACGCGCATCATCGGCCCGAACTGTCCCGGAGTGATCAGCCCCGGAGCATCCAACACCGGCATCATCCCGGCCGACATCGCCGGCCCCGGCCGCATCGGACTGGTCTCCAAGTCGGGCACGTTGACCTACCAGATGATGTACGAGCTGCGCGACGTCGGCTTCTCCACGGCTGTGGGCATCGGTGGCGATCCCGTCATCGGGACCACGCACATCGACTGCCTGGCTGCGTTCGAGGCCGACCCCGACACCGATGCGATCGTCATGATCGGTGAGATCGGTGGCGACGCTGAAGAGCGGGCAGCGGCATACATCAAGGACCACGTCACCAAACCGGTCGTCGGCTACGTCGCGGGGTTCACCGCACCCGAGGGCAAGACCATGGGTCACGCCGGCGCCATCGTGTCCGGGTCGTCGGGCACCGCCGCCGCCAAGAAAGATGCCCTCGAGGCCGCCGGTGTCAAGGTCGGCAAGACGCCGTCCGCGACTGCCGAGCTGATGCGCGAGATCATGAAGACCCTGGGCTGACAACAGCCGCAGCACGTATGACGGGCCGGTCACCTCACCGAGGTGACCGGCCCGACTCTTTGGGAGACCTTCCCGCGACGTGGTGAGACGCAATCTCACCTCCCACGGCGCGCCCTGCCCCGTCCGCTGTCGACAACCGCGACCATGGAGATCTCATGAGCATGCTCCATCGCGTTCGCCGGATCACCCACTCCGCCAGGCCCTGGATCGGACCGACCGGCGGATCCCTTCGGTGGCGCTCGGCTGTGTCTGGGGTCTCAGCGGCGGTGGTGTCGATGGCGATCATCGCCATGCCGGCGCTGCTCGTCTGGGTCGCCAGCGCCGAAAGCACGGTGGACTGGACCCGGGCCCTGTCCGTCGGCTCCAGCGTGTGGTTGCTGGCCAACGGAGCCCCGCTGGGATCAGGCGCGGCCACGATCTCACTGATGCCGTGGTTGTTGACCGCGATCCCGCTCGGTGTCGCGATCATCGCAGCGCGCCGGGTTCTGGCGCAGCTCGACGATGGACGGCCGCCGAGGTTCGAAGCTCTGGGAGGCCTGCGGCGCGACGTCGCAGGCACGGGTGTGGCCTTCGTCGTCTCGTATGCCTCGGTGGGACTGGCCGTGTCCCTGGCGACCGCCGGGCACCCCCTTCACGCGTCGGTTCCTGGATCTGTTCTGGGCACGGCCGTCGTCGGGTCGCTTGCCGTGCTGGCTGCCCTGGCGCTCGAGTTCCGGGGCGATGTCGCTTCGGTCGCACCTCGCCTGAACGCAGGGCTGCACACGCGCATCCCTGTGAACCTGCGCCGGGCGATCCGCCCGGGGCTGGTCGGGGCCCTGGTGGTGTTCATCGCCGGCGTGCTGCTGACCGTCGCCATGGTCGTGGCGCATCGTGGCCGGATAGGTCAGCTGTACGACACCCTGGGGGCCGATCCGGTCGGTGTCGGCGTGCTCAGCCTGGGCCAGTTCCTGGCTCTGCCCAATGTCGGGCTCTGGGCGGCGTCATGGATGGCAGGGCCCGGCTTCGTCTTCGGTCAGGGCACGTCCGTCACCTGGTCGACCTCGAACCCTGGCCTGCTTCCACTGATACCGGGCATGGGTGCTCTGCCGGATCCAGGCCCGTTGCCTGATGGTCTGTGGCTCTTTGCCCTCGTCCCCGTTGTCGCAGGAGCGCTGGTCGGCTGGCACGCCGTGCGCTCGGTGGCCCGCCTCTCCTCCTGGCAGATCAAGGCAAAGGTCTCAGCGTCGGCCTGTGTCGTGGCCGCGCTGACCCTGACGCTGGCAAGCCTGCTCGCGGACGGTTCGCTTGGCGCCGCCCGGCTCAGCCTGGTCGGAGCGCCGTCGCTCATGTTCGGAATGGCCGTCCTGGGCGAGCTGTTGCTCGGCGCGATGGTCGTCGTTTCGCTCAGCCACCTGCGCGTTGTCAGACGCTGAGGCGCTCAGACGCCGAGGAAGCCACGCAGGAAAGGGTCGACATCGCCATAGAAGTGCGTCTTGCAGGCGGCCGTCGCGACCGCGGTGTTGGCCCCCTTGCGGCAGTCCTGCAGGCCCTTTGCCGGACCATAGACGGCATAGGGCAGCAGTACCGAAACGGTGAGGGCGCACACCATCGCGAGACCGATGACGCTCCACACGATGCCGCGAGCCGGCGCCCTCCCTCCGGACATGGCCCGGATCGCGCGGATCGACTCGACCCCGGCCCAGACCAGCGGGACAGCGGCGAGCCCGGTGTACGGCAACGGCATGGTGGAAGCGGCTACGCCCGCAAGAAGCAGCATCGCCGACCGTCTCGAGTGCGCCATGCCCGGCGGCAGGACGCGTGGCTTTTTGGTCGAGGCCAATGGGGGCGCTCCTGGCATGAGACGGGTGGGTTGAGCGAACGCGGTCTTCCGATATCGTCGCATCGTGACGACATCGACGGACACCGGGGCGGCTGCCACAGGGTCGGTTGCCGGCTCCATCGTCGTCCTTGTGTCGGGCACAGGCACCAACCTGCAGGAGCTCATCGACGCCACAGCCGACCCGGGCTACGGCGTCCAGATCGCAGCGGTCGGCGCAGATCGTGACGACGTCGAGGCCCTGTCGCGCGCCCGACGTGCAGGGATACCTACCTTCGTATGCCGCGTCGCCGACTTCGCCAGCCGCGCGGACTGGGACGCCGCGCTCACATCCCAGGTGGCGCAGTACCGCCCTCGGCTGGTGGTCCTGGCAGGCTTCATGAAGCTCACCGGTGAGGCGTTCCTGGGGCAGTTCGGTGGGCGCACGGTCAACACTCACCCGGCGCTGTCGCCGTCATTCGCCGGCATGCATGGGCCCAGGGACGCCCTGGACTATGGCGTGAAGGTCACCGGTTGCACACTGTTCCTCGTCGACTCTGGCATCGACACCGGGCCGGTCGTGGCTCAGACCGCTGTCAGGGTGCAGGACGATGACACGGTCCAGACGTTGCATGAACGCATCAAGATCGCTGAGCGCCAGATGCTCGTCGACTACGTGGGCCGGATGGTCCGCCAAGGTTTCACCGTCACCGAACGAAAGGTCACCATCCCGTGAGCGACACGAAGGCTTCCGGCAAGCGCGCCGTTCAGCGAGCCCTCATCTCCGTCTACGACAAGACGGGGCTGGAGGTTCTGGCACAGGGGCTGCACGAGGCCGGGGTCGCCCTGGTGTCAACGGGGTCCACAGCCTCGCGGATTGCCGACGCCGGCATCCCGGTGACCAGGGTCGAGGACCTCACGGGATTTCCCGAATGCCTGGACGGCCGGGTCAAGACCCTGCATCCCACAGTCCACGCCGGGATCCTGGCCGACATGCGCAACCCTGACCACGTCGCGCAGCTGGCCGATCTGGACATCGAGCCGTTCGACCTCGTCGTGTCCAATCTCTACCCCTTCACCGACACCGTGGGCTCAGGTGCCTCCCAGGATGAGTGCATCGAGCAGATCGACATCGGAGGGCCGTCGATGGTGCGAGCCGCGGCGAAGAACCACGCGTGCGTCGCCATCGTGACCAGCCCGGCGACATACGGCTCGGTGCTGGTTGCCGTCCGCGGTGGAGGTTTCACCCTCGAACAGCGAAAGACTCTTGCGGCAGAGGCGTTCGTCCACACGGCTAGCTATGACTTCGCGGTCGCCAGCTGGATGGGCAACGTCCTCGTCGACACCGGTGACGGGACTGGCTTCCCTGAATGGGTCGGTGCGACGTGGAACAGGGCGACCGTCCTTCGCTACGGCGAGAACCCGCACCAAAAAGCCGCGCTCTATGCCCATTGGCGCCCGGGCATAGCCACCGCCGAGCAGCTCCACGGCAAGGAGATGTCCTACAACAACTACATCGACGCCGACGCGGCCCAGCGCGCCGCCTACGATCACGTCGAGCCCGCCGTCGCCATCATCAAGCACGCCAACCCCTGCGGTGTTGCCATCGGCGCTGACATCGCACAGGCATACAGCCGCGCTCACGCCTGCGACCCGCAGTCGGCCTTCGGCAGCGTCATTGCAACCAATCGACCCGTGACGGCGGCGATGGCGGAGCAGGTTGCCGCCGTCTTCACCGAGGTCGTCGTCGCTCCTGGCTATGACCCTGAGGCCTTGGAGATCCTTCAGGGCAAGAAGGCGATTCGTATCCTGAAGCTACCCCGGGGCATGGAAGATGGCGCCGAGCAGATCGACTTCCGTGCCGTCAGCGGCGGGGTCCTGTTGCAGACGCGGGACAGGATTGACGCGGTCGTCGAAGGCGGGGCTGACGGCGCCGTGACGGGTGGCGACGACCCGGCAATGTGGACGCTTGTCAGCGGCGACCCGGCCGACCCAGCACTGCTGGCGGACCTGGCATTCGCCTGGCGGTCCGTTCGCTCGGTCAAGTCAAACGCCATCTTGTTGGCGAAAGACGGAGGCAGCGTCGGCATCGGCATGGGCCAGGTCAACCGGGTGGACTCCTGCCACCTGGCCGTGAAGCGCGCTGGTGCCGATCGCGCGGCCGGATCGGTGGCGGCCTCGGACGCGTTCTTCCCGTTCGCGGACGGACTGCAGATCCTGCTGGACGCTGGTGTCCGGGCTGTGGTCGCTCCTGGCGGCTCGATGCGTGACGCCGAGGTCATCGAGGCAGCCGCGGCAGCCGGCGTCACCATGTATTTCACTGGCACCCGCCACTTCGCGCACTGACAGACGCGGCCACTCAGACTGACTTGGCAAAGGTGAGGGCGTCTCGGCACCGGAGACGTGGTGAGCCGAGTGCACCCAGGCTCGGCCGAGTCGGTTGTCAGCGGGCGAGGGCACAGCCCGGTCGGCCGACGGCGTTGGTGACCACCTCGTCGAGCGACACCAGATGGGCCACGGACAGGCACACCCTCTGACCGCTGGGCAGTCCGCGAAGGGTTGCCTGCGGCGCCGCATCTGGGCTCGTGCTGTAGTTGACGACCCCCCTTGCCCTGGCGACCTCTGGTCCTTCGAAGATCACCGTGGCCACGACGTCGGGGCGGATCGGCATGCTCCACGACACGATCACCTCTCCTTTGTCCGGGCCCGGGCGCACGACGACATTCCTGGGGGCGTATCTGGCGGCAGCCTGCGCGGCTCCTGCGACCACGGTGCCCGGGGACGGCTGACCGGCCTCGGGTGCGGGATGGACCATCCCCCAGCCGGTGAAAACCGTCAGCAGAGCTGTGAGCGTGCCGCCCAGGATGAGGAGCATGCGGTTGGAGCTCACTGTCCGCGTATCGGGGCCATGGGCAGGTGGGTCAGGCGGGGCATGCCAAGGGGTCACGGCCGCAGTCACGGCTGGCGAGACAACCGCGAGACGTTGACCCAAGGTGGTCAGCATGACCCCGAGCTCGGCGGCTGAGGAGGGACGGTCCTGGGGCGCGGCGGCCATGCACCTGCGCAGGAGCTGTTCGAGCTCGGGAGGCACGTCGGATCGTGCGATCTCAGGCAGGTTGTTGCCCATGATGCAGGTGACCAGCGGGGCGAGGCCGGTGCGTGCCTCCTTTGCGAAGGGAGCCTGCCCGGCCAGCAGCGTGTAGAGGGTGGAGCCCAGTGAGTAGAGGTCGGCCGCAGGGGTAGCCACCCTGCCCTCGAGAATCTCGGGCGCGGCATGCACGACCGTGTATGCCGCGGTCTCCGTGGCCGTGTCGCCGTCGATGACCACGCTGGCGATCCCGAAGTCGGCGAGGGCCGGTTCCCCGTATGACGTGAGCAGCACGTTCTGCGGCTTGACGTCGCGGTGCAGGATTCCGGCTTCGTGAGCTGCCTGCAAGGCGCTGCACAGTCGCGCGCCGATCGAGATGACCTCAGCCACGGGCAACGGACCTTGCGTGGCGACCCTGTTCGCCAGCGAGCCGCCGGAGCAGTACTCCATGGCCAGCCAGGGACGATGGCCGAGGGTCGTGCCTGCGTCGTAGACCGTCACGATGTTCGGGTGCGAAGAGAGGCGGCCGGTGGCCAGACACTCGGCGTGGAAACGTCGGAGCTGACGGTCGTTGAGAGTGTCCGAGCGCAGCACCTTGAGCGCGACCGTCCGGTCGAAGCGGGTATCGCGGGCGCGGTAGACGGTGGCGAAGCCGCCCTGGTCGATCCGTCCTAGGTCCTCGTAGCCCTCCGGAGCGTCGCTGTCCCCGACGGGAGGCTGAGCCTGCGCTCCGTTGACCAGCACTGACCGGTCCCCCCTTGCTTGCTGCACTCGCCGGATGTTCGTATGCCGCATCTGCGGCGCGTCCTGTGGAGTCCGGCTGGTGTCCGGCTGGTGTCCGCAGGACGTCCCTTTCGCTGCAGTTTGTCACTCCTCGAGGCCGCGTAGGGGGGTCGGGCGCTGCCTGTGGAAAGATTCCGGTATGACTGCTCAGACTCTCGATGGCAAGGCGACCCTGGCGACGATCAAGGACGAGTTGAAGGGCCGTATCGCGGCGCTCGCCGACCGCGGCATCGTCCCCGGTCTCGGGACGGTGCGGGTGGGCGATGACCCGGGCACCCGGTGGTACGTCAATGCCAAGCACCAGGACTGCGCTGAGGTCGGCATCGCCAGCATCCGCCATGACCTCCCGACAGGTGTCAGCCAGTCCGAGGTCGAGGCGATCATCGACCAGCTCAACGCCGACCCGGCGTGTACCGGATACCTCGTGCAGCAGCCGACAGGGCTGGACGAGCTTGCGCTTCTCTCCAGGGTGGACCCCGAGAAGGACGTCGACGGGCTGCACCCTTACAACCTGGGCTGTCTGGTCCTGGGCAAGTCCGCGCCGCTGCCGTGCACGCCGGTCGGCATCATCGAGCTGCTGCGCCGCTATGACGTCCCGATCGCAGGTGCGCACGTCGTCGTGGTCGGTCGTGGTCTGACCGTGGGTCGACCGCTCGGCCTGCTGCTCACCCGTCGCAGCGAGAACGCCACCGTCACCTTGTGCCATACCGGAACCCGCGATCTGGCACGGCACGTGGCGCAGGCAGACATCGTCGTGGCAGCAGCCGGAGTCGCCGGCATCATCACGGCCGACATGGTCAAGCCGGGGGCCGCGGTCGTCGACGTGGGCGTCAGCCGGCAGGTCGACGACCAGGGCAAGTCGCACGTGGTGGGCGATGTCCACCCTGACGTGGCTGAGGTCGCCGGCTGGCTGACCCCGAACCCGGGCGGTGTCGGGCCGATGACCCGGGCCATGTTGCTGATGAACGTCGTCGAGGCTGCCGAGCGCGTGGCTGGTTCATGACCTCTGCCCGCTTCGGCGTGCTGTGGCTCGTCGCGGCAGCTCTGGTCGCCGGTCTTGTGGTGATTGGTTTCGGCGATGTTCGCCTGGGAGGGTTGATCGTGGCCGGGACGTTGGTCCTGGCTGCGCTGCTCAGACTGACGTTGTCTCGAAGACTCGCGGGCGCACTGGTCGTGCGTTCCCGCGCTGTCGACGTGGTCTTTCTGCTCCTCATCGGCTTTGGGCTGTTATCTATCGTCCTTGCACTGGATCTGCGGCCAAGGGGCTGAGGCCGTACGGCATACAGATGCCCGCCAGCACGAGGTGCTGACGGGCATCTGCCTTTGACGAGAAGGTGGTTGGCCTACTTGATCAGGCCGAGACTCTTGACGGCGTCGCGCTCCTCGGCGAGCTCGGCGGTCGAGGCGTCGATGCGCGCGCGAGAGAAGGCATCGATCTCCAGGCCCTGGACGATCTCGTAGCTGCCGCCCTTGGTGGTCACGGGGAACGAGGAGATCAGGCCCTCGGGCACACCGTAGGAACCATCGGAGACGACGGCCATCGAGAGCCAGTCGCCCTCGGCGGAGGAACCGAGCCAGTCGCGGGCGTTGTCGACGGTCGCCGACGCGGCTGAAGCGGCCGAGGAGGAACCTCGAGCCGCGATGATGGCGGCACCGCGCTTCTGGATGGTCGGGATGAAGTCGGCCTCCAGCCAGGCCTGGTCGTTGACCAGCTGCGCAGCGTTCTGGCCGTTGACCTCGGCGTGGAAGATGTCCGGGTACTGCGTCGCGGAGTGGTTACCCCAGATGGTCATCTTTCGGATGTCGTTGACGCTCACGCCGGTCTTGGCGGCCAGCTGCGCCAGGGCGCGGTTGTGGTCCAGGCGGGTCAGCGCCGAGAAACGCTCGGGGGGGATGTCCGGCGCGTTGCTCATCGCGATGAGGGCGTTGGTGTTGGCCGGGTTGCCGGTGACCGTGATGCGAACGTCATCGGCGGCGTGGTCGTTGAGGGCCTTGCCCTGAATGGTGAAGATCGCCCCGTTCGCCTCGAGCAGGTCACTGCGCTCCATGCCCGGGCCGCGCGGACGCGCACCGACGAGCAGCGCGAGGTTGACGCCTTCGAAGATCGTGTTCGGGTCGTCGCCCATCTGGACCCCGGCCAGCGTCGGGAAGGCGCAGTCGTCGAGCTCCATGACGACGCCCTCGAGGGTCTTCAGCGCAGGGGTGATCTCGAGCAGCCGCAGCTCCACGGGCGTGTCCGGGCCAAACAGTGCACCGCTGGCGATGTGGAAGAGCAGGCTGTAGCCGATCTGGCCTGCGGCGCCCGTGACGGCGACCTTGACGGGAGTAGTGCTCACTGTTGTGCCTTTCGGCTGGCGCCCTTCGGGCGAGGTGGATGAGTTGCCTCGACGTTAGCAGCGCACGACGTCGCGCTCACGGGGTGTCGGACCTCGCGCCAGGTCTGGAGAGGCTGCCGGCCCGAATTCAAAGTATCTTGACGTCAAGGTAATCTTTCAGCAGTTGACTGACGTAGCCAGAGGTTGAACCGAGGAGCCATACACATGAGCAAGATCAAGGTGCAGAACCCCGTCGTTGAGCTCGACGGCGACGAGATGACACGGATCATCTGGCAGTTCATCAAGGACCGCCTGATTCACCCCTATCTGGACATCGACCTCAAGTACTACGACCTGTCGATCCAGAAGCGTGACGAGACCGACGACCAGATCACGGTCGACGCGGCGAACGCCATCAAGCAGTACGGCGTCGGCGTCAAGTGCGCGACGATCACCCCTGATGAGGCCCGGGTCAAGGAGTTCGGCCTGAAGAAGATGTGGCCCTCGCCCAACGGCACGGTCCGCAACATCCTCGGCGGCACCATCTTCCGTGAGCCCATTGTCATCAGCAACGTCCCGCGTCTGGTGCCGGGCTGGACCAAGCCGATCATCATCGGTCGTCACGCCTTCGGCGACCAGTACAAGGCAACCAACTTCAAGGTTCCCGGCGCCGGCAAGGTCACGATCTCCTGGCACCCGACCGACGCGTCGGCCTATGAGCCGATCGAGATGGAGGTTGTCGACATCCCGGCCGAGGGTGGCGTGGTGATGGGCATGTACAACTTCAACAAGTCCATCGAGGACTTCGCCCGCGCGTCGCTGACCTACGGCCTGGAACGTCACTACCCGGTCTACCTCTCGACCAAGAACACCATCCTCAAGGCCTATGACGGCGCCTTCAAGGACATCTTCCAGGCGGTCTTCGACGCTGAGTTCAAGGAGGCCTACGACGCCGCCGGCCTGACCTACGAGCACCGCCTTATCGACGACATGGTTGCTGCGTGCATGAAGTGGGAGGGCGGTTACGTCTGGGCCTGCAAGAACTATGACGGTGACGTTCAGTCCGACACGGTGGCCCAGGGCTATGGTTCGCTCGGCCTGATGACCTCGGTCCTGATGACCCCCGACGGCAAGACGGTCGAGGCCGAGGCTGCCCACGGCACGGTGACACGGCACTTCCGCATGCACCAGCAGGGCAAGCCCACCTCCACCAACCCGATTGCCTCGATCTATGCCTGGACGGGTGGTCTCAAGCACCGCGGCAAGCTCGACGGCACCCCCGAGGTGACGGCGTTCGCCGAGACGCTGGAGCGCGTCTGCGTGCAGACGGTCGAGGAGGGCAAGATGACCAAGGACCTCGCACTGCTGGTCGGTCCGGACCAGTCCTGGATGACCACCGAGGAGTTCCTGGCGGCCATTGCCGACAACCTCCAGAAGGCCATGCCCTCTGCGTGAGCCTGCTCGCCAGAGGCTGCTCGTCTCATCTCACGCCGGTTTTGGGCGGCACATCAGCCCCTGAAACCGGCCTGAGATGCGTGGGTGTGCTCCAGCCCCTGTAGCGACAGTCGGGACATGTCGCCGCCTATGAGGCACGGGTGATCTACGCGATGAACGTCCAGCGGGCGAGGTACCACCAGGTCAAGCTCGTGGCGGCCACGTGCCCGGACGCCTACGCCGAAAGCTGGGCCGCCTACCTCTCTCGCACGGGGGCCTTCTACCACCGCTACCTGGTCCCGATCCTCAGTGCCTGTCACGCGTCACGTGCGGCCGAGAACCTGGCCCGTGGCTATACCACCGCCGACGCCACCGTGACCGCTTGGATGGCTTCGCCTGGCCACCGCGCAAACGTCCTCGACTCGACACTGAGGAGCGTCGGGGTGGGTGCGGTCTATGCCAACGGCCGGTGGACCGTCGTCGCGAACTTCACGCGGCCCTGAGGCAGACGGGTCCAGCGCTGCCGACCCGATCCCACCGTTGCGTGTCGAGGTCAGCGCTCGCGTCTTGCTGGTCCGCCTGCTGTGACAGCAAAGCAGTCCGGGACGCCAAAGCCGTGGTCCGCAAAATCCTGAATGACGGCCGCTGTCACCGCTGCGCTGCTGTCGGCAGGTACCAGGGCAATAGCGGAGCCGCCGAATCCTCCGCCGGTCATCCGGGCACCCAGGGCGCCGTGAGCCATTGCCGCCTCGACCGCGGCGTCGAGCTCGGCGCAAGAGATTTCGAAGTCGTAGCGCATGGACGCGTGTGAGGCGCTGAACACCGGACCTATCTCGGACATCCGCCCGGCGCGTAGCAGGCTCACCGCCGTGCGGACCCGGTCGATCTCGGTGACGACGTGCCGTGCCCGCGCCCGGATTCCCTTGTCCGACAACCGTTCCAGCGTCTCCTCGAGGCCGTGGACAGGCACCTCTCTCAGCGATCGCACACCCAGCTGGCGGGCAGCCTCCGTGCAGTCGGCACGACGAGCCTGATACTGACCGTCGACCAATGAGTGCTCGGCGCGGGTGTTCATGACCAGCAGTGTCAGGCCGTGCGCAGGTGGGTTGAACGGCACGTGCTGCACGGAGTTGTCACGACAGTCCAGCAACAACGTGTGGGCCTCTTCGCAGCGTAGGGATGCTGACTGGTCCATCCCGCCGGTCGGTGCCTGAGCGATCGTGTTCTCGGCGTTGACGCAGATCGCGGCGAGGGATGAACGGGCGTCGTCATCGCCCAGCAGGTCCAGACCCATGAGGTCGGATGCCGCTGCGGCGATGGCACACTCCATCGCTGCCGAGCTGGAGAGCCCGGCTCCAACAGGGACGTGGCCGTCTACCACCACGTCCAGACCCTGCACCCGATGGCCGGCGTCCTGCAGCGCCCAGATCACCCCGGCCGCGTAGCCGCCCCAGCCGGTCGGGTTGCCGGCCCTGATGTCATCAAGCTCGAGGTCGTAGGAGTCGGTCGACTGCAAGGAACGCAGCCTCAGCCGGCGGTCCGACCGAAGCCGCACCGCGGCATACGTGCGGTGCGGCAGAGCGATCGGCAGGCACAGGCCGGCGTTGTAGTCCGTGTGCTCGCCGATGAGGTTGACCCGCCCCGGTGCCGACCACACTCCTGCTGGCTCCGACCCGAAAGCGTCCGAAAAGGACTGCTCGACAGGCGATCTGACAGATCCTGGTGATCGGTGGGGTGTGGAGGACATAGCCAGCTCAGCCCACCTCACGCAGGCGTGCGGCCACAGCCTCGGGGGAGACGTCGTTGATCCAGGCGCCCACGCCCGACTCAGAACCGGCGAGGTACTTCAGGCGGCCCGGTGCGCGACGGACCGACATGATCTGCAGGTGCAGGCGGGAGACCTCGCGCCCCTGACGAACCGGTGCCTGATGCCAGCCGGCGATGTAGGGCAGGGCGATCGGCGAACCGTCAGGGCCCTGGTAGTAGCGGTCCAGGCGGCGCAACAGGTCGAGGTATACCGCGGCCAGCTCGTCGCGCTCAGCGTTGTCCAACGCGACCAGGTCGGGGACATCGCGGTTGGGGACCAGGTGCACCTCGACCGGCCAGCGCGCGGCATACGGGACGTACGCCGTCCAGTGGGTGCCCGTGACGACCACCCGCGAACCGGCGTCAAGCTCGGCGGCAAGAAGATCGGCGCCCAACAGCCGACCCGTTCGCCGATGGTGGGCGGTGGCCTCGCGCAAGAGCGCAGCGGTGCGGGCGGGCACGAACGGGTAGGCATAGATCTGGCCGTGCGGGTGATGCAGGGTGACACCGATCTCCTGGCCACGGTTCTCGAAGCAGAACACGCTCTCGACGGCGTCGATCGCTGACAGCTCGCGGGTGCGGTCGGCCCAGACGTCCACGACCGTCCGGGCCCGGGCCACCGACAGTGACGAGAAACTGGCATGGTGGTCGCTGGTGAAGCAGACGACCTCACAACGGCCCAGGGCAGGAGCATGGGCCAGCAGCGGGTCTACAGCGGAGACGGGCCCTGTGGACTCGCCCGTCGGCGCAGACCCCCCGGCAAATGAAGGGAACCGATTCTCGAAGACGACCACGTCGTACTCGTGGGCAGGGATCTCGGAGGGCATCGTGCCGCCTCCGGTCGGGCAGAGCGGGCACTCGTCGGCCGGGGGCAGGAACGTGCGGTCCTGCCGGTGGTCGGCGATGGAGACCCAGTCACCGGTCAGCGCATCCAGACGCATCGTCCCGGCCACCGGGCGTTCAGCCAGCGGTCGCTCATCGATGACGTCACGGCTCCGGGCACCACTGAGGTAGGGCTCGGAGTCGTCAAAGTAGATCAGCTCGCGACCGTCGGCCAGGGTCGTGGACGTCCGGCGAACCCTGGGTGACGTTGCGGGGTGCTCGCTCATCACCTCACCGCCAGCACATTGGCAGCAAGAGCGTCGACGTCGCGGTGTCGTGCCAGCACCCATGCATCGTGCCACGATTCGGTCGATTTCCGTTTGGAGCATGGCAGGACCGCCACATCTGGCCGCGCGTAGGGGTCACTCGTTCACCTGACAGAATGAGGCGCATGCCCGCGCAAGAAACTCCCCCGACGCGCATGCCCGCCCCTGAAGCGCGCGCGAACGGGACCCCAGCAAACCCCCATGCCCCGCGCAAGCCCCGTCTGCTGTCCGGCATGCAGCCGACGCACGACTCGCTGCACCTGGGCAACTACCTCGGCGCACTGGTCAACTGGGTGGAGATGCAGGACACGCACGACGCGTTCTACGCCGTGGTGGACCTGCACGCGATCACGGTCGAGGTCGCGCCTGCAACATTGCGCGAGCGCACCCGTCGTACCGCCGCGCAGTACCTCGCCGGCGGCGTGGACCCGGCGCGGGCCACCGTCTTCGTGCAGAGCCACATCAGCGAGCACGCCGAGCTGGCATGGGTCCTGTCCTGCCTCACCGGCTTTGGTGAAGCCAGCCGAATGACGCAGTTCAAGGACAAGGCCGGCAAGAAGGGCGCTGAAGGAACAACGGTGGGACTGTTCAACTATCCGGTGCTCATGGCCGCGGACATCCTGCTGTATGACGCGGACCAGGTCCCGGTCGGCGAGGATCAGCGACAGCACCTCGAGCTGACTCGTGACCTGGCCGGGCGGTTCAACTCCCGCTACGGCACGACCTTCACCGTCCCCGAGCCGCACATCATCAAGGCGACTGCCAAGATCCATGACCTGCAGGACCCCACGTCGAAGATGAGCAAGTCGGCGCAAAGTCAAAGTGGGGTGATCGACCTGCTCGAGGATCCCAGGATCATCGCCAAGAGGATCAAGTCTGCCGTCACAGATCCTGAGCGCGAGATTCGTTTTGACGAGGCGGAAAAGCCCGGTGTCTCCAACCTGATCTGCATCCTCGGAGCTCTGTCGGGGCGGTCGATCGAAGCACTCGAGGCGGACTACCAGGGCAAGGGTTACGGCGACCTGAAGAAGGACGTCGCCGAGATCGTCGTGGACATCGCCACCCCGTATCGCGACCGCACCCTTGCTCTGCTGGCTGACCAGGATGAGCTGGACCGGATCCTGGCCGAAGGCGCTGAGCGGGCCCGGGCTGTGGCCAGTGCCACCCTGGCGAGGGTCTATGACCGGGTCGGCTTCCTGCCGGGCAGACGATAGACGCGCATGACCATGATCAGTGTGTCCATCGTGATTCCGTCGCCGTTCGCCGGTGAGCTCCAGCGGCTTCGGGCGTCCTACGGCGACCCGTCGGCCGAGTCGATCCCGACCCACGTCACTCTCTTGTCGCCGACCGAGATCGAGGATGACCACGGTCCTGAGATTGAGGAACACCTGGCCCGCGTGGCCGCTGCGCAAGAGCCTTTCACGATGCTGTTGCGCAGCACGGGAACCTTCCGGCCGATCTCTCCGGTGGTCTTCGTCCAGGTGGCCGGTGGCATCAGTGCGTGCGAGCGGATCGAGCAGGCCATCCGCATGGGCCCGTTGAAGCGGGACGTGCCGTTCTACTATCACCCGCACGTCACGGTCGCCCACCACGTCGATGATGCGGCGATGGACCGAGCTTTCGACGAGCTGGCCTCGTATGAGTGCTCGTTCGACGTGCGGGCCTTCTGCCTTTACGAGCATGGCGCCGATCTGGGGTCGCGCGCGGTGCGCACGTTCAAGTTTGGGCTGAGCGCACAATCCGGCGGAGCTCCCAAGCCGTGAGCGCGCTGTTCTCCCGGCTTCGGGATGGCAAGCCCTGGCGAGCATGGCGGCGCTACAGCGAGGCGCGGGGCAACGTCCTGGCCGCAGGAGTCGGTTACTTCGCCTTCTTCTCGGTCTTCCCGGCCGTCGCCCTTTCGTTGAGCGTGTTCGGGTTCTTCCTGAGGGGGCACACCGAGCTGCTCGGCTCGATCACTGATCAGCTGAACCAGTACCTGCCGGGCTTCGTCCAGGATGCGCAGAACCCCAAAGGACTTATCCCGGTCCAGGCTCCGGACGCCGGTGTGCTCACGATCACCGGTGTCCTTGCCTTCGTGACCCTGGTGCTGGCAGGGCTGGGCTGGTTGGGTGCTGCCCGCGAGGGAGTACGCGCGGTCTTCGGGGTCCAGGGTTCTGGGGGCAACCTGATCACGAACAAGCTTCGCGACCTCGGCCTGCTCTTCTCTCTTGGGCTCGGTATCGCCCTCAGCGCTGTGTTGACCACCACGGTCGGTGGGGCGGCAAGCTGGATCGCGGACCGCATCTCGATGTCAGGTCAGGGCTGGATCCTCACTGTCTCAGGCCTGGTCGTGAGCGTTGTCGCGGACACGGCGTTGATGATGGTGCTCATTCGGGTGCTCTCGCGCGTGCCTTCGAAGTGGCGCGACCTGTTACCGGGTGCCTTCGTGGGCGGTGTCGGCCTCGGCCTCTTGAAGCTATCTGCGGCCACGTTGCTCCCGCGGGTCACCGACAACCCGTTGTTCGCCTCGATCGCCATCGTGGTCGGCCTGCTGTTCTGGCTCAACCTGATCGCCCGGCTCACCCTCATCTCGGCAGCATGGGCGGCGAACGACATCGACGATATCAACGCTGGCGAGGGCGATACCCAGAGGCTGCTCTCACCTGGCGCGGGACAAGGTCACGGCGAGACGGGGTGACGGCCCGGAAAGCAGGGGGTCTGACCGAGCCGTCACCGTCTGTGCACCGGAGCGTCCCGGCTCATCGCCGTCAGCTCCGAAGGTCCTCAGCTGCGCGCTTGTGGATGCCTGCGTGCACAACACCAGTCTGCGTAGCGCAGCTCGTGGCGTGATCCAGCAAAAGGGTGAGGGGTGGACACGCCATTGAGTCGGCAGGTCCCCATCAGATGGACCGGCATCGGCGAGGCGCCAGGCGACCCTGCCAAGAGCCGGGACCGCTCAGCGACGTCGGCTGGAGATACTGCGCGCGGCAAAGGAGCCCACCAGTGCCACCCCGCTCAGCAGACCGGCTGCGCCCACCCATGGCTGCAGAGCAGGAAGCCGAACCCGTGTCGGCGTGGCCAGCGCGTTGGCGCCATTAGCTACCCCTGAGGATCCCTCGGCCGTGCCGTCGCCTGATGTCGGGCTCAGCCCCGGCCTGGTTGCGCTGCCCGGCTCGACCAGCTCGCCGACGGGGGCGACCTCACTGCCGTGGGCGAAGGCCCAGTCCAGCAGGGCTGCGGTGGGCCGCCAGCTGCCGTTGGCACTGCCCATCTCGGTCACGATGTAGGTCTTGCCCGCGCGGGTGGCGGCGGCGATGAACGTCTGCTTGGCGGCGATGGTGTAGCCGTTTTTGATCCCGATCGCACCGTCGTAGTTGTACAACAGCCTGTTGTGGTTGTTGATCTTGAAGGCTGGCACCGTTTTGCCGTCGGCTGACCTGCCGCCGGGGACCGAAGCTGTCCTGGTGCTGACGTAGCCGCGAAAGTCGGGGAGCTTCATGGCGGCCCGGCCGATCAGCGCCAGGTCGTACGCGCTGCTGGTCTGACCCGGCTTGTCCAGCCCACTCGGGTCCTTGGCCACGGTGTCGAAGGCGCCGAGGCCTGTCGCGGTCGCGTTCATCTGACGCAGGGTCACCGCAACGCTCTGGTTGCCCCGAGCCAGGGCGTTGGCCGCATCGTTACCCGAGGAGAGCAGCAGCCCGCGAAACAGGGTGGGGACGCTGTAGGCCGTTCCGGCAAGGACGCCGGCGCGACTCCCTTCAATCCGGACGTCCTCTGGTTCCACCATGATCGTCGAGCTCGTATCGAGGCGGGGAATCAGCGTCAGTGCGGTCAGCACCTTGAGCGTGCTCGCCGGTAAGCGGCGTACGTGGGGAGCCCTGGCAGCGAGGATCTGTCCGGTGTCCAGGTCAGCGACCAGGAACGAGGCGCCTGGCATCGCGGGAGGCGCCGGGGTTCCCAGCCCGAGGTTGACGATGACGCCGGGCTTCGCCAGCTGCTCACCGCCGATGGGATCCGAGGCGGGCTGACCGCTGCCGACAGCATTCGCCGACGCGCTTGCTCCGACGATGCCGAACGCCCCCGCGGCGGTGAGTGAGAGGCTCAGCGCGAGGGCGCTGACGGCATACCGCAGAGCAATCATCTGAGTATCAGCGTAACGGCCTCCGATCCGGACACCGGTCAGGCACAGGCTCGGAAACGGCTCGGAAACGCTTTTCGGCGCGGCTGGGCTACCGTCTGGCCCATGACTGACGATGGAGGCCAGCCGGAGACGGCGATCGACGGGTTCTGGGCGGTGATTCCGGCGGGGGGAGCGGGCACCCGGCTGTGGCCGCTGTCGAGGTCGCACTCGCCGAAGTTCCTGCACGATCTGACCGGCGCTGGGCGCACGCTGCTCCAGGGGACGTGGGACCGGCTTGAGCCGCTGTGCGGCGACCACATCATGGTCGTGACGGGAGACCTGCACGAGTCGGCCGTTCTGGCCCAGCTCCCCGGACTGGCTCTGGCCAATCTCGTGGCCGAGCCCTCGCCGCGGGACTCGATGGCGGCCATCGGGCTTGCCGCCGCGATGCTCGAACGTCGCGACCCCGAATCCGTGATCGGCTCCTTCGCCGCGGACCACGTCATCGGGGAGCCCGAGGTTTTCGCAGACTGCGTGCGTGAGGCAGTCGCGGTCGCGCGCACCGGCTACGTCGTGACCATCGGCATCGAACCGACCCGTCCGGCGACGGGGTTCGGCTACATCCACGTCGGTGACAAGCTGTCCGTCCCCGGCGCTCCCAGCGGTCGACAGGTCCGGTCCTTCGTCGAGAAGCCCGACGAGACGAGAGCACAGGCATACCTGGACACCGGTGAATATCGCTGGAACGCAGGGATGTTCGTCGTCAAGGCATCGGTCCTGCTCGATCTGCTGGCCGATGGCCATCCGGATCTGGCTGCCAACCTGCGCACCATCGCCGCAGAGCCGGACCGTCGTGCAGAGCTGTGGCCCGGGCTGACCAAGGTGGCCATCGACCACGCGGTGGCTGAGCCTGCTGCCGCCCGGGGACGGGTCGCCGTCGTGCCAGGCGGGTTCACCTGGGACGACGTCGGCGACTTCGCTTCCCTCGGGTCGCTGTTGTCCGACAACCCTTCGATCCCCGGGCTGAAGGTTCTGGGCGAGTGTGACCTGGTCCTGGCCAGCGACACCACGGGCCTGGTCATCCCCGGCTCGGGCCGGACCGTCGCGGTGCTCGGGCTTGACGACATCGTGGTGATCGACACCCCCGATGCCCTGCTCGTCACGACCCGCGCTCGCGCCCAGGACGTCAAGATCCTTGTTGACCTGCTCAAGGCGACAGGGCGCGCCGAGCTCACCTGATCCGGGTCGGCCTCACCTGATCTGATGGCTCAGCCCCCCCACGTCGGGCGTGCCTGCGTTCAGTAGAATCGGGGCCATGGCTGAAACCCCCGTCGCCCGCAGTGAGTCCGACCTTCCGATCGCCCAGGTCTATGACCAGCTGGCCCTTGACGGCTTCGACGCGCCAGAACGGCTGGGCGCGCCGGGTACGTTCCCGTTCACCCGGGGCGTCTACCCGACGATGTACACCGGCAGGCCCTGGACGATGCGCCAGTACGCCGGGTTCGGCAACGCCAAGGAGTCGAACAAGCGCTACCACCAGCTGGTCAAGGCCGGCACCGGCGGCCTCTCAGTGGCCTTCGACCTGCCCACCCAGATGGGCTATGACTCCGACGAGACGATCGCCAGCGGCGAGGTCGGCAAGGTCGGCGTGGCCATCGACTCCCTCGATGACATGCGCACCCTGTTCAACGGCCTGCCGCTGGACAAGGTCAGCACGTCGATGACCATCAACGCGCCGGCTGCTCCGTTGTTGCTGATGTACCAGCTGACTGCAGCTGAGCAGGGAGTCACGGGCGGTCAGCTGACCGGCACGATCCAGAACGACGTGCTCAAGGAGTACATCGCCCGCGGCACCTACATCTATCCACCCAAGGAGTCGCTGCGCGTGGTCGGCGACATCTTCTCCTACTGCCACAAGGAGATGCCGCGCTGGAACACGATCTCCATCTCCGGCTACCACATGGCCGAGGCCGGTGCCACGCCCGCGCAGGAGATCGCGTTCACCCTGGCGAACGCCAAGGAATACGTCCGCACCGCACTGGCTGCCGGCCTGGATGTCGACGACTTCGCCCCGCGGCTGTCCTTCTTCTTCGTGGCTCGCACGACCTTGCTCGAGGAGGTCGCCAAGTTCCGCGCGGCCCGCCGCGTCTGGGCGCACATCATGAAGGACGAGTTCGGCGCCAAGAACCCCAAGTCGCAGATGCTGCGGTTCCACACCCAGACCGCCGGGGTGCAGCTGACCGCACAGCAACCCGAGGTCAACATGGTGCGCGTCGCCCTGCAGGGCCTGGGCGCCGTGTTGGGCGGCACCCAGTCGCTGCACACGAACTCCTTCGACGAGGCCCTCGCGCTGCCCAGCCAGAAGGCCGCCCGACTGGCGTTGCGCACCCAACAGGTCATCGCCTTCGAGACCGATGTGTGCAAGACCGTCGACCCCTTCGCCGGGTCCTACGTCATGGAGTCCATGACCAACGACCTGGAAGCTGCCGTGGTCGCTCTGATGCAGGCCGTCGAGGACCGTGGCGGCGCCGTGGCTGCGATCGAGCAGGGATTCCAGAAGGCCGAGATCGAGCAGTCGGCATACCGCATCGCCCTGGAGATCGACCACGGCGAGCGCACCGTGGTCGGCCTGAACAAGTTCACCCTCGACGAGGAGGAGCCCTTCGAGCCGCTGCGCGCAGACCCCCGGATCGAGGCCGACCAGTGCGAGCGCCTCGCGGTTCTTCGCAAGGAACGGGACAACGACGCCGTGTCGCGCGCGCTGGACTCCCTGCGTACAGCCGCGACGGGCACCGACAACGTTCTCCTGCCGATGAAGGAAGCCCTGTCGGCTCGTGCGACGGGTGGCGAGGTTGCCCACGCGTTGCGAGACGTCTGGGGCACCTACGTTCCGAACGACACGTTCTGAGCGACCGCTTCCAGTAGGCACCTAGATCGCGGGTACCCTTGGCGCTCGTGGACCCTGAGCGTGAGTCTCCAACGACCGCAGAGGATCTGGCGATCCTGCACCAATCGGTGGCAGCCCTCGAGGGCGAGCTGCTGGCCTTGCGCCGGGATCTCCACACTCATCCTGAGCTGGCGGGCGCCGAGGTCCGCACGACCGGCGTCGTCGCAGCCCGGCTGAGAGATGCGGGTGTTCGCGTGCGGATGCTCGCCGGCAGCGGTCTGGTCGCGGACATCGGGCCTTCCGACCCGGCATACCGCGTGGCCCTGAGGGCGGACCTCGACGCGCTGCCGATCGCGGAACGAACCGGCCTTCCGTTCGCCTCTCAGAACGACGGCGTCTGTCATGCCTGCGGTCATGACGTCCACGTCGCCGCTGTCCTGGGTGCAGGCCTCGCACTGCAGCAGCGTGTCGACTCCCTCGCGGGGCAAGGGATCGGCGTGCGGCTGATCTTCCAGCCGGCTGAGGAGGTCATCCCCGGTGGAGCGCAGGGGGTCATTGCGCAGGGGGGGCTCGAGGGCGTCGACCGCATCTTCACCGTCCATTGCGACCCGACGCTGGACGTGGGTCAGGTGGGGCTGCGCGACGGCCCGATCACCGCGGCCGTGGATGGAGTCACCGTCACCCTGAGTGGGCCCGGCGGCCACACTGCCCGCCCGCATCTGACCCAGGACCTGACCTATGCTCTGGCCAAGGTGGTCACCGAGGTCCCCGCCGTGCTCTCACGCCGGGTCGACCCTCGGGCCGGCGTCGCGCTGGTGTGGGGGAGCATCCACTCCGGTAGTGCGCAGAACGTCATCCCGTCGACGGGAGTGGTCGACGGAACCTTGCGGATGCTGAACGCGCAGGTCTGGAACGACATCGGGCCCCTGCTGGAGGAGATCGTGCAGGCGGTGGTGAGCCCCTATGCCATCGCCGCGACGGTCGAGCACGTTCGTGGCGTGCCGCCCGTGGTCAACGACCCTGCCTGTGTCGAGATCCTGCGGCGTGCGACCGTCGCGACCATGGGTGCCGATGCGGTAAGGGCGACGGGGCAGTCACTGGGCGGCGAGGACTTCGCCTGGTACGTCCAGGAGGTGCCCGGGGCGCTGGCCCGGTTGGGGACGCGGACGCCGGGCAACGCGACCTACGACCTGCACCAGGGCGACCTCGTGGTGGACGAGCGGGCAGTGGTGACAGGAGCCCGGCTGCTGGCCGCCGCGGCCGTCTCCAGTCGTGCCGGCTGACGTCCTGAGTGAATTGTCACATGCTGGCAAATAACGATGCGGACACTGCATGGTGACTCGGCAGACACGGGTCTTCGGTGGCAGTAGAGTCCGGTTTGTTTGGGTTAATTGGTGCATTTCACAGAAGGAGATTCCCTTGCGTCGGGTGATGAAGGTTACGGCCGCAATGTCGGTCGCCGCGCTGGCACTGGCTGCCTGCGGCAGTTCTACGGACAACACGGGCACCACGCCTGGTGCCAGTGGCACGACCACTGCTGCCAAGGTCATCAAGGTCGGCATGGCCTATGACGTGGGCGGGCGCGGTGACCAGTCGTTCAACGACGCCGCCGCCAAGGGCCTCGACAAGGCCAAGGCCGAGCTCGGTGCTGACACCAAGGAGGCCACGGCGGTCAACGGTGAGCCCGAGTCGGCGCGCGAGGAGCGACTGCTTCAGCTCATCGACGCCGGTTACAACAACGTCGTTGCCGTCGGTTTCGCCTACGCGCCCGCTGTGAAGAAGGTCGCTGCGGCCAATCCTGAGGTCAAGTTCGCTCTCATCGACTCCACCGATGCTGCCGGACCCAACATCGAGAACCTCACGTTTGCCGAGAACGAGGGCTCCTTCCTCGTGGGTGCGGCGGCCGCTCTGAAGTCCAAGACCGGCAACGTCGGCTTCATCGGAGGGGTCAACACTGACCTCATCAAGAAGTTCGAGGTCGGCTACGCGGCGGGCGCCAAGGCGGTCAACCCCGCTATCAAGGTTCAGGTCAAGTACCTGACCCAGCCGCCGGACTTCTCGGGCTTCGGTGACCCGGCCAAGGGCAAGATCGCGGCAGCGGGCATGTACCAGTCGGGTGCAGACGTGGTCTACGCCGCGGCAGGTGGCTCTGGTGGTGGCGTGTTCACCGCCGCCGCGGCCGCGGGCAAGATGGCGATCGGCGTCGACTCCGACCAGGCGCTGACCGCGCCGGCCGACCAGAAGGCCGTCATCATCACCTCGATGATCAAGAGGGTCGACCTCGCGACGTTCGACTTCATCAAGTCTGTGACCGAAGACAAGTTCACAGCCGGCACCAAGGTCTACGACCTGAAGGTGGATGGCGTCGGCTACAGCACCACCGGCGGCCAGATGGACGACATCAAGGCCAAGCTCGACGCTTACAAGCAGGACATCATCGATGGCAAGATCGTGGTGCCGACCAAGTAGTGAGTCAAGTAGAAGTAGTGTGTAACTGAGGGTTTTCTGTATGACGACGGGCCCGGGTTGGCACGGTAACGTGCCACTCGGGCCCTCGGCATCTCCTGCCCCCGGTTCATCGAACTAGTGCCCGCAATGTTGCGGGCCCCGTACGAGGAGTGTGCGCCATCACCGACTCTGCACAGAGTGCCGCGGACGCGGGATCGAGGGTGGTGCCGGCCGTCGAGCTGCGGGGCATCACGAAACGCTTCCCCGGGGTGGTGGCGAACAAGGACGTGACCTTCTCCGTGCAGCGAGGCACGGTACATGCGATCGTCGGCGAGAACGGCGCGGGCAAGTCCACCTTGATGAAGATCTTGTATGGTGTGATACGAGCGGACGAGGGCACCGTCAGTGTCGACGGTTCGGTGCTTGCACTGCACAGCCCGGCCGATGCGATCGACGCGGGGATCGGCATGGTCTTCCAGCACTTCATGCTGGCCGACAACCTGACGGTCCTCGAGAATGTCGTGCTGGGTGCAGAGAAGCGCCACGGCATCGCGGATGGGGCGCGAGTCGAGATCGAGCGGATCTCCGCTGACTACGGTCTCAACGTCCATGCAGATGACCTGGTGGCTGACCTCGGTGTCGGTATCCGCCAGCGTGTTGAGATCCTCAAGGTTCTCTATCGCGGCGCCAAGATCCTGATCCTCGACGAGCCGACGGCGGTCCTGGTCCCCCAGGAGGTCGACGAGCTCTTCGACAACCTGCGCGAGCTCAAGAGTGAGGGACTGACCGTCATCTTCATCTCCCACAAGCTCGACGAGGTGCTGTCGGTCGCCGACTCCATCACCGTCATCCGGCGTGGCACCACGGTCGCGACGGTCGACCCGAAGTCGGTCACCTCCCGCGAGCTGGCTGAGCTGATGGTCGGCTCCGAGCTGCCCTCCGCTAGCAAGGACGAGTCCACAGTCACCGACCGCCCGGTCCTCACCATCACCGGTTTGACCCTCGCAGGTGCTGGCGTCCGCGACGTCCTGCACGACATCACGCTGACCATCCACGCCGGTGAGGTGCTGGGCATTGC
>JBBRWQ010000018.1:0-48004 GCA_038249115.1 Actinomycetales bacterium
ATGACCTCGCCCATCGGTGACCGGCAGATGTTCCCGGAACAGATGACACACACGCGGTAGGTGAGGGTCGGGCCCATGTGCCCATTGAACCGCACGCGCAAAGTTTGTCGTAAATAATTGACACAAACCGCGAGGCACGCCACCATCTTGTTGTCACAACCTTCTGACACAAGTAGGAGCGCTCATGTTCGGTCGCATCGCCGTCCTCTTGGTTCCGATCCTTCTTGTCGTGGTCTGGCTGGCGCGGTGGTCGGGGAGGTCGCAATCCCCCCTCGAGCTCGGCCCATCCCGCCAGGCCGTCGCGTTAGCCGGACACCACACAGCATTCATCTGGCGCTGGGTAGGCCTCGTCATCGGTGTCGTCGCCGCCACACTGACTGCGAGTATCGGGGCGCTCGGCCTTGGGATGATGCTTGCGCCCACGGTCTTTGGGCTCGCTGTGATCGGTGGGGTCGTGGTCGGCGAGCTCGCGACGATCCCCCCGCACGAGGGTGTCAGGTCGGCATCCCTCGAGACGCGGACCGTCGGAAGCTACCTGCCGAGGCGGCTGGGTGGGCTGGTGGCTGCTAGCACCCTTGGGCTCGGCGCCCTGTTGGTCACGACGACCCTCATGGGCTCTCCCGATGACTTGGGTCGAGCGGGCCGCTCGCTGTCGCGACAGTGCAGCCCGGATCGCTTCACAGGTACGGGACCGTGGCCTGGCCTGTACTACAGCGTGCCGCTGGCCATCGCGGTCGTGCTCGGACTTCTCGGGGCTGCCGTGGCCCTGCACACCGTCGTGCTGCGACCCCGGATCGAGTCGGCCCCCGAACTCGTCGTGGCCGACGACGTCCTCCGCCGCCGCTCGGCCGAAGCCGTGGTCGCCGCGACAGGGGTGATGATCGCCGCGTCAATGCTCGGCGTCGCGCTCACCGCCGGGGGCGCCCTTGTCGGCTTCGGCTGCGCGCCGATCTCGTGGACCGTATTTGGCGTCGCCCTCTTTGGCGTCGGGGTGCTCATGTTCCTGCTCGCCGTCTGGTGCCTGGCCGTTCTGCTGAGCGGCGCGCTCGTCCGCCGGATGGCGTCGGCAGCCAGAGCCGTCTCGGATCGCGAAGCCTCTCGATGAGCTCAGCGCTCACGGTCACGACTGATGACCCGACGCCTGCCTACGAGCAGCTACGGCGTCAGCTGGTCGACCTGATCGAGGGCGGGCAGCTCGTGGAAGGCCAGCGACTCCCGCCGCTTCGACAGCTCGCCGGCGACCTTGGGTTGGCGATCGGCACCGTTGCCAGGACGTACCGCGAGCTGGAGCTGGCCGGCCTGGTCCGCTCCCGGCGGGGCGGGGGGACCCGAGTCGCGACCCCCATGCCCAAGCCGTCGGCACGCGAACGGCAGGCTCGGCTTGCAACTCTGGCTGCGGCATACGTCATGAAGGCACGAGCCCTCGGCGCCACCGACGCGGAGATCCAGAAGGACGTCAACCGCTCGCTGACCTGACCCGGCTCTTGTTGCGCCGAAACCACCGAAGTGGACCCGATCTCGTGCCGAAACGGTGCTTTGAGAGCACCAGGCGGAAAAATGACCGGGGGGAACTGTCGATTGTGGCCATGCCGGTTCGTCGTCAGAATGTCAGAACCCCTCAACAACAGGAGTACACCATGGCTCAGTACGTCGTCCTGATCTACGAAAACGAGTCTGACTACGCGAACGCCTCCCCCGAGGTCTTTGGCCAGGTCATGGACGCCCACAACCGCTTCGCCGAGGAGTACACGTCGCACGGAGGAAAGCCCCTTGAGGGACAGGCGTTGCAGGCGACGGCCACCGCGACCAGCATCCGCGGCGACGTCGTCACCGACGGCCCGTTCGTCGAGACCAAGGAGGCGCTCGGCGGCTTCTACCTGGTCGAGGCCGACGACCTCGACCAGGCGATCAAGATCGCCGGCATGGTCCCCGCGCGCTTCGGCGGGGTTGAGGTTCGTCCGGTCATGGTCATGCCACAGGGGTGATCGCCGCGTGACCTCGGCGGACGACGTCAATCGCGCGCTCGACGACGCGCACCGCCGCGAGTGGACCCAGGTGCTCGCCGCGACGGTGCGCGTGGCCGGCGATCTCGACCTCGCACAGGAGTGCGCGCAGGACGCGTACCTCAGTGCGCTCGAGACGTGGCGGCGCGACGGCATACCGCGCAATCCTGGTGCCTGGTTGACCACTGCGGCCCGGCGCAAGGCGCTGGACTCCCATCGCCGTGCCGCTGCCTTACGCAACAAGCTTCCGCTACTCATCGAGCCGGCGGGTACTTCGCGGTCGCAGCCGCATGGCGACGGGTCGCCTTCTCCTGAAACGCAGCTCACTGAGATGGACGAGATCCCCGACGACCGTCTGCGGCTTGTCTTCATCTGTTGCCACCCGGCTCTCGCACGAGAGGCGCAGGTGGCGTTGACGCTCCGGCTGGTCTGCGGACTGACCACCGAGCAGATCGCGCATGCCTTCCTGGTCAGCGAGTCCACCATGGCAGCTCGGGTCACCCGTGCGAAGAAGAAGATCTCGGGCGCGCGGATCCCTTACCGGGTGCCGTCCGCCCACGAGCTGCCAGCGCGCCTCGACGCCGTGCTGACCGCGGTGCATCTCCTCTTCACGGCCGGCCACACGGCGGCCACGGGCGACACTCTGGTGCGCCCCGATCTCGTCGTCCGGGCGATCGAGCTGTGCCGCGTCCTTGCTGATCTCATGCCCGATGAACGCGAGGTCCGGGGGCTGTTGGCGCTCATCATCATCACCGACGCGCGACGAGTCACGCGGGTGGACGAGGCGGGCGCGATGGTGCTGCTCGAAGACCAGGACCGGTCCCGTTGGGATCACCGGGCGATCGAGCAGGGCCGGGTCATGGTGCTCGACGCGTTGCGAGGCGGAAACCCGGGCAGGTTCGTCATCCAGGCCGCCATCGCCGCCCTGCACGCCGAGGCCACCGCCTTCACTGACACCGACTGGGGGCAGATCGTCGAACTCTACGACGTGTTGCTCAAGGCTTGGCCCTCACCGGTCGTCGCGCTCAATCGCGTTGTGGCACTTGGGTTCCGCTCGGGCCCACAGGCTGGTCTTGACGCTCTCGACGAGCTGGAGCTCCACTCCGGCCGCACACTGTCGAGGTACCACTACCTCCCCGCGACGCGAGCCGACTTCCTACGCAGGCTGGGCCGTGCGCAGCTGGCCGCGGAGTCATACCGGCAGGCGCTTGCGTTGACGGAGAACGACGTCGAGCGGCTATTTCTCGAAGGGCGGTTAGCCGCGCTCCCGCTGACCTAGCTTCCTGGGTGACAGCGCGAAGGATCCTGGGGGTCAGGACGCCCACATTCCTTCGCCCTGCCCTCTTATCGGCTCGAGAGGTCGATGACGCGGTCGAAGCCGGTCAGTCCGTCGGGGCGATGGCTGACCATGACCACAGACCGACCGGTCGTCGACTGGGTGAGGTCGCCCAGGACCTCCTCGGCCGTGGCGTGGTCCAGGTGGGCGACCGGCTCGTCAAGGAGCAGCACCGGTCGTTCGGAGACCAGGGCACGAGCCAGTCCGAGCCGCGCCCTTTCGCCCCCGGACACGCCACGGCCGCCCGTCCCGATGATGGTGTCAAGGCCCTGACCGAGGTCGGCGAACCAGTGGGCCAGGCCTGCCCCCTCCAAGGCCTCGACGAGATCTGGATCGGCAGACCCGGGACGCGCCAGCTGGAGGTTGGCGCGCAGCGTCGAGGCGAACAGATGGGGTTCGTCGTCGAGGACGGCGAACACCTCGCGGGTCCGTCCGAGCTCGAGCCCGACGACGTCCTGGTCGCCCAGGCGGTAGTCGCCACCGGTGGGGTCGAGCTGGCGGGCCAGCACGGCCAGGAGCGTGGACTTTCCGCAACCGTTGGGGCCGGTGATGGCAAGCCGTTGGCCGGGCTGAATCTGCAGGTCCAGTGGCCCGACCTGTGGCACCGTTCCGGTCCACGCGGCCGTGAGTTCATTGACCGCGATGGATGGCGGCGCACCGACCGGATTGTCGGTCTGGCTATCGGCAGCAGTCCGGGTGTCGAAGGGAGGTACCCCGGTGGCCCGCACCGCCGGCTGCTGGTCGAGCAATGCGTGCAACCGGATGGCACTGGCCTGCGATCGGGCGAGTGCGCGCATGGCGTCGGGCAGCGTGGACAGGGCGTCACTGAGCGCAATCGGCGTCAGCACCAGCAGCGCGGCGACCGGTGTCGAGATCGAGGTCCCGACGCCCGGCAGGACCACGGCCACCATGACGATGGTGCCGAGGGCGGTCAGCAGGAGCAGAAGCCCGGCGGCGGCGGCACGACCGTGACTCTGGCGCCCGGCGGCCCTGCACAGATCCGCGTGGGCGGTGGCCAGCCACTCGCGTGCCTGGCCGGTCGCGCCGATCGCCTGTAGCTCGCTCGCATTGGCAGCGACCAGGTGAGTCACCCGGGCGACCTCGGCACGCGCCGCCAGCAGTGTCTGCTGCGAACGGGCCTCGAGCCGCCAGCCCAGGGCGAAAACGCCTGCGGTGACGATCACCATTGCGGCAATCACCAGGCCGGCCAGCGGCAAGAGCACCCAGATGACGACACCCGTCACGGCGCTCGCGATGAGAGCCGACATGACCGGCACCGTGACCCTGACCTGCGCGTCCACGACGTCACTGAGGTCGTCCACGACGCCGGTCAGCAAGTCGGCACGACCACGACGACCGAGCCGCGCCGGAGTGAGCGGGATCAGGAGTTCGTATGCCGCGGTGCGCTGGTCGGCGAGGTCAGCCAGGGCCACATCGTGGGAACGCAGCCGCTCCCAGTAGCGGAAGACCGGCCGGGCCATGCCGAAGGTTCGTACGGCGACGATGGCGGTGAGCAGCAGGAGGATGACGGGTCGCTGACTGGCGCGGACGATCAACCAGCCGGAGGTTGCGGTCAGGGCGATGCCCGACGCGGTCGCGATACCACCGAGGAACCCGGCGGCCAGGACGGCCCGCATCCGCCGGACGCGGATGCCTCTGGCCGAGGCCTCGGCGGGACCGAGCGCTCGGATCCGAGGCCCAGAGCCGGAGACAAGGGCCGCTGGTTGTTCCGTGGTTGTCATCGGAGGGCCTCGACGAGGTTCGAGGTCGGTCGAGAAGCGAGCTGGATGTGCTGGTCAGCGACGGTGAGCAGCTCGGGTCGGTGGGTGACGGCGACCACCCTGCGCGCCACGGCCAGACGTTGGATCATGTGATGCGCCAACGCTGCTGACTCGAGATCGAGGTGGGCCGTTGGTTCATCGAGCAGGACCAGCGAGGCGCTCGAGAGTGCGGCCCGGGCCAGGGTGAGGCGGGCACGTTGACCCGCGGACAGGCCGAACCCGTCATCGCCGATGTGCGTGTCCAGGCCCTGCGCAAGAGCTGCGATCATGCCGTCGAGCCCGACCTCGCGCAGCACCTCCCACAGCTCGTCATCCGTGCTGTCGTTGCCG
Organism: Actinomycetales bacterium; assembly: GCA_038249115.1. Taxonomy (GTDB): domain Bacteria; phylum Actinomycetota; class Actinomycetes; order Actinomycetales; family Dermatophilaceae; genus UBA4719. The sequence continues at coordinate 5,451 of JBBRWQ010000018.1, forward strand.
AGCGTGAGGTTGTCCCTGACGGTCCCGGGTGCGAGGAAGGGCCGCTGGCTGACCAGATGCGACGGCGGCACCGTGACGGTGCCGGCACTCGGTTGGCGGAGTCCGGCCAGCAGCTCCAGGAGCGTCGACTTGCCGGCGCCGGAAGGACCGGTGACGACGGTGAGCCCGACCGGCAGGCTGATGGTCAGCTCACACAGGAGATCGGTCGTCGAGCCCGGGTAGCCGAACCCCAACCCCTCAACCCCCACCGGACAGGCGGGAGGGTCCGGCCGAGAGGTGGGCGACTGGTCGGGCGCCGCGAGCTCGGCGAGGACGTCGTCGAGGGCCACTGCTCCGTCCGCTGCAGCATGGAACTCTGCACCGACCCGCCGGATCGGCCAATAGGCCTCTGGCGCAAGGAGAATGGCCAACATCGCGCCATGGAGAGGCATCGCGCCGTTGGCCAGGCGGATGCCCACTGTCACGGCAACGAGCGCCACGGAGATCGTGGCCAGCAGCTCGAGTGCCGCCGAGCTCATGAAGGCCAGCCGCAGCGTCTTCATGGTGGCCAGCCGGTGCCGTCGGCTCACCGAGGCGATCGTCTCCACCTGTGCCTCGGCCCGCCCGTACGACGCGAGGGTCGGCAGGCCTCGCATGACGTCGAGGAAGTGACCGGACAACGCCGACAGGGCTCGCCACTGCCGCTGGGTCGACGTCTGGGTCGTGTGCCCGATGAGAGCCGCGAAGACAGGGAGCAACGGGACGGTGAGCGCAACGATCAGCGCGCTTGGCCAGTCGACCAACGCCAGGGTACCGATGGCGAGAAGCGGCAGGAACGCGCCGGACACGAGGGCTGGGAGGTAGCGTGCGACATACGGCTCGATGCTGGTCATCCCTTGTGTGGCAAGGGCTTGCGCGCGTCCGGCCTCTGGGCGCGAGTCTGCGTCCCGCACCAGCCAGGTCGCCATCAGGCGCTCACGAAGGACCGTCGACACCCGCAGTCCCGCCCATGACCCGACCAGCTCGTTCGCCACTGCCAGCAGGGCGCGGACGGTGAACAGGCCGACCAGCCAGATACCCGGGGTCAGCACCTCGTGTACCTCGACCACGGCGACCACCAAGTTGGTCACGGCGAACGCGAGCGCGATCGTCGCGAGACCCTGCCCAGCACCGATCGCCCCGAGGGCCACCACTGGTTTCCGCGTCGCGGGGACCTGGGTGAGCAGCCGGGGGTCGAACGGACGCATCAGTGCGATGTGCCCGCAACGCTCGATGGGAGGCCCGCGCTGGTCGCCGGGATGTGGTGGGTGCCGATCCGTTTACGGAAGGTCCAGTAGGTCCACGACGTGTAGAGCAGGACGATGGGGGTGAAGATCGCTGCGACCCAGGTCATGATCGTCAGCGTGTATGCCGTGCTGCTCGCGTTCGTCGTCGTCAAGGACCAGGCCGCGTTGGTGGAGGACGGCATCACGTCCGGGAAGAGCGCCAGGAACAACGTGGCCACAGCGGCTGCGATCGCGACGAACGTGCCGACAAAGGCCCATCCCTCACGTTCGCGGAAGGCAGCGAACAACCCGGCAAGCAGTGCCACTGCAGCCACAACCGCAGCGATCCACGACGCGGCCGACCCGGTCGACACATTGATGGTGACGAGCAGGGCAACCGCGAGAACGGCCGCCACTGCGCCGACCTTGATGGCCAGCGTTCGCGCTTCGTGCCGGATGTCGCCCTCCGTCTTGAGCGCGATGAAGATCGCGCCGTGGGTGAGGAACAGCGCCACTGTGGTGAGGCCACCCAGCAGCCCGACCGGGTTGAGGAGTGTGAAGAAGTTGCCCGTGAACTCCTTCTTGGCGTCGATCGGCAGCCCCATCACCACGTTCGTCAGGGCCACGCCCCACAGCAGCGCAGGAAGGGCCGACCCGACGAAGATCGCGATGTCCCAGCGGCTCCGCCAGACCGGGTCGTCCACCTTGCCCCGGTAGTCGAAACCAAGCGCGCGGACGATGAGGGCCACCAAGATGATCAGCAGCGGCAGGTAGAGACCGCTGAACATCGTGGCGTACCAGTGGGGGAACGCTGCGAACGTGGCACCACCAGCCGTGAGCAGCCAGACCTCGTTGCCGTCCCAGACCGGGCCGATCGTGTTCAGCATGACGCGCTTTCGCGGCTCGCCCTGCTCGCCGCGGCCGAGCACGGGCATCAGCATGCCGACCCCGAAGTCAAAGCCCTCCAGGACGAAGTAGCCGGTCCAGAGGACGGCGATCAAAATGAACCAGACGGTGGTGAGCTCCATGATGTCCTTCGGTTCTCAGTAGGCCGGTTATCAGTAGGCGTAGACGAGGGGTGCGTCCACGTCCCGATCGGCGAGGTCAACGGGCTCTTCGAACTCCGGCGCACCAGACACGATGGCCCGCAGCAGGAGCTTCATCTCGACGACAGCCAGGACGGCATACAGGAGGGTGAGGGTGATCAGCGAGGTCCACACCTCGCCGGCGGACACGCCCGGGGAGACGCCGCTGGTGGTCGTCATGATGCCGAAGACGATCCACGGTTGCCGGCCCGCCTCGGTGAAGATCCAGCCGAAGCTGTTGGCGAACAACGGAAGCAGCGGGGTGGCCACGATCACCCAGAACCACAGCCGGTGGCGAGGGATCCGGCCTCGACGGGTGGACCACAACACAGCAGCGGCGATCAGGGCACCCACGATCCCGAGCCCCATCATGATCCGGAACGTCCAGTAGGTGAGGGGGATGGTCGGGGTGTAGCTCTCGCTGAACACGCGGGACGTCGCGTCCGCGCCGTACTGCTTCTCGTAGGCGGCTTTGAGCTCGTTGATGCCCTCGACGGAACCGTCGAAGCGTCCGGTGGCCAGGAAACTGAGCAGGCTAGGCACCTTGACCGCGAACTTCTCCTCACTGCCATCCAGCGAGCCGACCGTCAACAGCGAGAAGGGCGCATTGCCTGCCTCTGAGTCATAGAGCGCCTCGGCGGCGGCCATCTTCATCGGCTGCACCTCGGTCATAACCTTGGCCTGGAGGTCACCCGAGACGACGACGCCGAGCGCCGCGACGAGGGTGAACCAGGCGCCGATTCGAGTGGCCTTGCGGTACATGCCGGAGTTCTCGCCAACGTTCGGCTTGCGCAGGTGCCACAGGCCCACCGCCATCACGAACGCGCCGCCCACCATGTAGGCGCTGGTGATGGTGTGCGGGAACGTCACCAGCTGCACCTTGTTGGTGAGCACCGCAACGAAGTCGGTCAGCTCGGCACGCCCGGTGGTCGGGTTGAAGCGGTAGCCGACGGGGTTTTGCATCCAGGAGTTGGCCGCGAGGATGAAGTAGGCCGACAACAAGGTGCCGACCGCAACCAGCCACATGCAGGCGGCGTGCAGCTTGGGCGGGAGCTTGTCCCACCCGAAGATCCACAGGCCGAGGAAGGTTGACTCGAGGAAGAACGCGAGCAGGGCCTCGATGGCCAGCGGCGCGCCGAAGATGTCGCCGACGAAGCGTGAGTAGTCGCTCCAGTTCATCCCGAACTGGAACTCCTGGACGATTCCGGTCACCAGACCGAGGGCGAAGTTGATCGTGAAGAGCTTGCCGAAGAACTTGGTGAGCCGCAGCATCTCGGGGTTGCGATTGCGTAGCCAGGCCGTCTCAAAACCGGCGACGATCACCGAGAGTCCGATCGTGACGGGAACGAAGAAGTAGTGGTAGACGGTCACGATGGCGAACTGCCATCTCGCGATGTCCACGGCGTCCATGAGGCTCCTTCGCTCCACTGCTGACTGCGGTCGCACTACATCTTACGGAGTTAAGAATCCCCCTGAAGCCATGTCCGGGGCAGGTCGCGTGGCACAGACCATTCAGCAACCTTGGGTACCATGGCGTGCTTGCCCGACCGGGCGAAACACACGCCTGGGCGGAGGAGTCTGCATGCGTCGGTGCTGGAAAGCGCTCAGCGCGGCGTCCGCTGGCAGCGTGATCCTTCTCACATTCGCACTGCTCTTGTTCACCCCGGGTGCCGCGATCGCCGGCCAGCCCCAGCAGGGATCCTGGCTTCCCGACCCGGATGACCCGACCGCCCTGTCACGCACCTACGACTCCAACCGGCATGCCATGCAGGCGGCCGGGGGCCCCTACGCGCGGTGGACCGGACAGGGGCGCCAGTTCCTGGCGTTCGACCCGCATGGCAGCGGCCGGATCATCGAGGTGTTCGGCGATCTGTCTGCTGCGGACCGGATCGCTGTGGTCGTACCGGGGGTGGCCAATCGCGCGGACAACTTCAACACCGGCCTCGGCGACGTCCGCGACCGTGCCCCGGCGGTTCAGGCGCAGGCCCTGTACGACGCCACTCGCGCGGCGGCGCCGGGCCAGCACGTCGCGGTGATCGCCTGGCTCGGGTACGACGCGCCACAGGGCGTCGGACGAGATGCGGCACGCGAGGAGCTGGCACGGGCCGGCGCAACCTTGCTGGACGGATTCACCAAGGACCTGGCGATGCTGCGCCCGCTCGCGCATGTCACGGTCATCGGCCACAGCTACGGATCAGTGGTCGCGGGTCTGGCGGCCGCCGACATGCCGCCGCAGGTCGAAGACATCGTCGTGGTTGGCAGCCCAGGCATGGGCGTCACTCAAGCGGCCGACCTGCACACGTCGGCACACATCTGGGCCGGCCAGTCGGCACAGGACTGGATCTACTGGGTGCCCGCCTTCCAGTTCTGGGGTGCCGGGCATGGCACGACGCCCACGACCCAGGGGTTCGGCGACCGGGTTTTCGGCACTCGTGGGGTGACCGACCACGACCACTACCTCAGCTCGGGCACGCAGTCGCTTGCCAACATCGCCGATATCGTGCTCGGACGTGACGCCTCGGTGAGCGCGCCCGACGTCGCCCCCACGACCCCCTCGCCCACCTACCCGCTCACGTTCGGCTAGAGCCGCTCGCGCTTCACCCCCGGCGCGCTCGCCTTCGGTCAGGCGTCCGGATAACCGTCTGGGTTCTGCGACTGCCAGCGCCAGGCGTCCGAGCACATGTCGTCGATCGTGCGGGTGGCGGTCCATCCGAGCTCGGCGTTAGCGCGATGCGGGTCGGCATACGAGGCTGCGATGTCTCCTGCCCGACGCCCAACGATCTCGTACGGCAAGTCATGGCCGACCGTGCGCTCGAACGCATGCAGCACGTCGAGCACGCTCGTACCCACCCCGGTGCCGAGGTTCCAGGTGCCCACGGACGTGTCCATGGTGGCCACCTTGGCCAGCGCGGCGACGTGACCGGCCGCGAGATCCTCCACGTGGATGTAGTCGCGTAGCGGGGTGCCGTCGGGGGTGTCGTAGTCGTTGCCGAAGATCTGCAGCTTGTCGCGGCGCCCTACTGCGACCTGGGAGATGTAGGGGAACAGGTTGTTGGGGATGTCGGACGGATCCTCGCCGATGCTCCCGGATGAGTGGGCTCCGACCGGGTTGAAGTAGCGAAGCAGGGCGATCCGCCAGGCGGGCTGGGCCACGGCAACATCGCGCAGGATCTGCTCGATCATCACCTTGGTCCACCCGTAGGGGTTCGTCGCCGAGGTGGGCAGGTCTTCCGTCATCGGAACGGGGGCGGCCGCGCCATACACCGTCGCGGATGACGAGAACACGAGATTGGTGACCGCGTGACGGGCCATCGCACCGGCCAGAACGAGCGTCGAGTCGAGGTTGTTCTCGTAGTACTCCAGCGGTTTCTCGACGCTCTCGCCAACCGCCTTGTGCCCGGCGAAGTGGATGACCGCGTCGATCCGCTCGGTGGCGAAGAGCTCCTCCGTCTTGGCCCGGTCGCGAAGGTCGAACGCGTGGACGGGCAGACGCTGGCCGGTGATCGACTCGAGCCGGCTGATCACCGTCGGCTTGGCATTGGAGAAGTTGTCGACGATCAGGACATCGTGACCGGCGGCGATGAGCTGGATGACGGTGTGCGAGCCGATGAAGCCGGCCCCGCCTGTGACGAGAACGCGCATGCCCACACCGTATGCCGCGCCACGACCCGCCGTTGTGCGGGACCTGATCGCGTGGTCCCATAGATCGTGAGCATTGCGCAGCCGGTGCGGCCGTCCCTGGCACGGGTCCTGACCGCCGATGGCCAGCGCAACGTCTGGTTCGTCGGGGATGGCACCGACAGCACGGTGATTGACCCGGCAGGGAACGTGGGTGACCTGCTCGGTCAATGCGACGCGCGACGGCTTCGCGCGATTATCTGGACCACCATCTGGCCCGACTCGGTGCCGGTGGCGCTCTCGCTGGCTGACTACACCGGGGCCGGAACCTACCTCGACACCGATGACCTCGGACTCTGGCGGCAGGCCGAGCCGGAACGCCGGCCCAAGCACGACGTGCCACCTGGATTGGTGCTCACAGTCGGCAGCCTCCGGCTGGAGGCCATCCACACGCCTGGCGTCACCCCGGGCGCGGTCTGCTGGTACGCACCGGCCCTGTCCTGCGTCTTCACCGGGCAGACCCTGGGACTGCACGGTCCGGACACGGCGGATGTGGCGGCATCCGCTCGCCTGACGCTCATCGCCTCGATCCGCGCCGGGCTCTTCACACTCCCCTCAGAGACTGTGGTGCACCCCGGGCACGGCCCTGACACCCGTATCGGCACCCAGCGGTGGGACCGCCGATTCTGGAGCTGAGCCGATCTGCATGTCAGCAACGACAGGACCCGCCCGCGCCTGCGTAGCATCCTTGGATGACGACAACCGGCTCCCCCTCACCAGTGCGTACCACGATGCAGCTCGCCGAGGCTTATCGCGAGGCCCTTCAGCAGGGTCGCGAGGCGCTGGCGTCGCGCGGCTACTTCTCGCGCTACCCCGAGTCACCGTCACCTCGGGTCTATGGCGAGACTGCGGCCGCCGAGGGGTTGGCCGCCTTTGAGGCCCACCTCGGCGCTCAGTTCTCCGCGCTCGGCGACCAGCCCACGGACGGGACGTTCGCCGGGAGCGAGGTGTCGCCGTACGGGCCGGCGCTCCAGATCCGGTATCCAAGGCTCAACGTTGATGTCGCGATCGCGGCGGCGAAGAACGCCATTCCGGTATGGCGGGATGCCGGCGCGCTGACCCGTGCGGCCGTCTGTGTCGAGATCGTCGACGCCATCAACAAACGGTCCTTCGAGATCGCCAATGCCGTGATGCACACCAGCGGGCAGCCGTTCGTCATGTCGTTCCAGGCGGCCGGTCCGCACGCCCAGGACCGGGCCTTCGAGTCGATCGTCGGAGCGCTGGTCGAGCAGGAGCGCGTGCCCGCCTCCGTGGTGTGGGAGAAGCCCGGCAAGGACGCGCCGATCCGTCTTCGTAAGGACTACCGCATCGTCCCGCGCGGTATCGCGCTCGTGATCGGCTGCAACACCTTTCCGACGTGGAACAGCTATCCCGGCCTGTTCGCCTCGCTTGCCACCGGGAATCCCATCATCGTGAAGCCCCATCCGCGGGCGATCCTGCCACTCGCCATCAGTGTCGAGATTGCCCGAAAGGTGTTGCGAGACAATGGTTTCGATCCGGCTCTCGTGCAGCTTGCTCCGGAGTCCAACGGTGAGGGACTGGCCAAGACACTGGCCACCCGGCCCGAGGTCGCGATCATCGACTACACCGGCGGTCCGGCGTTCGGTGGCTGGCTCGAGCGTGAGGGCGCAGCGGCGGGCAAGCTCGTCTACACCGAGAAGTCCGGCGTGAACTCGATCGTCGTGGACTCGACCGACAACCTGCAAGGAGTGATGCGCAACCTGGCGTTCTCGCTCTCGCTGTACTCCGGCCAGATGTGCACGACCCCGCAGAACATCTATGTCCCGCGCGACGGCGTCGAGACCGACGAGGGCCACCTCTCCTTCGAGGACGTCGGCGTCGAGCTCGGTGGGGCGCTGACAAAGCTGACCGACGATGACGCCAAGGCTTGCGAGATCCTCGGGGCCATCGTCAACGACGATGTGCGCGCCCGGGCGACCGACCTGCCCGGGCTGGCCGCCCGGATTGGCGGCACGGTGGTGCTCGATGCCCGCAAGGTGACGCATCCGTCATACCCGGACGCGGTGGTGCGCGCTCCCGGGCTGGTCGCGCTCGACGTTGCCAACGAGGCGGCATACGCCCAGGAGTGCTTTGGTCCGGTCACGTTCCTGATCGCGACCGACTCCACCGCACAGTCACTCGAGCGGATGCGCGAGACGATCACTGCCCACGGCGCGATGACGGCGGCGGTCTACTCGACGTCCGAGGCAGTCCTGGACGATGCGCGCGGCGCAGCTGCAGATGCCGGTGTCGCCCTCTCGGAGAACCTGACCGGGGCAATCTTCGTCAACCAGACGGCGGCCTTCAGCGACTACCACGGCACCGGCGCCAACCCTGCGGCCAACGCGGCCTACGTCGATGCGGCCTACGTCGCGAACCGCTTCCGCGTCGTCACCTCCCGCCGTCACATCTGACCCGAACTCTTCGACCGAACACCGCGCCGGCACCGTTTCAGGCGGTCAACGACCTCGAAACGGTGCCGGCGCGGTGTTCGGAAAGGTCAAGCCAGCGATCGCCCTGGCGCAAGCGACCGGTGAAGCGCGACAGGTCGCCCCGGCTCCTGGCGGCGGCAACGCGTCGGGCCACGGCGGTCGGCTCGTGGCGGATCTGGGCCGTGTCCCAACGGACGACCTCGAGCCCGAGTCCTCGCAGGTCGTCCTCCCGAACCTTCTCGGCGACCACACGGAGGGCGGCGGCCCGACCACTGCAGTCGTCGCCATCCGCCAGGCCCAGGAGGTACTTGCCTTGGCCGTCGGCCTCACCGACCACCCCATCGGAGATCCACATGCCGTCCACCCTGCCCACGAAACGTCCCCACTCGTCGAATACGTCCACCTGCGGCATCGGCAGCTCCACCCCGAGCTCTTGAAGTGTGACGAATGAGTAGGACTCGAGCCAGGTCTCACGCCGTGGGTCGACAAGGCTCAGTGCCGCAACAGCTCGCGGCCGGCCCCGCCATCGTCGTTGCGCGTCGATCATGCGCCGAACGTCCCGAATGGATGTCGCGCCGGAGCGAACAGCCGCGTCGGCGACGGCCACGCCACCGACGGGACGCATGGTCCGCAGGCAGTCTGTCACGACCCGGTCGGGTGACAGCAGTCGGAGATCGCCCAGCTCGACCAGCTCATTGGGGATCGAATCGCTATGGTGCAGAACAGTATCGGCGACTCGACGCGACCTCGGTCGGACCGTGAGCGCCGTCAGGTGCACTGGCATGTCGGGGTGCAGCATGACGGGCCAGCCCATGGCCAGGGCGGCGCTTTGGTGGCTCAGCGCGTGACCCGGGTGAGCGAGAAGGGCCCCCCGACTCCGCGCTAGATGTTCAAACTCGAGGATCTGCCACCTCTCCCACTCACCTTGGGCACTGGGGTTCTGCTGGTAGACACCTCGCTGCACGTGGATCAACTGCCCGCGGCGCATGAGCCGGGACAGAACGCGGCGCGAGATACCGCCCGTCACCGCCTCGGACGTTGTGAAGGAGGACGGCAGGCACACCAAGGCTGAGGACACGTCATACATCTCATGACAGTCAGGGCCAGCCGCGCGCGACGACAGAGAGCCGGCGCAACCTGTCAATGGCGAATGCATCCCGCCAACCCATGTGGACAACGCGCCTGCGTCTCAACCGGACACCGCGCTGGCACCGTTTCGGCGGGTCAACGACCTCGAAACGGTGCCAGCGCGGTGTTCGGTCGGGAAGGTGGGTGGGGGTGGAGGTGGGGGTCGGGTGGGGCTAGCGGCTGTCGGGCAGAATCCGGTTCAGGATCATCGACACGACGGTGATGATGATCGAGCCGAACACCGCGTCCCAGAAGAAGTGGTCGACGGTGAAAGCCAGGCTGAGCTGGTCGGCGAACCACGAGGTCAGCTCCAGCATCGCCGCATTGACGATCAGCGTGAACAGCCCGAGCGTCAGGATGATGACCGGTAGCGAGAAGAAGGTCAGCACAGGCTTGATCACTGCGTTGAGCAGGCCGAAGATCACCGCCACCCACAGGATCGTCACGAGCTGACTGCCACCGTTTGAGCCGAGGTGGATGCCCGTGAGCAGATAGGCCGCCACCCACAGCGCGGCACCGTTGACAATGATCTTGATGACGATCGACTTCATGGGCCCATCGTGGCATGCGATCGGCCGATCCGATCAGCGGCCAACTAGCAATACAGTGCAGACATGAGCGATATCGTCCGTCTCCGCACAGCGCTGGCTGCCGTCCCGGCATACAAGCCCGGAGGCCCGACGGTGCCGCGCGAGGGCGTGACGGCATACAAGATCAGCAGCAACGAGAACCCCTACCCGCCGCTGCCCAGCGTCCTCAAGGTCGTCCACGACGCCGCGCTGCAGATGAACCGCTACCCGGACATGGCCGTGACCGAGCTGACCCACACGCTGGCGGAGCGACTCGGCGTGCCGGCCGAGCACATCGCCACCGGCACCGGCAGCGTAGGCGTCCTCGGCCAGATCATTGCCGCCACCTGTGACCCTGGCGACGAAGTCATCTACGCCTGGCGTTCGTTCGAGGCCTACCCGATCGTCGTGGCCATCGCGGGTGCCGTCTCGGTAAAGGTGCCGCTCGACGCCAACGCTCGGCACGATCTCAGCGCGATGGCCGCCGCGATCACCCCCCGCACCCGGCTGATCCTGATCTGCACACCCAACAACCCCACCGGCCCGGTCGTGCACCACGTCGAGCTCGAGGCGTTCCTCGACAAGGTCCCCAGCGACGTCCTCGTGGTGATCGACGAGGCGTACGTCGAGTTCGTCACCGACACCAAGGCCCCCAACGCGCTCGCCGCCTATGCCGCGCGGCCGAACGTCGCGGTCCTGCGCACCTTCAGCAAGGCCTACGGCCTCGCCGGACTACGAGTGGGGTATGCCGTGGCCCACGAGCCAGTGGCGGAGGCCCTGCGCAAAACAGCCGTGCCCTTCGGCGTGAGCACCATCGCGCAGCAGGCGGCCATCGCCAGCCTGGACGCGTTCGACGAGTTGCAGCAACGGGTCGACGCCCTGGTCGCCGAGCGCGTGCGAGTCGTGGCCGAGCTGCGGCGCCTGGGTTGGCACGTGCCCGACACCCAGGCCAACTTCGTCTGGCTGCCGCTGGGTGCTGACGCAGAGGCGTTTGCCGCGCAGGCTGGCAAGGCGGGCCTGGTCGTGAGGCCCTTTGCCGGCGAAGGCGTGCGTTGCACCATCGCCGAGACCGGGGCCAATGACCGGTTGCTCCGCGTCGCCCGCGACTTCGTGGTCTCACGCACGTTCTGACCAAGGTGGCTCGTCGCTTCGAGTCACTGGATCTGCGAACAACCGGCGAGAACTCGATGTCCCGGGGTAGTATCGCGGGATGGATAATGGTGGGTTTCAGAGCCCATCGGGCAGATATCGGCGAATCCGGGGGCGACGTCAGCACACCTCGGGTGGACGTCATGGGCGTCAGCACAGCGTCGAACGTGCCCTGTCAGCCTCGACCCTTCTGCCCACCACCGCCTTCGCCGCGCTGTGTGCGATGACCGTCCTCGTCGTGACCCAGATGGGGATGCCTCCGATGAGCGCGCTGGGCGGCCCAACCGCACCATCCGCACGTGATGGCGGACGGGCCGTGACGTCACCGCGGATGTCAATCAGCAGCGCCCCGCCCCTGGTGAGCGCCCAGCCTCCCGCCGACGATCGCGCGCCCACCAGCGTCCGCCCTTCGCCAACGACCATCCCCGTGGCGCTCGCCATTCGCCCAGAGGCCAACCCCGCTGTCCCGGTCGTGGGCGCCGATCGCCCAGCGGCCAACCCTGCCGCCACGGTCGTGATCGCCGTGCTCACCAGGTCGACGAAGGAGCCCGTCGCCCAGGCGGTCCCGCAGAGTCCACAAGGGCAGTTCGCGCCGGCAGCCACATTCGCCGCGACGACCGCAACGGCCAGGTTTGCCGTCAACGTGACAGCAGACGAGCCCGACAAGCCCTCTGAGTCAGACAAGCCCGCCGAGGCCGCCGAACACTCCCATGACACCAAGCCAGCCAACGATGCCAAAGCGGACAAGACCTCCGATGGGGTCAAGGAGTCCAAGGCGTGCTGAGCGGGCCCGAAATCGTGCCCGGTTTGGGCCTCTTGGGCATCCTGCCGGTACGGTGAGCAGGCAAGGCCTGTGAGCGCCGCTACACGCGTGCGTGAGTCCCTGTCATGGTGTGCATTCATCGGCGGAGACCCCGCCACACATGTCCATGGCCCAAGGCGATCTGGCGGTCACCCCGCCGGTTCCGCGAAAAGGAGTACCTGTGAGCGACAACGAAGTCGCGATGCCGGAGCACGTGGCTCACGCCGCTGCCGTGGCAGCGCTGACGGCCCCCGTCCCCGAGACCATCGGCGATGGAGGGGCAGAGCTGGTCCAGCTGCTCACCCCTGAGGGTGAGCGCGTCGACCATGTCGGCCATCCCGAGTATTCGGCCACCATCGACGAGCTGACCGATGACGACCTCCGCGGTTTCTACCGCGACCAGGTCCTGATCCGGCGGGTCGACGCCGAAGCCACCGCGCTGCAGCGGCAGGGTGAGCTCGGCATCTGGGCCAGCCTGCTGGGCCAGGAGGCGGCACAGGTCGGTTCCGCTCGCGCGCTCCGTAAGCAGGACTACGCCTTCCCCACCTACCGCGAACACGGCGTTGCCTGGGTCCGCGGGGTGAACCCGCTCAACCTTCTGGGGCTGTTCCGTGGAGTCAACCAGGGCGGATGGGACCCGAACGAGAACAACTTCCACCTTTACACGATCGTCATCGGCGCCCAGACGCTTCACGCCGTTGGCTACGCGATGGGCATCCAGCACGACCACGCCGTGGGCAACGGCGACCCCGATCGGGACGCAGCCGTCATCGCCTACTTTGGTGATGGCGCGACCGCCCAGGGCGACGTCAACGAGTCGTTCGTCTACGCGGCGTCGATGAACGCGCCAGTCGTCTTCTTCTGCCAGAACAACCAGTGGGCCATCTCGCAGCCGACCGAGCGACAGAGCCGGATCCCGATCTACCAGCGGGCCCGCGGCTTCGGCTTCCCCGGTGTCCGGGTGGACGGCAACGACGTCCTGGCCGTCTATGCCGTGACCAAGGCCGCCATGAACGCGGCCCGCAGCGGGCAGGGTCCGATGATGATCGAGGCCTACACCTACCGCATGGGCGCGCATACGACCTCCGATGACCCGACGAAGTACCGCGTCTCCGCCGAGGTCGAGGTCTGGAAGCTACGCGACCCGATCGCCAGGCTGAAGTCCTACCTGACATCGAGCGGCAAGGCCGACAAGGCGTACTTCGATTCCATTGAGGTGGAGGCCGACGCCCTTGCGGCCGCGGTCCGTGAGGGCTGCCTGTCGATGCCGGACCCAGAGCCAGGGTCCATGTTTGACAACGTCTATGTCGATGAGCACCCGCTGGTCGAGGCCGAGCGCGCCGCGTTCGCCGAATACACCGCAAGCTTCGAGGGAGGCCACTGACATGTCGAAAGTAGGCATCGGCAAGGCCATCAACGCCGGTTTGCGACGGGCCATGGAGCGCGACCCCAAGGTCGTCATCATGGGTGAGGACATCGGCAAGCTCGGTGGAGTGTTCCGGGTGACCGAGTCCCTGCAGAAGGACTTCGGCGAGGACCGGGTGATCGACACCCCGCTGGCCGAGTCCGGCATCGTGGGCACGGCGATCGGTATGGCGCTGCGCGGCTACCGCCCCGTCGTCGAGATCCAGTTCGACGGGTTCGTCTACCCCGCCTTCAGCCAGATCACCTGCCAGGTCGCCAAGATGCATGCGCGTTCGCTCGGCAAGATCAACCTGCCCATGGTGATCCGCATCCCCGTCGGCGGCGGAATCGGCGCGGTCGAGCACCACAGCGAGTCCAACGAGGCCTACTTCGCCCACACCGCTGGCCTTCGGGTCGTGGCGTGCTCGAACCCCGAGGACGCCTACTGGATGATCCAGCAGGCCATCGAGAGCGAAGACCCGGTCATCTTCTACGAGCCCAAGCGCCGCTATCACGAGAAGGGTGAGGTCGACCTGACCGCCACCACGGCGCCGCGTCCGCTGTTCGAGGCCACCATCGCGCGCGCCGGGCAGGACGTGACTGTCGCGGCATACGGCCCCATGGTCAAGGTCTGTCTGGACGCTGCCACCGTGGCAGCCGAAGAGGGCCAGTCCATCGAAGTCATCGACTTGCGCACCCTGTCCCCGCTGGACATGGACACCCTGGCGGCCTCGGTGGAAAAGACCGGACGGCTCGTCGTCGCCCACGAGGCCCCGACGTTCTTGGGCCTGGGTGCCGAGATCGCTGCTGCCATCTCGCAACGATGCTTCTACCACCTTGAGTCCCCCGTGATCCGGGTCGGCGGCTACAACCTGCCCTACCCGCCCAGCAGGATCGAGGAAGACTTCCTGCCTGACCTCGATCGCGTGCTCGACGGCGTCGACCGCGCACTGTCCTACTAATTCGGAAGGAAACGAAACCCCATGTCTGTCAAGCAATTCAACCTTCCGGACCCCGGCGAGGGACTGCTGGAGGCCGAGATCATCACGTGGAAGGTCAAGGTCGGAGACACCGTCAAGGTCAACGACATCGTCGTCGAGATCGAGACGGCCAAATCCCTGGTCGAGCTCCCCATCCCGTATGCCGGCACGGTCACCTCGCTGCTCGTACCCGAGGGTGAGACGGTGTCTGTCGGCACCCCGATCATCGCGGTCGACGACGGCCTCGGTGGCGACGCCACACCCGTCACGGCTGCGCCGACCTCGGCCTCCGACGATGACGACGAGGCGATCGAAGCCGGCAAGCTCGGCGGCGCAGCCCCTGGCGGTCGGGTTGCCGTGCTCGTCGGTTACGGCCCGCGGGTCACCGAGGCCAAACGCCGCCCACGCAAGGCTGAGCGCGCTACCCCCGCGACAACCGCTCAGGTCAATCGGGCTTTCTCACCCGCTCCCGAGCCCTTGGCACCAGACGCCGAGGCCCCCGAGGCCCCCGAGGCCCCCGAAGGTGCGTCTGAAGCCGGCGCAACCGAAACCGTTGCGGCACAACCAGTTTTGGTGACAGGCGACCCACGCGCCACGGCCCTGGCCAAGCCGCCGGTGCGCAAGCTCGCCAAGGATCTGGGCATCGACATCTCACAGGTCGCAGGCTCTGGGGAGGGTGGGATCGTCAGCCGCGCCGACGTCGAAGCGCACGCAGCAGGTGTCAGTGCAGGGTCGACCGACCGCGGCGACGGCTCAGCGGCAGCCGGCAGATCGGCATACAAGGCACCGGTGTTCTCGGCAACCGGCGAGCGCGAGGTGCGCATCCCGATCAAGGGCGTGCGCAAGATGACCGCACAGGCCATGGTCAGCTCGGCGTTCACCGCGCCACATGTCACGGAGTTCGTCACCGTTGATGTGACCCGCATGATGAAGCTGGTGGACCGGCTCAGGGAGGATCGCGAGTTCAAGGATGTCAAGGTCAGCCCCTTGCTGGTCGTGGCCAAGGCACTGATCATCGCCAGTCGTCGTCACCCCGGGATCAACGCCACGTGGGACGAGGCCGCACAGGAGATCGTGGTCAAGAACTACGTCAACCTCGGCATCGCAGCGGCGACCCCCCGTGGGCTGATGGTGCCCAACATCAAGGACGCCGACCAGATGTCGCTGCGGCAGCTTGCCGACGCGATGGCCAACCTGATCTCGACCGCCCGCGAGGGCAAGACGCAGCCGGCCGAGATGTCCGGCGGCTCGATCACGATCACCAACGTCGGGGTCTTCGGCGTCGACACCGGCACGCCGATCCTGAACTCAGGCGAGGCCGCGATCCTCTGCTTCGGCACGATCCGCCAGATGCCCTGGGTGGTCAAGGGCAAGATCAAGCCGCGTTGGGTCACCCAGCTGGGCCTCTCGTTCGACCACCGTCTGGTCAACGGCGACCTGGGCTCACGGTTCCTGGCCGACATCGCGGCCATCATGCACGACCCGGGCCAGGCGCTCGTCTGGAGCTGAGCTAAGGGCGTGGCTGCCGGGCGATGAAGGCAGCCATGCCGGGGACCGTGTAGGCAACCTGGCCATGCTCAGGTGCGTAGATGAGGCCCTTCTTGATGAGGCTGTCACGGATCGGCCCCACGCCCGTGGGGGTCTTCCCGAGCCGTGCCGCGACCTCGCCGGACTGACTGGGGCCGTCGCCGTCCTGGGCCATCGCCTCGAGATAGGCGCGTTGTGCCGGCGCGGCTCGTTCCCATCGTGTCCGATAGAACCCGGCGTCCAGACGGGCTTGCCCTGACGCTGCCCCGACCCGGGCATCGCCATAGGTCAGCGTCCGGCCCTCGGCAGCGTCCCATGTCGCCTGGCCGTACTCCTGCAAGAAGTAGGGGTAGCCCTGGGTTTCGGTGACGACGTAGGAGACCGCGTCGTCCTCCCATGTCACGTGCTCCCCCGCCGCGGGCCGGGTCAACGCCTGTCTGGCAGCGTCATCTCGCAGCTGCGTGATCTCGGTGTAGGCATACAGCCGCTCTGCGTAGCTCTTCGCTTCAGACAACAACCTCGGAAGATTGGGCAGCCCGGCGAGCGCCACGAGAAACGGCCAGTTACGTTGGCCTGCCTGGTGACTGATCGCGCAGAGAGCTCTCAGCTCGTCGCGGCTCAGGTCCTGGGCTTCATCGATGAGGATGGCGAAGCCATGGTTCTGCTCCTGCGCGGCATCCCCGAGGTCTTTGATCAGCTCGCCGAGGTCGGTCTCGAGCTCCCCTGAGTCCCCGCGTCCCGGGGCAGGGGCGACGTCGAGTCCGAACGACCACATTCCTGAGGCGTCAACCCGGACGCTGAACGTCTTGAACGTGGCCAACGCCTTCTTCAGCTTCTCTCCTGCCTTCGGCCTGACCAGCTCGCGGACCACCGGATAGAGCGCCCGGGCCAGGCTGTCGCGGAAAGGGCTGCCGGTGTTGGCCTCGACCATGATCGTCAGCCAGCTGCGGTCCTGGGCCATCTGGTGGAACTCGCCGAGGAGCACGGTCTTTCCGACACCTCGAAGCCCATGGAGGACGACAGACCGCGTGGGCCGGGCGTCCTCTATCCGTTCGAGGGCGACGCCCCAGTCCTGCAGCTGGTCGTCCCGCCCGACCAGTGCTGCCGGACGTAGGCCTGCGCCGGGAGAGTATGGGTTGGTGCGCCGGTCCATAGTGAGAACGTAGCAAGGTCTAACACTGTTTAACAGGTCAATAGAGCCTGTTAGACCTTGCTAAGAGCGTTTGGCTGCCTCTTCCGCGTCCGCCGCGTCCGCCGCGTCCGACGAGCCACGGCTCTCATAGGCCGAGCCGCTGCGGAGCTCGACGTGCGGCAGGAACCACACGACGACGAATGCGATGACCATGACGCCCGAGCCGATCAGGAACACGAGGTCCATCGCCTCGGAGAAGCCGATCAGGAAGGGCTTGGCCAGTCGCGGGTCGAGCTGCTGGATGAACGAGGAGTCGCTCAGCGGGTTCACCGCTCCGCCGCTGCCGCCACCGGTCTGTACCTGCTGAAGACTCTGGATGAAGTCGGTATTGGCCTGCTGGTTGCCCGTGGGCGCCAGGGGATTCTTCAGCGCCGCCTGGAACTCGGGAGTCGGAGCGATCTTGGTGAAGGCGGTCTGGATCCGGTTCGGCACCGCCGAGAAGAGGATGGACAGGAAGACGGCGACCCCGAGGGTGCCGCCGATCTGGCGGGTGAACGTCGCCGATGCGGTGGCCACGCCGATCTCGCGCGGGGGGACGGCGTTCTGCACGGCGAGAGTCAGTGGCTGCATGTTAAATCCGAGGCCGAGGCCGAAGAACAACATCACGATCATCGTCAGCCAGAGCGCAGTATCGGCGCCGACATCGTGGAATGCGAAGAGCGAGCCGACGAGCAGGCCACAGCCGATGATGGGGAACTGCCGGTACTGGCCAGTTCTCGAGATCATCTGACCCGAGATGATCGAGCCACTCATCATGCCCAGGGTCATCGGCAGCAGCATCAGGCCTGCGACGGTCGGTGTCGCGCCCTTGACGATCTGCAGATAGAGGGGCAACGAGGCCAGCCCGCCGAACATACCCATGCCCAGGACGACCGAGGCGATGGAGGCGACCCCCACGGTCTTGTTCCTGAACAGGCGCAGCGGCAGCAGCGCTTCCGCGCCCATCGCCCGCTCGACCAGCAAGAACGCGATCAGGCCGATCAGACCTACGCCGTAGCTAGCAAGCGACCGACCGGAAACCCAACCCCACTCGCGACCCTGCTCGGCGACCAGCAGGAGCGGGACGAGCCCGACGGTCAGGGCAGCTGCACCGCCGAAGTCGATGCGGTGGTCCAGTCGGGTGTGACGCAGCTGCAGGGTGCGGTCGACCACGAAGAGTGCTGCAAGACCGATAGGCAGGTTGACCAGGAAGACCCAGCGCCAACCGGTGATGCCCAGGATCGTGGCCTGACCGGCGAAGAAGCCGCCCACGACAGGGCCAAGGACGCTGGAGGTGCCGAAGACCGCAAGGAAGTAGCCCTGGTACTTGGCCCGCTCTCGGGGCGGCACGATGTCGCCGACGATGGCCAGGGCCAGGGAGAAGAGGCCACCGGCACCCAGACCCTGGACGGCACGGAAGCCCGCCAGCATCGGCATCGACGTGGCGAACGTGCACAGGATCGAGCCGAACAGGAAGATCACGATGGCTGCGGTGAAGAAGCGCTTGCGGCCATAGATGTCGGAGAGCTTGCCGTAGAGCGGTGTCACGATCGTCGAGGTGATCAGGTAGGCGGTGACGACCCACGCCTGTCCGGAGAGGTCATGGAGGTCGTCGGCGATGACGCGCATGGCCGACGAGACGATGGTCTGGTCGAGTGCAGCCAGGAACATCCCCATCATCAGGCCGACGAGGATGGTCACGATCTGCTTGTGCGTGAGCGGCCCATGGGACTCAGACGTAGGGACAGGTCCGGCAGGCGCTGACGATGCGGCGGCAGTGGCCATCAGTTCTCCTTGCTGAGGGCGCCGGCCAGAACATCGCCGGAGGGTGTGGCGGTCGTCTCCTGAAGCAGGAGCGGCCCATACAGGTCTTTGGAGGCATCGAAGGACACGGCGAACCTCTCGAGGTAAACCTTGAACGTCTCTGCATCTGCGGGTTCCCAGTCGTGCAGCATCTGGCGGAACCACTCACCACGCGCAGCCTTGACCCGCTCGACGAGCTCGGCTCCCTCCACGCTGAGCGAGACCATGAACGCCCGGCCGTCCAGCGGATCGGCCATCTTATCCACTAGCCCGTGCGAAACCAGCATCGTCACCTGACGGCTGACCGTGGAGACGTCCGAGTGGATGCAGTCGGCCAGCAGAGACACCCGCCGCGGCTCCCCGACGAGGTTGAACAGGATCGGGTATGACGCGGGCTCGACCCCAGAGTGCAGCTTGGGAGTGTGGTGGCGCAGCGTCTGGAAGAGCTTCATGACGCGGACCATCTCGGTGCTGAGCTGGGTGGCGTTCTCAAGGCTGATCGCCATGGTGCCTCCGAGGCCGTCGGGAACTTGCTTGCTGCAT
Organism: Actinomycetales bacterium; assembly: GCA_038249115.1. Taxonomy (GTDB): domain Bacteria; phylum Actinomycetota; class Actinomycetes; order Actinomycetales; family Dermatophilaceae; genus UBA4719. The sequence goes on from JBBRWQ010000018.1 coordinate 24,966, forward strand.
ACAACTACCACAAACAACTTGTATGCCGCAAGCAAGTAACCGGGACGACGACCTCAGTGGGTGACGACGAGGCCTTCCATGACGCGGCGCGCGATCGCATCGTCACCGACCATCCGGGACAGTCGGTGGGCTTCGCAAGCTCGTCCACGCCGCAGCTGTGACCGAGGTCGACAACGGCTTGCGCCGTATGGGCAAAGGCTTCCACGAGATCATGCAGATGCTGGGGTGCTGCCGGGTCTTGGGACATGCGGCCAACCTACTTAGGCTGTGGCCATGACCACGGGCCCCGCAGCAGCTTCCTACGGGGCGAAGCTGCCCATGGTCCTCGCCGCTATCGCGGTCGTCGCCGTCATCATCCCCGCCGGTCTTCTCGGCGGTGTGTACGCCGCCCCCGTCGCCGGGCTGCCGGATGCCGGCGCGATCGTGCGCTGGGGGCTGCCGGTCGTTCGAGCCATCCATGACCTTGCGGCGGCCAGCACCGTGGGCCTGCTCGTGGTGGCCGCCACGATCATCCCCGAAGCACGCAATACCTCGCGTCGGATCACTGCCGCCCGATACGCCTGTGCCTCAGGCGGCGTGTGGGTGGCATCCGGGCTGATCGGACTGATCCTCTCTTTCGCCAGCATCTCGGGCTCACGGCTCACCGACCCGACCTTCGGCGCCCAGCTCCAGACCTTCGTCTTCCAGCTCGAGACCCTCCGCGTCGCCGCGATCAGCTCGGCGATAGCCCTCGTGGTGACGATCGGCGCCGGCTTCGCACGGCGCCGATCGGCAATGGTCGCCCTCGCGGCTCTTGGCATTCTGGCGATACTGCCGCTGTCTTTGGCTGGTCATGCCTCAGATCTCGCAAGCCACGACACCGCAGTCACCTCCCTCGGCGTGCACCTGGTTGCGGCCGTCGTCTGGGTCGGGGGCCTGCTCGCGCTCGCCATGCTTCGACCCCTGCTCGGCACGGCACTTGGTGTCAGCGTTCAGCGGTACTCCGCTCTCGCCGGCTGGTGCTTCGCGGCCATTGCGGTGTCCGGTGTGGGCAACGCCTGGATCCGGGTCGGGTCGATCGGCAACCTGGCGTCGAGCTATGGCGCGCTGGTGATCCTCAAGGTCGTCGCACTGCTCGCTCTCGGCCTGGCGGGTTGGCAGCAACGCGCACTCGTGGTCGACCGAATCACCTCGGATCCGCTCGCGGGCAGGCTTTTCGGGAGGCTGGCTCTCATCGAGCTGGCCGTGATGGGCGCCGCGTTCGCGCTGGGCGCCGCGCTTTCACGGAGTGCTCCGCCCGCGCCCGAGATGACGCTGCCCCTGCCCACCCCCGACCCGGCATTCACCCTCACCGGCTATAACGCACCCGCCGGCCCGCTCTCCGGCAGCGGCTGGATCACCGTCTGGCGTACCGACTGGCTCTGGCTCGGGGTTGCCGTGGTCGCAGTTGCCCTCTATCTGGCCGGTGTACGGCGGATGCGTGTTCGCGGCGACGCATGGCCGGTGCTGCGAACTATCGGCTGGGTGCTGGGCTGGGCCATCTTCGCGTGGGCCACCTCCGGGCCGCCTGGCGTCTACGGGCCGGTCCTCTTCTCGGTCCACATGCTCATGCACATGACCGTCTCGATGGCTGTGCCGATCCTGCTGGTGCTCGCCGCCCCGGTCACTCTGGCACTGCGCACGCTGACCCCGCGGCAGGACCACACCCTGGGTCCCCGCGAGCTGCTGCTCGTCCTGGTCCACTCCAGATTCCTTGCGGTGATAGGCAATCCGCTCGTCGCAGCCGGTCTCTTCTTCGGCAGTCTCGTCATCTTCTACTTCTCGCCGTTGTTCGAGCTCGCGCTGCGGACGCACACGGGGCACGTCTTGATGACCACCCATTTCCTGCTGGCTGGCTACCTCTTCGCGTGGGTGCTCGTCGGAATCGACCCCGGGCCCAAACGCTGGCCGCCCTCGCTGCGCCTGATCATCTTGTTCGTCACGGTCTCGTTCCACGCATTCTTCGGCGTCGCGCTGACGACCGGCACGACCTTGTTGGCGCCCACCTTCTACGAGGGCCTGCACCTGCCGTGGGCCGTGGATCTGCTTGCGGACCAACGCAACGGGGGTGCCGTCGCGTGGGGTGTCGGCGAGCTCCCCACGCTGATCCTGGCCATGCTGGTCACATTGGCCTGGGTTCGTTCCGATGCCGCCGAGACCAAGCGCCTGGACCGCCAAGCCGATCGCGACGACGACGCGGACCTGAAGGCCTACAACGCACACCTCGCGGCGATCTCCGGGCGATCCCACCCCGGCGGACCCCCCTCATCGCCATCCGCCCCACCATCACACTCACCGACGTCGGGACTCTGACATGCGCATAGCCGTGATCCAGCTCGGGTATGACGACCGGGAGCCTGTCTCCGAAAGGGTCGGCCGGGTGGCCGATCTGGTCCGCGGGCAGGCGGGTCACGACCTCGTCGTACTGCCCGAGCTGTGGGCGCCTGGCGGGTTCTCCTACCGACACTGGACAGACAGGGCTGAGCCCATTGATGGCCCGATCGCCTCGGCGATGTCCGCCGCCGCGCGCGATGCCGCTGTGATGCTGCATGCGGGGTCGATCATCGAACGCCCGGCAGATGGTGCCCGCGGCCCCGAGGGCAAGGACCTGTGGAACACCTCGCTGGTGTTCGCCGCCGACGGGTCTCTGGCTGCGATGTATCGCAAGATCCACCGGTTCGGTTTCGGTCAGGGCGAGCCGTTGTTGATGGAGGCAGGGAACGCCCTGGCTCTGGTCGACGTGCCCGATTCTTCAACGGCTTCAGGCCCCGCCCACGCGGCGCTGTCGACGTGTTACGACCTTCGGTTTCCCGAGCTCTATCGCGCCCAGCTTGATGCTGGCGCAACGCTTTTCGTCATACCGGCGGCATGGCCTGCCCAGCGCCTGCGGCACTGGACACTTCTCGCGCACGCCCGTGCCGTTGAGAACCAGTGCCTGGTCGTGGCCTGCAACACGGCGGGCACGCACGCGGGCGTGGAGATGGGTGGACACAGTCAGGTCGTGCTGCCGACCGGTAACGTGGCCGCGATGGCGGGCAATGCTGAGCAGGTGCTCAGCGTTGACATCGACATGAGAGTCGTCACGGACTACCGCACCAGCTTCCCCGTACTCCGTGATCGTCGGCTGCCGCTGGGGCCCGAGCGAGCCGTGTCCGGGTGCGGGCGCCTGAGCTGGCCGGCCGTGGGTGGCTGAACACCGGCGGCGAACCGTTGAGCCTGGCCAGCCTGCGTGGTCGCGTGGTGGTCCTCGACTTCTGGACCTTCTGCTGCGTCAACTGCCTGCACGTCCTGGAGGAGCTGCGGCCGTTGGAGGCCAGGTTCCCCGACTCCCTTGTCCTCATCGGGGTTCACTCACCCAAGTTCGAGCACGAGGCTGACCCCGAGGCGCTGGCTGCCGCCGTCGAGCGCTACGGCGTGCACCATCCGGTCCTGGATGACCCCGATCTGCTGACCTGGCAGGCATACACGGCCAAAGCCTGGCCGACCTTGGTGGTCGTCGACCCTGAGGGCTACGTCGTGGCCTCGATGTCCGGCGAGGGACACGCGCACGGGCTGACCGTCCTGATCGAGGAGCTGATCGGCACCCACTCCGCCAAGGGCACGCTCCGCCGAGGCGACGCGCCCTATGTCCCGGCCCCCGCCCCGGCAACTGCACTGCGTTTCCCCGGCAAAGCCGCTGTCCTGCTTGACGGTTCGTTCCTCGTGTCCGACACCGCCCACCACCAGCTGGTCCAGCTCGAGGTTGACCTCGACACCGAACGAGCTCGATTCGGCGGTCCGGCCGACTTCCAGGAGCCGCAAGGCCTGACGGTGTTGCCCCCTGACGTGGCTTCGCGCGTGGGTTACGACGTCGTGGTGGCCGATAGCGTCAATCACCAGATCAAGGGCGTTCGCCTGGCCGACCGACGGGTCCTGACCCTGGCCGGGACCGGCCGACAGCTGCGCACGCGCTCCGGCAGCGGGCTGGCGCTCCACCAGGATCTGTCGACGCCCTGGGATGTCGCGTGGTTCATCGACCGGGTGGTCATCGCGATGGCGGGGGTCCATCAGCTCTGGGTGCTGCACCTGGCGGCCGACCCGGCTGACAACACGGTCGCTGTCCTGGCGGGCACCTCGGCCGAAGGCATCCGCGACGGTCTGGCCCATGACGCGTGGTTCGCCCAGCCATCGGGACTAGCCACGTCGGAGGACGGCGAGCGTCTGTGGGTCGCCGACTCGGAGACATCGGCCCTGCGCTCGATGTGTGTGACCGACCAAGGCTTCGAGGTCGAAACCCACATCGGCCAGGGTCTGTTCGACTTCGGTTTTCGAGATGGGGCAGCTGATCAAGCCTTGCTCCAGCACCCGTTGGGTGTCACGGTCCTGCCGGACGGCTCGGTCGCCATCAGCGACACGTACAACGGAGCCATCCGCCGTTTCGACCCTTCGACGCGAGAGGTCTCGACGCTGATGAGCGACCTCCGGGAGCCGAGCGACGCTGTGGTCGAGATGGTTGACGGCCTGGCGTCCTTGGTCGTGGTGGAGTCAGCAGCCCATCAGCTGGTGCGCGTCCCGATCCCTGCTGCGGCCCAACGAGTCGACGGACCCGCGCACCAGAGTGGGCGCCCGGCAACGCCGCTGCCCGCCGGAACGGTCTCACTGGTGGTCTCGTTCGTCCCGCCCACCGGCCAGAGGCTCGACCACCGCTGGGGCGACCCGACCCGCCTGATGGTCTCCTCGACCCCCGCCGAGCTGCTGGTCCACGGGTCCGGCAGTGGCGGCGGCCTGACTCGCGAGCTGACACTCGCACGCGACATACGCGTGGGCACCCTGCATGTGTCAGCGCAAGCTGCCGCCTGCGACGGTGACCCGGGCAGCGACGACGTGCCCGAACATGCGGCTTGCCATATGTACCAACAGGATTGGGGCATCCCCGTGGTCATTGACCAGAATGCCGCACCCGAGCTGAACCTGGACCTGCGAGGCGCGTGACGAAGGGCCAGCCCCTCGGGGACCGGCCCTTCGTGTGTGACGTGCCGTCGCTATCTCACAGCGCTGCGCGTGTTCAGAACGCGTCCTCGGACAGGTCCATGAGCGAGTTGTCGGTCGCTTCGGCCATCTGGCGCTCAGACGCGATCTTGGGCAGAACCGCGCGGGCGAAGAAGGAGGCCGCCGCGATCTTGCCTTCGTAGAAGTTCTTGTCCTTGGCCGATGCGGTGCCTGCGTCAAGGGCAGCCTTGGCGATCTCCGCCTGGCGGAGCAAGAGCCACCCCACGACCAGGTCACCGGCGCAGAGCAGGAGACGAGAGGTGTTCTGGCCGATTTTGTAGAGGTTGGCCGGGTCGCCGCCCTCCTGGGCCGGGTCGGACTTCATCAGCTCGCCGACCATGAAGCCGACGATGCCCTCGACGTCCTCGAGGCCCTTGCCGAGCAGCTCGCGCTCGGTGTGCAGGAAGGTCGTGCCGTCACCAGCCTTGACGAAGTCCTTCATCTGCGTGGTGAGGTGGCCCAGTGCCGTCCCCTTGTCCCGAATGATCTTGCGGAAGAAGAAGTCGAGACCCTGGATGGCCGTGGTGCCTTCGTACAGCGTGTCGATCTTGGCGTCCCGGACGTACTGCTCGATCGGGTAGTCCTCCAGGAAGCCGGAGCCGCCCAAGGTCTGCAGCGACTCGGTGCCTAGCAGCACCCAGGCGCGCTCGGAGCCGACGCCCTTGACGATTGGCAGCAGCAGGTCGTTGACCCGGTTGGCCATCGCGGCGGCAGAGCCTTTCTCGAGCTCATCGGAGCCGGTGGTCAGCTGCACCTGGTCGATGACGTCCTGTTGCGACGCGGTGTAGATGACCAGGGCACGCAGACCCTCGGCATAGGACTTCTGCAGCATCAGGGAGCGGCGCACATCCGGGTGGTGGGTGATGCTGACCCGGGGTGCGAGCTTGTCCGTCATCCGGGTCAGGTCAGCGCCCTGGATGCGCTCCTTGGCGTACTCCAGTGCGTTGAGGTATCCGGTCGAAAGCGTAGCAATAGCCTTGGTGCCCACCATCATTCGCGCGAACTCAATGATCTTGAACATCTGCGCGATGCCATCGTGGACGTCGCCGACCAGGGTGCCCACTGCAGGCTCCCTGTCGCCAAAGGTGATCTCGCAGGTGGTGGAGACCTTCAGCCCCATCTTGTGCTCGAGGTTCGTGACGTAGGCACCGTTGCGGTCACCGAGCTCGCCGGTCTCGGGGTCGACGTGGAACGCGGGCACCACAAACAACGACAGGCCTTTGGTGCCGGGTACTGCGCCCTCGGGTCGCGCGAGGACGAGGTGCACGACGTTGTCGTAGAAGTCAGCATCGCCCGAGGTGATGAAGCGCTTGACCCCGGTGATGTGCCAGGTGCCGTCGGCCTGCTGAACCGCCTTGGTGCGACCGGCTCCGACGTCGGAGCCCGCATCTGGCTCGGTGAGCACCATGGTGGCGCCCCAGTGGTTGTCGACCATGTGCTGCGCCATCTTCTTCTGGTCCTCGGTGCCCAGGCTGTAGAGCACCTTGGAGAAGGCGAAACCGGCGGAGTACAGGTGCACGCCGGGGTTAGCGCCCAGGACCAGCTCGGCAACGGCCCAACGCAGCGACGGGGGGACGACCGTGCCGCCGAGCTCGCGCGGGACATCCATCCGCCACCACTCAGCGTCGATATAGGTCTTGTACGACTTGATGAACGACTCCGGGAGCTTCACGGAGTTCGTGGCCGGGTCGAACACCGGTGGGTGGCGATCGGAGTCCATCAGGCTCTCGGCAAGCTCGTTCTCGGCAAGACGACCGACCTCGTGCAGAATCTCGCGAGCCGTGTCCTCATCGACGTCGGCATAGGGGCCGCTGCCCAAGATCTCCTGACGGTTGAAGACCTCGAAGAGGTTGAACTCGAGATCGCGAACGTTGCTCTTGTAGTGGCCCATAGGGGTTCTCCGTGCTCTGCTCGGGGCCGCGAGTCGGCCGCTCATACCCACCGTTACCGGCCAGTAACATTCATGATGCTACCGACGGGTAACCAAACGCAAGTGTCTCAACGGACATACCGGTGCGCAGCGCTGCATCGTGACGTTGTGGCGTCGGGGCGACTCGTCACTGCCCGGGGCTCATCGATACGTCCCCGGAACGGGCCATGACAGGACGTCCCCGATGCCCTCGCCGTCGTCCGGGACCCGTTGAGCTGGCTGGCCGGCCGCAACCACGGACAGGTTGTACTGGCTGGTGCTCTCGTCGGCCAGATACGAGCTGTGGCCGGTGACCTCGTCGAAGTGGCGGATCTCGCCGGTCAGCGGGTCCACCACGGTCGACTCCCGCGCGGACGCGTGATCGATCCCGGCCAGGTGCGAGGGGTCGATGCCGAAGTAGCCGAGGTCGCCCACCACGTCCTGCCTGGCCTCGATGTAGTAGGTGTGACCGGGCGCAAGGTTCAGGTCGCGCAGGTGACTGGTGCCGATCCCCGGAGAGCCGAAGAACACCACGTCGTCCACCGCCGTCTTCTGCCGCAGCGCGAGGCCAGCCGTCGTTGAGCCGTAGGAATGGGCGAGAAGAGTCAGGTGGGGGTCTGCGTCGCGGGCCGCGCCGATCCCCCTGAGGAAGGGCACCAGCAGTGCGGCGCCGTGCCTGGCGGCGTGATCGGCGGCCACCGAGTTCTCGCCGATCAGGTCCCAGCCCATTTGCGGTGCCTGATAGCCGAACCACATCACCGTCGCGGCGGACTTGTCGGCGAGGACACGCCTGCTCTCCAGCTCGGCGCGAGCCTTGAGCTGCTCCATGTTGCGATCGCCAGCCACCATGCCGCCGGCCACACTGGCCGACAGCCCCGGGACGAGGACAGCCACGTTGTCGGCGATGTCGACGTTGCCACAGGCGATTGCTGCCTGCGCCCGCTGAGCCGAAAGGTCGAGGAGGAGCAGCTGACGGTCCCCGCCCTTCGCAAGCGTCTCGTCGATCGCGGCGAGCGCAGCCAGCTTGTCGTTCACATGGTCCAACGCCGCGTCGTCGTTGGTGAAGGCCCCCCCGAACCAGTTCGCCGCCAGAGCAGTCTCGAGGCGCAACCTCTCGGCCTCGAGACGGACGCGATCCACAGGGAGCAGAGACCTGTTGGCCTGGTCCCTGGCCGCGAACGAGACCCCGTCACGGTTGCCGATCCACTCGGGATGTTGCCGGATCACCTGCTGCTGCTGCGACGGACTCAGCGACCTCCACCAGGTGGCGTTGTCACCCGGCGACCCATGGGCCGGCGGACCCACCGACACGTTCAACGCAGGAAGACTCGCCAAGAGGAGCGGGCCCAGGCCGGTGAGGGGACCTGAGCCGGTGACCTCACCGCGGCTGGCGTCGCGCTGAGCGGCCGACTGCGCGCGAAGCTGCGTGGCGCAGCCGTCCAGGGCGCCCGATGCCGCGGCCAGCTGAGGCGACGCCTGCTGTTCCCAGAGGCTTGTCAGCTGCACCACGTCGATGCCGCTCCAGACGGTCTGCAGCTCGAACACTGCGCGTTGGGCGAGGGCGCGAATGTCCTGCATCCTTCGGGCGTCGGCGCTCAGAGACTCGGCGACCTGGTCCAGGACATCGGTCTTCGCTCCCAGCAGGTCGCTCAAGGATCCTCTTCAGTGCATTGACCAACAGCGAGATCGTGTTATCCCATGGCGCCGACGCTAGCGATCAAAGATGGTTCGGCACATGGGGAGAACTGCCCGGGCCCGATCTCTTCCATACGTGCTGAGGCGGATGCCTTGCGATGTCGACATAGCCGCTTCGGGTGGTCGTGCCGCACGGAGTGATTAGTCATCCGGATTATTGAGGCGGCGACCGCCATCGACGACTTATCCTGCCTCCATGCGGGCACGCAACGCGAGCTACGGACACGTCGTCCGCCTGCTCGGAGGCTTCACTGCGACCTCGGTCATTCTCGGGCTGTTGGGCGCCGGGCTGTTGATGCCTGCGGTGGGGGCCACCGGCGCGGCGGCCCGCCAGGGGGTCCGGGTCTTCGACTCGCTGCCCAGCGAGTTCGCCCTGACCCCGCTGTCGCAGCGGTCCCGCATCCTGGCCAGCGACGGCACCCTGATCGCCATCCCGAACGACCAGAACCGGGTCATCGTGCCGCTGGCCCAGATCGCCCCGGTCATGCGACAGGCTCAGGTCGCGATCGAGGACAGTCGCTTCTTCGAGCACGGCGGGGTGGACCTCGAGGCCGTCGGCCGCGCCTTCGTCTCCAACCTGCGCACCGGCATCACTCAAGGTGCATCCACCCTGACCCAGCAGTACGTCAAGATCACTCTGCAGGAGAACGCCCTGCGCAATAACGATCTGACCGCCGCAAGGGCAGCCACGGTCAAGAACTACACGCGCAAACTGCAGGAGCTCAAGTACGCCGTCACACTGGAGAAGACCCTCACCAAGAACCAGATCCTCGAGGGGTACCTCAACATCGTGTACTACGGAGACCTGGCCTACGGCGTTGAGGCCGCAGCCAACCACTACTTCGGAGTGACCGCGGCCAAGCTCACCCTGCCGCAGGCCGCGACGCTGGCCGGACTCGTCCAGAGGCCCAGCGAAACGGACCCGATCCACGACCCGGCGAAGGCGCTGGCCCGGCGCAATGTGGTCCTCGACCGGATGCACGTTCTGAACCTGATCACAGACAAGGCCTGGCAAGAAGCCAAGAAGACCAAGATGGTGACCAACCCCAAGGTCGCCCTGAGCTCGTGCGCACTGTCGCCGTTCCCCTACTTCTGCACCTACGTCTCGGCGTGGCTGCTGGAGCAGCCGGCCTTGGGCAAGACGCTGGCGGACCGCGTCGAGGCGATCAACCGGGGCGGACTGACCATCCAGACGACGCTCAACCCCACGATGCAAAAGGTCGCCCAGCGGGAGCTCAACACCAAGGTCCCGATCGGGAACAGCGAGTCGATCGGTGGCGCCGTGGCCATGGTCGCGCCCGGGACCGGCCGTGTCCTGGCCATCGCGCAGAACACCAAGTACTCGTTCACCAATGGTCGCGGCACGACGTCCGTGAACTGGGCGGTCGACGAGAAGTACGGCGGCTCCGGCGGCTTCGCGTTCGGCTCCACGGCCAAGATGTTCGCCGTGACCGAGGCGCTGCGCTCCGGCATGACGATCAACTCGATCATCATCGCGCGCAAGGCCGACGCAACTCACCCGGCGTTGTTCTACCCTCGCGAGTTCACCGAGAAGGAGTGTCAGATCTTCAAACCGTGGCCGGTCCGCAACGACGAGGGCACGCGCAACGGTCCGATCAGTCTGACCGACGCGACCGCTCACTCGGTGAACACGGCCTTCGCCGGTCTCGTCGCCCGGCTCGGGCCCTGCAAGGTTCGGGACCTGATGACCAAGATGGGGCTGCACCAGGGCAGCGGCAATCCGATTACCGCAGGTCCGTCCGCGGTCACCCTGGGTTCGGACAGCGTCTCTCCTCTGACGCTGGCCTCCGCCTACGCGACGGTCGCATCCGGCGGCACCTACTGCGTGCCCTCACCGGTTCTTTCCATCACCAACAGCAACAACAAGCCGCTCGCACTGCCCAAGACCCGGTGCACCAAGGTCCTCAACCCTGACGTGGCCAACGGCGTCACCAAGATCCTCAAGACCGTGCTGACCAAAGGCACCGGTGCCGGCACCGGCGGGCTTGCGGGTGGACGCCCGGTGGCCGGCAAGACCGGCACCTCGGACGGCAGCAACGAGACCTGGTTCGTCGGCTACACACCGCAGCTGTGCACCGCGGTCTGGGTCGGCACGCCGAACGACTACCAGAACAAGCGCATCCTCAGGAACCTGGAGCTCGGCGGCACGTCCTACTGGGGCCAGGTCTTCGGTTCCACCATTGCCACGCCCACCTGGAAGCGGATCATGGACCGCGCACTGGCCGGTATGCCGTTCCGCGACTTTGCCGAGCCCGGTGACACGGTGATTCACGGCGACCTGGTGGATGTCCCCCACGTGTACGGGATGTCCCTTGCACAGGCAAAGAGAGCCCTGTCTTCGGCCGGGTTCCGGCCGGTGGCCACCTACCCGGTGTCCTCGAGCCTCTCCAAGGGTCTGGCCGTGGGCACCCGGCCCTCCTATCGGGCCCTTCGCGGCAGCTCGGTCACGATCTTCACCTCGAGCGGGACCGCACCGAAGCCGACCACCGCCGCCTCGAAGACGCCATACCCGAGCCCCGGCGCGACGATGCCAAGCGCCACCAAACCGAAACCCCCCAAGAAGAAGTAGGCCGCTCCATCGCAACGGACAACCGCGCCTGCCGGGCAGGGTCGCAGGCGGCGGCTTGGACGGGAGCCTTCAGGTGATGGATGATGCGCTCTGCGGTTGCCTTCACAACGGGGGCGGTCGCGTGGCGGGTTCGCATAGCGGCCGAGTGCACCGGTCTTGAAAACCGGAGACCCTGCAAGGGGTCCGTGGGTTCAAATCCCACACCCGCCGCCACACCCGCAACGATCGATTTTGACAGCCTGCCGCACGTGCCAAGACGCTTGGACCTCCGCCCCACTGATGAACATCCTCTCTCACGAGGTGTCCACGCAACGGGGTCAGGGCCAGGTGCCACCCGAACAGGAAGCGCCTATGGCGGGTTCTGTTGCTCAGATCCAGAGCGCTGGGTCCCTGAACATCGCCTCGTACGGGTCCTCACCCGTGTCTGGGAACCGGATCGTCGCGGGTATGCCGGTGGCCACCGCTCCGGGCGGGATGTCCTTGACGACAACAGAGTTGGCGCCGATCTGGACGCGGTCCCCAATGTAGACCGGACCAAGAACCCGAGCGCCCGCACCGATGGTGACGTTGTTGCCGACCGTCGGGTGGCGCTTGACGTGCTCCATCGAACGACCGCCGAGCGTGACCCCGTGATACATCAGGACGTCGTCGCCGACCTCGGCAGTCTCGCCGATGACCACACCCATGCCGTGGTCGATGAAGAAGCGCCGGCCGATCTGCGCGCCCGGGTGGATCTCGACGCCGGTGAGCGCCCGAGTGAACTGCGAGAGCAGTCGCGCAACCAGGCGACCACCCGGCATGCTCCAGAGTCGGTGCGAGACACGGTGCACCCAGATGGCATGCAGTCCGGGCGAGGTCAGCGCCATCTCGATTCGGGAGTCCACTGCGGGATCCCGCACGATCGCCGAGTCCAGGTCCTCGAGGAACCGGGTCCGGGCCGACACCCGGAGATGAGTCGACCGACCGCGCACATCAGGGGGGGCGATAGCGCGATCGATCGACGAATCACCAGTCAAACGGAAGGCGGCCATCAGCGGGGGCTCTTTCGGGAATTTTGCACGGGAACGACCACGTCAGGCGAGCAGGTCGGCGAAGAGGATGGTGGACAGGTAGCGCTCACCGAACGACGGGATGATCACCACGATCAGCTTGCCCGCGTTCTCAGGCCGGCGGGCGACCTTGTCGGCAGCAGCGAGAACGGCGCCGGAGGAGATACCGACCAGCAGCCCCTCCTCCGTGGCGGCACGACGAGCCCACTGCACGGCCGTCTCGGCGTTGATGTCGATGACCTCGTCGTAGACGGTGCGGTCGAGGACCTCGGGCACGAAGTTTGCGCCGAGACCCTGGATCTTGTGGGGCCCGGGAGCGCCGCCGTTGAGGATCGCGGACTCCTCGGGCTCGACGGCAATGACCTGGATGGCGGGGTTGCGGGCCTTGAGCACCTGGCCGACACCGGTGATGGTGCCACCGGTCCCGACGCCGGCGATGAAGATGTCAACGGCGCCCTCGGTGTCTTTCCAGATCTCTTCGGCAGTGGTCTCTCGGTGGATCTGCGGGTTGGCCTCATTGGCGAACTGCTGGGCCAAGACGCCACCTCGCTCCGCGGCGATCTCCTCAGACTTGGCGAGCGCCCCCTTCATGCCCTCGGAGCCCGGGGTCAGGATGAGCTCGGCGCCATAGGCCCGCAGCAGCATCTTGCGCTCCTGGCTCATCGTCTCGGGCATGGTGAGCACCACGTTGTATCCACGGGCCGCGCCCACCATCGCGAGCGCAATACCGGTGTTGCCACTGGTCGCCTCGATGATCGTCCCGCCCGCCTTGAGCTGACCAGACCGCTCGGCGGCGTCAACGATGGCCACCCCGATACGGTCTTTCACCGAGCTGGCAGGGTTGTAGAACTCGAGCTTTGCGGCGATCGCTGCACCGGCACCCGCGCTCAGCCGGTTGATCCGGACGAGAGGGGTGTTGCCGACGATGGCTGTGACGTCGTCATGAATGGGCAAAGAAACCGCCTTGGGTGCGTGGGCGAACGGACAGGTCTGTTAGGGGTACATCGACCAGGTCAACAAACCAACCGTTATAGATGTTCCAATCTCAGGTTATGTCAATCGCCCGCCCACGATCAAACCACGTCCACACCGTGGCCGGATCCCGCCATGAGCCGCGCGAAGTCATAGCGACGCGCGTCACAGCGCCGCGCGTTCGGGGCGACGCGGGGTTTACCCGTCCGTACACTCCATTGGCATGACCTCGCATATGTTGCTGCGCGCCCTTGTCGGCATCGGGATAACCCTGGCGATCCTGGCCTTCGCGGGCCAGCGCCTGTCGTTCCTGTTCCAGTTGGCTCGTTCGGGCAAACCCGCTGTGGGCCGGCTGCTGGACACGCCGAAGCGGGTGCAGGCCGAGGCGTTCGAGGTTCTGGGCCAGCGCAAGCTGCTGAAGTGGACCGTGCCCGGCTTGGCGCACGTCTTCGCGTTCTGGGGCTTCCTGGTGCTGACGCTGACGATCCTGGAGACCTACGGGGCCCTGTTCGTCGCTGACTTCCATATCCCGCTCGTGGGCACCTGGCCCGTGCTGGGCTTCGCCGAGGACTTGTTCTCGGTGTTGGTGCTGGTCGGGATCGTGATGTTCGCGGTCATCCGGGTCAGGAACAACCCGGCGACGCAGGGCCGGGAGTCCCGGTTCTTCGGCTCGCACACACGGGGCGCCTGGCTGATCCTGTTCATGATCTTCCTGGTGGTCGCGACCCTCTTCCTGTACCGCGGCGCGCAGGTCAACACCGGGGCGTTCCCCTTCGCCGACGGTGGTGCGTTCGCCTCCGAATGGGTCGGCGCGCTGCTCGCCCCGCTGGGCGCGACCACGAACCTGTGGCTGGAGACGATCGGCCTCTGGGGTCAGATCGCCGTGGTGCTGCTGTTCCTGGTGATCGTGCTGAACTCCAAGCACCTGCACCTCGGCGCGGCTCCGGTCAACGTCTACACCTCTCGCCGACCCGACGCCCTGGGCCCGCTGCTGCCGATCTACCACAACGGCGAGCCGGTCAACTTCGAGGACCCGCCCGAGGATGCGATGTTCGGCAAGGGGCACATCGCGGACTTCACCTGGAAGGGCTACGTCGACCTGATGGCCTGCACCGAGTGCGGTCGCTGCCAGTCGCAGTGCCCCGCGTGGAACACCGGCAAGCCGCTGAGCCCAAAGCTGATGATCATGGACCTGCGCGACGCGATGCTCGCCCAGGCCCCCTACCTGCTGGCCGCCAACGGCGAGCACCCCGGGCTGGGTGAGCTGCACGAGGAGGCCCTTGCGAGCGTCAGCGCCGAGGTGCGCGAGCAGGTTCAGCGTCCGTTCATCGGGTCGCGTGAGGGTAGCGAACGCGCCGCTGAGGACGGCTACACCTTCGACGGACACCGAACCACCGGGGCCGACCTGCCGATCATCGACCAGGACGCCTTGTGGTCATGCACGATGTGCGGTGCATGCGTCAACCAGTGCCCTGTCGACATCGAGCACATCGACCACATCGTCGACATGCGCCGCTATCAGGTGCTGATCGAGTCGGCATTCCCGTCAGAGCTCGGCGGCATGTTCAAGAACCTTGAGAACAACCAGAACCCCTGGGGCATGTCCACCCGCGCCCGTCTTGACTGGGCCAAGGATCTGCCCTTCGACGTCAAGCAGGTCGGCCAGGACGTCGAGACGCTCGACGAGGTCGACTACCTGTTCTGGGTCGGCTGCGCTGGCGCCTACGAAGACCGCGCCAAGAAGACAACCCGAGCCGTGGCCGAGCTGCTCAACGCAGCCGGTGTGACGTTCGCAGTCCTGGGCAACGGCGAGACCTGCACGGGTGACCCGGCGCGCCGGGCGGGAAACGAGTTCCTGTTCCAGACACTGGCCCAGGCGAACGTCGAGACCCTCAACGAGGCCAAGGCGACCAAGATCGTCGTCACCTGCGCGCACTGCTTCAACACGATCAAGAACGAATACCCCCAGGTCGGCGGCAACTACGAGGTCGTCCACCACACCCAGCTGCTCAACCGCCTTGTCCGGGACAAGAAGCTGATCCCCGTGGCCCGTCCGGACGATGCCGACACCTCCAACGTGGCCTCGACCGCAGGGACCGTCACCTACCACGACCCCTGCTACCTCGGCCGTCACAACGGCATCTACGCCCCGCCGCGTGAGCTGATCGGAGCACTGCCGGGTGTCGAGCTGCGCGAGATGCCGCGATCCGGCGAGAAGTCGTTCTGCTGTGGCGCCGGCGGAGCGCAGATGTGGATGGAGGAAAAGCTCGGCACGCGGGTCAACAACAACCGCACCGCAGAAGCCCTTGCCACAGGCGCTAGCCGTATCGCGGTCGGCTGCCCCTTCTGCTACGTCATGCTCTCAGACGGCCTCACCGAGAAGCAGTCGGAGACCAGCGCCCACGCGGACGTCGAGGTCGTCGACATCGCCCAGATGCTCCTCGCCGCCGTCCGCCGGGGCTAGGGCCCTGTCAGCCGAGGCCGTTGTTGGTGAGGAACTCCTTGGCGACGGCTGCGGGGTCCTTCTTGTCGACCACGACCTCCTTGACCAGCGCACCCAGGGTCGCGGTGTCGAGCTTGGCCGAGATCGCGTTCAGTGCGGCGGAGATCGTGTCGTTGACCTTGGACTTGGTGATCAGCGGCACGACGTTCTGGGCTGCGAACAGGCTCTTGGGGTCGTCCAGGATGACGAAGCCGTTGGACGCGACGGACGGGTCCGTGGTGAAGAGGTTGACCGCGTCGACCTGACCGTTCTTGAGCGCCTGGACCGACAGTGGGCCTCCGGCGTCAAGGGGACGGAAGGTCTTGAACTCAAGGTTGTAGAGCTTCTTCAAGCCGGGAACGCCGGTCGGGCGGGTCTTCCACTCGGGCGGACCGCCGAGGGTCAAGTCCTTGGCGATCGGCTGCAGGTCGGCGATGGTCTTGAGGTTGTACTTGTCGGCCGTCGCCTTGGTCACGACCACGGCGTCCTTGTCTTCGGCCGCGGACTTGTCCAGGACGGTGAGCGTCGCAGGGAGGGCCGTCTTGAGCTCGGCGTAGACACCGTCGGCGTCGGTGGCCTTGACGTCCTTGTTGAAGTACTGGGCGAGGACGCCGGTGTACTCCGGGATCAGGTCGATGGAGCCTTCCTTGAGCGCCGGGATGTAGATCTCCCTGCTGCCGATGTTCAGCGTCTTCTTGACTGTGATGCCCTTGGCACTCAGTGCCCCCGCGTAGATCTCGGCGAGCAGGACGTTCTCCGGGAAGTTGGCCGACCCGACGACGATGGTGCCCGCGCCGGCAGTGCTGGTGGACCCGCCGGTGGCGAGAGGGTCTGAGCTGGAGCCGCACGATGCGACCGTAAGCATGGCTGCCGATGCAGCCAGCGCGAGGGCAATCCTGGTGCGATTCATCATCTTCTCTTTCCGATCGGGGTCTAGATGCTTTGCTCCAACGCAGGGATCCGGATGTCCGTCCCCGCGCTGGCGTCAGTCGAACTCACCTTGCCATATCTTCCGGTCAGGCCGCGGGAAACCACCGAACGCTGGACCAGAGCCAGGACCATATCGACTGTTAACGCCAGAAGGGCGACAAGTATTGCGCCCGAAGCGGTCTGTGGGGTGTCCCTGACCGACAGGCCGTCGATCACGAACCGGCCGAGGCCCCCCAGTCCCACGACCGCAGCGATCGTGGCGGTGGCGATCACCTGCAACATCGCCGAACGGATACCGGACATGATCAGAGGGAGGGCACACGGGAACTCCACGTGACGGAGGACCTCCGTGCCGCGCATACCCATGCCCACGGCCGCATCGCGGACGGCCGGCTCCACCGACTCGACGCCGGCGTATGCGCCGGACAGGATCGGCGGGATGGCCAGCACGACCAGAACCAGGCCGGCAGGTGCCAGGAATGCGATGTCACCCCTGAGCCGGGGTCCCAGCCAGAGGACGGCCAGGAAGAGCAGGCCAAGTGAGGGGATCGCCCTGGCGGCGCCCAGTGCGCTGACCACGAAGAAGCGACCTCGACCGGTGTGCCCGATGTAGAGGCCCAGCGGAATCGCGATGAGAGCGGCGATCAGCAGGGCCACCAGGGAGTACTCCATGTGCTCGATGAGCCGGCGGACGATGCCGTCGCCGCCCTGCCAGTGCGCGGTGTCGGCGAGCCACGCCAGGATGCGGTTGATCATGCCGCGACCTTCCCTGCGCGCTGCCAAGGCGTCACCAGATGAGTGACCCCCAGGATCGCCACGTCGAACAGCAGCGCCAGCAACACGCACGCGACCACGCCCACGATGATCGGGTCGAAGAACGCGCGGTTGAAGCCGTCGGTGAACAGCGACCCGAGCTGCGGAACGCCGATGAGCGCGGCCACGCTGACGATGCTGACGTTGCTGACCGCAGCGACACGCAACCCTGCCGAGATAACGGGAACGGCCAGGGGAAGCTCGACCGACCTGAAACGTCGAACTCTCTTGTAGCCCATGGCTGTCGCCGATTGTTTGACCGCATCGGGTACTGCGCCCAACCCGTCTGCGACTGTGCGCACGAGCAGCGCGATGGTGTAGACGGTCATGGCGATGACGACGTTGTTCGGGTCGAGGATCTTGGTGCCGACCAGCAACGGCAACATGATGAACAGCGCCAGGGACGGGATGGTGTAGAGCAGCCCGGTTCCGATGATCAGGAGCGGGTAGAGGACCCGGTACCGCGAAGCCAGCCAGCCGAGCGGGAGCGCGAGGAGCAGCCCCAGGAGCAGCGGCACGCCGGCGAGGTAGATATGCCGACCGGCCAGGCTCAGCACGTCGGCAAAGTGGCCCTGCAGCCAGGTCATTCGGGCGTTTCCTCGACGGGAAGCAAACCGGCACGCTCAAGGTCTGCGTCGTCCAGCTCGGGCCGCGCACGCTCCTCGATCTCGGCAAGAACCTCAAATGCGCGAACGGTGCCCAGTAGCGCCCCTTCGTCGTCAACGATCACCCCGCGGCGACTTGGCGACGACAGTGCGGCATCCAGGGCGTTGCGCAACGGGCCACCCGCTGTGGCGACCGTGCCCCCACGCGCGAGCATCTCGGGTCTGATGGGGCCCGTGATCCGACCGGGCTCGATCCAGCCGAGTGGGCGCCGGTCGGTGTCGGTGACCAGGACCCAGCCGTCGCGCGCGGCTGCCGCTGCCTGCCCCGGTGTGGCCCCGATCGGCACGCTCGACTCCGTCGCGAGCGGGAACTGCGGTGATGTCTGGAAGCTCAGAGCCCGGTATCCGCGGTCCCTCCCCACGAAATCGGCGACGAAGTCATCGACCGGATGGGCAAGCAGCTGCGCGGGGTCGCTCAGCTGGGCCAGGTGTCCACCGGCGCGGAGCACCGCAATCTGGTCACCGAGCTTGATCGCCTCCTCGATGTCGTGCGTGACAAACACGATCGTCTTGCCGAGATCTCCCTGAAGGCGCAGGAACTCGTCTTGCAGCTGCTCGCGCACAACAGGGTCGACAGCGCTGAAAGGCTCGTCCATCAGCATCACGGGAGGGTCCGCGGCGAGAGCCCGCGCAACGCCGACCCGCTGCTGCTGGCCGCCGGAGAGCTGCGCGGGATAGCGATTCGCGAAGCTGGTCGGGAGACCAACCCGTTCCATCAGCTCGAGGGCCCGGGCTTTGGCGGTGCGCTTGTCCCATCCCAGCAGCATGGGAACCGTGGCGATGTTGGCGGCGATGGTGCGGTGTGGGAACAGTCCGGCGTCCTGGATGACGTATCCGATGCCCCGGCGCAGCTGTGCCTCGTTCATCTCTGCCGTGTCCTGGTCGTCGACCCATATCCGTCCGCTTGTCGGCTTGACCATCCGGTTGATCATCCGCAGTGACGTCGTCTTGCCACACCCGGACGGCCCAACCAGGACGGTGATCTTGCCGGTTGGAGCCTCGAGCGTCAGCTCATCCACCGCTTTGGTGCCATCCGGGAACTGTTTCGAGACCGCGTCAAACCGGATCATGGCAATCAACCTAACGGGCCAACAGGGTCCGAACCATGAACTCGGCGACCAGATCATGCCACGGCTTGGCCGGGAACAGCATCGAGTGATGGCCTCCGATGAACTCGTGCTGCTCGACGTCGACGCCGCGCTCACCCAGCTTTCGCGCCAGCGCGTCAGTCGCTGTCGGGTCGGTAGTGCGGTCGGCGGTGCCGTGGGCGAGGAGGACTTTTCGGTCGCCAAGGTCCGCGATCGGCTCGCCCTTGGGAAGCCACGGTGCCAGGGCGGCCACGCTGCGAACTCCCGTGTGATCACCCACCCGCAGCGCCACCCGCCCACCCATGGAGTGGCCGACCAGCCCCAACGGCAGGCCGCCGAACCGATCCCCGATCCGGTCCAGTGCCCACCGCGCGTCCGGCAGCGGCGACTCGTCCTCACCGTTCCATCCGCGCACGGCATACCGCAGCGATGCCAACGCGATGCGCCCACGACCGGCTCGAACCACGCTGCGGCCAAAGGGAATCAGGCGCAACACCGCGGGGTCGAGCGCCCCCACTGGGGAACGGTGCCTCTCCATGCCGCCATGCAGGAGCAGCACGACGGCTTCGGCGTGGGCGACGTCACCCCTGAATCGCAGGCGGGGAGCGTGGGACATGAGCGCAGATTATTCGGGGTACCTGTGACCCGCCTGAGCACCTCCGGTGGCCGACGCGCAGGTGGCCCGCCGGGCCTAGACCTCCGTGCGGTGGAAGTTCTGGAACGAACGACTGGCTGTGGGACCGCGTTGACCCTGATATCGCGATCCGTACTTCGCACTTCCGTAGGGGTTCTCGGTGGGGCTGGACAACCTGAAGAAACAGAGCTGACCCACCCTCATGCCGGGCCAGAGCTTGATCGGCAGGGTGGCAACGTTTGACAGCTCCAACGTCACGTGGCCACTGAACCCAGGGTCGACGAAGCCGGCGGTGGAGTGTGTGAGGAGACCGAGCCGGCCGAGCGACGACTTGCCCTCGAGCCGGGCGGCAAGGTCATTGGGCAGCGTCACGATCTCAAAGGTTGAGCCCAGCACGAACTCGCCCGGGTGCAGGATGAACGGCTCACCGCGCTCGACCTCGATCAGGCGGGTGAGGTCCGGCTGGTCCTCGGCCGGGTCGATGAAGGGGTACTTGTGGTTGTCGAACAGCCGGAAGAACTTGTCCATGCGCACGTCGATGCTGGACGGCTGGACCATCGCCTCGTCATACGGCTCAAGGTGAACCCGCCCGCCGTCGATCTCGGCCCTGATGTCACGGTCTGAAAGCAGCACGCCGACACGCTACCCGGTGCTCACCGCAGCGCGGGCCCAACCACCTCACGCGTGTCGGTTAGACTGCCGATCGCGCCATGGCTGTATGCCGGGGAGCGCGCCTGCGGGTGTAGTTCAATGGTAGAACATCAGCTTCCCAAGCTGACAGTGCGGGTTCGATTCCCGTCACCCGCTCCACACGCGAAAAGCGTTGCAACAATTAGCAATTCGAAGATTGCCGGTCGCCGCGCCACGTCGCTTTTCGACCGCCTTTGGACGCCATGGGCCACACACGGGCCACAGTGGCGCATTTCAGGACCGACCTTCTGGCTTCAGATACGCGCTCAGTCGGTCGTTCATCGCGATCGCAATAGCGGCGTCGGCCTCGCGAGTGGCGTGCTGGTAGATCAGCGCCGCAGCAGGGCTGTCGTGGCCCATGCGGGTCATCAGGTCCTTGAGACTGGCGCCCGACGAGGCAGCCAAGGTGTTGCCTGTATGCCGCAGGTCGTGGAGGTGCAAGTTCGGCACTCCTATCTCGGCAACAAGTTCATGCCACCTCACTGACTTGTTGAAGTCCGACCGCCTCAGCGGTTGACCCTTGAGCGCACAGAAGACCAACCCGTCTCGACCGCCACCACTGAACTTCTCCAAATGCTCCTGGAGATCCGGAAGGATTAGCTCGGGGAAGCTCACGGTCCTGCTTCCTGCGCGAGACTTCGGCGGCCCCACTTCAACAACGCCCGTAGAACGTTCGAGGAACTGCCGGCGGATCCGGACTTCACAGTTGACTAGGTCGACGTCGGCACGTGTAAGGGCGGTGATCTCTCCCCAACGCAACGAGGCAAAAGTCGTGAGCAAGATGAACGCCCGCCACCGATCCGGCGCCCTCACTGCGAGTGTCATGACCTGATCAATACTCAGGAATGGACGCTCCGCGGTGTTCTCCAAGCCTGCACCCTTGATCCTGCACGGGTTGGTGCTGATCAAGTTGTCTTCGTCAACGGCGGTGTTGAGGATCGCCCGAAGGAGCCGATAGGCCTTTGCGGCCATGCCCTGCGTCACTCCTGTGTCGAGTAACCCCGCTCGCCACTCCCGGATCAGCGCCGTGTCGAGCTTGCTGAGTGGGACCAACCCCAGCTTGGGCGAGACGTACTTTTTGAGGAGCCACGTGTACAGGTCGACAGTTCGCGGCCTCAGCCCGGGGCGCTGTGCGATCCATAGCGTCGCATAGTCGTCCACCAGCACCCGTGCGCGCTTCGGGTCCGACCAGTCGCCTTGACTCATTCGGCTTTCAATCAGTCGCAAGAACCGATCGGCGTCACTCTTGCGAACAAATGTCTCTGGCGCCGAACGAAGTTGGCTATCGGGCCCGCGGTACCTGACCTGCCAGCGACCAGAAGCACGTTTCCGAACGTTGCCGAAGTAGCGTTTGGACGTCATTCGACCCTCTTCACCCGACGCCAAACGTCGCTAGCGGTCAATGGCTCCACCCGCCCTGAAGCAATGAAAGCGTCCAGGTCCTCGGCCGTCAGCCGTACCAAGCGCCCCACCTTGACGTACGGGACCCGTCTCTCAGCAACGAGTCGTCGGATGAAGCGAGGCGACGTACACAGGTACTCGGCGGCCCCCTCCACACTCAGCAAACTCTCGCGCATGTCTCCTCCATTTTGTGCTGCGCCCTTCCAGTCTTCTCTGTGATCGCACACCCCAGCGCGGCCATCCGCGGCCCTGTGGACGAGTGTCGACGCGGTCGAGGGTGACCGACCCCGGAGGATCTGGTGGGTTGCCTCATCCGTCCCTCTTGCGGATGAGGCAACCAAAACAGCGGGCACCCTGGATTACTCGCACACGACCGCTAAACGACGGTCGCTGTCCTGTCCGAATCGGACCGGATGTGAGGCCGAGGACCCGGCGCACAAGTGAGGCCACTCGAGCTTCCAGCCGTTCCGTATCAAGGTCGTGAAACTCGTGGGGAATGGCGGCGAGAGTGTAGGCAACTTGCTCAAGTGCGGTCAGGATGTCGAAGTCGGCAAGAGGCTCCGCCAGTGCGCCGGGCTGACCGAGCATGTCGAGAATGTCGCGCTGGGCGAGGTGGGCCTCGGTTCCGATGCGGTGGAGATCCCACCGTGCGGGTGCTTGGATGTCGTTGGTCCACGCAGCTTCTGCGACGGAGTTGAGCAGATTGGCTGCCTTCCTCAACAGTCGACCGGTCGGCGTTTCGGAGTTGATCATCGACACTTCACCTTTCGTCTCTTCGGCCGAGCAGCTTGGACTGCTCCTCGTTGCTACCCCTAAAGCGCGGGAAGGCTTGTGGGCGGTCATTGCGGCCTGAAGTGGCGCTACCGCCTGGCAACACGGGGTACCTCCTGAGACATGTGCGTGGGCGCCTCGTGTCGGCGGCCGCGAGATGTGGTCGGCTCTTGCCTAAATCCCGGGGGACTGTCTTGGGTGACTCGGTCGAGGCATGCGGCGGCTGACATGGCGTTGCTTGCGGTCTGGACGAGGGTGTCGGTGGCATCGACGAGTCCGGCACGGACGGGTTGGGGGATGGCCA
>JBBRWQ010000019.1:0-47372 GCA_038249115.1 Actinomycetales bacterium
CGTGGCGCTGGCCGTGTGGCCCGCGTTCGCATGGGTCCCCCCGCGGCCAGCTGGGCAAGCCGTCGCCGCTTTCCTTGGCCCACGGGTATCCGCGGCGGCGACGTCCGCGCTGTTGCTGACCCTCGCCTGGTTCTTCGCCGAACTGGTGGCGAGTGGCCAGAGGGTGGGGCTGGCCGAGCGAGTTGCCGCAGGGGCGCAGGCGCTGTGGCCGCTGGCGGTCGTGCTGTCGTTGCGATGGGCCCAGAGCGGGGCGCAGCACGACCAGGTCGATCCCGGCCGAACCTAGGTTGGTAGCTCGGGCGCGGGCTCTCCCATAGCGCGGCCTTGGACGTCGTTGGCCACGTTGTTCAGGACGGCGACCAGCGGAACAGCGATGAACGCACCGAAGATCCCGCCCACGATGGTGCCTGCGGTCACCGCCATCAGAATGCCCAGCGGATGGATCCGGACGGCCTTGCCCAGGATGTAGGGGTTGAGCAGGTTGCCCTCAAGCTGCACCGTGAGAAACAGTGCGAGCAAGATGACCACGGCCATGACCAGGCCCTTGGTCACCAACGCCACCAGGACGACCACGACGCCGGCCACGAGCATGCCGATCAACGGGATCATCGAGCCCAGGAACAACAGCACGCCCAGGGGAACCACCAGCGGTATGCCGGCGATGAGCATGATCACCACCATGGTGAGCGAGTTGATCAGCGCCAGCAAGACGGTGCTGCGCATGTAGGCGATCAGCGTCCGCCATGCCACGGTGCCCGCGTGGGCCACCCTGGCCCGGGCCTGGTCGGGGAAGAGACCCACGACCCATCGCCAGATGCTTCCGTCGTCGGTCAACAGGAACAAGGTCGCGAACAAGCAGAAGACCGCCCCGCTGACAATGACCAACGCACTGTTGGCGGTGGCAAAGACACCCTGAGCCAGGCTGGCGCGGTTCTCGGTGATGGTTCTGGTCAGGTCGTCGATCAGCTGCTGGACCTGGGTCTCGGACATCTGCGGCGCCCCCGTGACCAGCCAATGGCGGATCGTCGCGACGGCGTCCAACAACTGGTTCCCCAGCTCGGAGGAGCTCGATGAGACCTGCTGCACGACGAACCAGGTGGCGCCGACCAGCGCGGTCATGCCGAGCACGAACACCAGGATCGCAGCGAGGATCCGGGGCACCCCGTAGCGCATCAGCACCCCGACGGCCGGTTGTAGCAACGCACAGATCATCACCGCGACGATCACAGTGATGGTGACGAGGCTGACCGAGTTGAGCAGGGTGAGCAGCACGAACAGGGCCGCCATGACGATGAGGAAGCGCAGCGCCCACGCCGCGGTTATCTGAAAGCCCCAGCTGACCGTGTCGGTGGCACGATCCTGCTCGTGCAGGGGGCTCATGCCAGAGCCCCCGCGGCGGCGCGGCCGGCAGCCCGGCCCGAGAAGAGGCAGCCGCCCAGGAACGTGCCTTCGAGCGAGCGGTACCCATGCATTCCGCCGCCGCCGAACCCGGCAACCTCGCCCGCGGCATACAGCCCGGGCAGCGGCGACCCATCGGCCCGAATGACCCTGGAGGTCAGGTCGGTCTGCAGCCCGCCGAGGGTCTTGCGGGTCAGGAGGTGCAGCTTGACGGCGATGAGAGGACCAGCCTTCGGGTCGAGGATCCGGTGGGGTGCGGCGGTGCGGATCAGCTTGTCACCACGGTACGCACGCGCCCCGTGGATCGCCGTGATCTGCGCGTCCTTGTTGAACGTGTTGCCGATCTCGCGATCGCGGGCGACGATCTGCCGCTCGAGGTCACCCAGGTCCAGAACTGCCTCCGGCGTCAGGCGGTTCATGCCGTCGACCAGGTCGGCCAGCGAGTCGGCCACCACGAAGTCGGCGCCGTTGGCCTTGAACGCCTCGACCGGTCCGGGTGCCCCCGGCAGCACCCGGCTCAGCACCTGCCGGATGCTCTTGCCGGTGAGGTCGGGGTTCTGCTCGGAGCCCGACAGCGCGAACTCCTTCTCGATGATCTTCTGGGTCAGTACGAACCAGGAGTGGTCATGGCCGGTGGTGCGCAGGTGCGCGAGAGTGCCGAGGGTGTCGAAGCCGGGGAAGAAGGGTGCCGGCAGCCGCCGACCAGCCCCGTCGAACCACATCGACGACGGGCCGGGCAGGATCCGGATGCCGTGACCGGCCCAGATCGGGTCCCAGTTCTCGATGCCCTCGACGTAGTGCCACATGCGGTCGCGGTTGACGATGTTCGCCCCCGCGGACTCCGAGATGCCGAGCATCCGGCCGTCGACGTATGCCGGGACTCCGGTGAGCATCGTGTCGGGCGGGGCGCCGAGGCGCTCGGGCCAGCTCTCCCGCACAAGGTCGTGGTTGGCACCAATGCCGCCCGAGGTCACGATCACCGCCTGTGCGCGGAAGGCGAAGTCACCGACGACCTCCCGGGACGTGGCCACGCCGCGGGGCGCGGCCGAAGGCGCCAGAACGCTTCCGCGCACTCCGTCAACGGCGCCGTTGGTCCCTTGGGTCCCTTGGGTCCCTGTCAGTTCGTCGACCTGATGCCGGAAGGCGAGTGTGACCAGGCCCTCGGCCACACCGGCGCGGACCCTGCGCACGAATGGCTCGAGGAGCCCGGGGCCGGTGCCCCAGGTGACGTGGAAGCGCGGGACGGAGTTGCCGTGACCCAGCGCCCGACCGTCGCCACGCTCTGCCCATCCGACCACGGGGAAGAACCGCACGCCCCGCTCGCGGAGCCAGTCGCGCTGCTCTCCGGCGGCGAAGTCGACGTAGGCGCGGGCCCACTGCCTGGCCCAGTGATCCTCGTCGGCACGGTCGAAGCCCGCCGATCCCTCCCAGTCCTGCCAGGCCAGTTCGACGCTGTCCTTGATGCCCATCCGCCGCTGTTCAGGGGAGTCGACCAGGAAGATGCCGCCGAATGACCAGAACGCCTGACCGCCGAAGTTCTGCGCCGACTCCTGCTCGACGACGATGACGGACTTGCCGGCCGCGACCAGCTCAGCGGTGGCGACCAGGCCGGCCAGGCCGGCCCCGACCACGATGACGTCTGCGTCCATCGCGGCTGCATCCGTCACGGCTACACCCCCGCGATGAGGGCATCGAGCTCGTCCCGCAGAAAGCCGGCCATGACGTCGAGGTCGGGCACCAGTCGGCGGCAGGCGACCAGTCCGAAGTACAGGCTGCCGCAATAGCTCATCACCGTGATGTTGAGCCCCTGGCCATCCACGAGGGCCGACACCGGGTAGTACGCCAACACCTTGGCGCCAGCGAAGTACAGGGTCACGTTCGGCCCGGGAACGTTGGAGATGAAGAGGTTGAAAGGGTTCACGCGTTCCATCAATCTCAGCCCGGCCGACAGCCGCCAGGCCTGGTTTGCCAGTGCCGGCAGCGCGAACTGGGTGACGTCGCCCAGCAGGCTGGCGGGGATGGCGTCGTGCTGCTCCTTGGCGTCGCGCATTGCTTCGTGCATGGCGCCCAGCCGCTCCCCCGGGTCGGACAGGTTGGTCGGCAGTGGAGCC
Source organism: Actinomycetales bacterium (assembly GCA_038249115.1). Classification (GTDB taxonomy): domain Bacteria; phylum Actinomycetota; class Actinomycetes; order Actinomycetales; family Dermatophilaceae; genus UBA4719. The sequence continues at coordinate 3,510 of JBBRWQ010000019.1, forward strand.
AGCATCATCGACACCCGGTTGCCGTGCTCGCCCTTCTGGTCCTTCGTGCGCACCGACACCGGGACCGCCGCGACCAGGGGCGCGTTCGGCAACCCGTCGTGCAGCTGCAGCCAACGACGCAGCGCCCCGGCGCACAACGCCATGACGACGTCGTTGACGGTTAGGTCGGTGCCCGTCCGCAGTCGTTTGACCTCGTCAAGCGGCAGGTCGGCGAAGGCCCACCTCCGGTGAGGAGAGATGGGCGCGTTGAACGGCGTGCTCGGCGCGCGCAGCCCGGTCTGGGAGAGCAGGTCTCCGTCGTCCCCAGCGGCCAGGCGATGAGCGATCGGGGAGCCAAGGGCGTTGGCCATCCCGGGAATCGCACGTGCCAGGTCGGTGGCAACGCGGACCGCCCGCAGCGGCTGACGGGCCAGGTTCACCGCGCTGCGGGCCAGCAACCGCACGGGGTCCGGCGGCTCCTCACGCTCGAAGACCTCGGCCACCGGCAGCTCACGGCCCCCTGGCGACAGGTCGAGCACAGCCGTGAGGATGTCGCCGCCGGAGACGCCGTCGATTGCGGCGTGATGGATCTTGGAGTAGATCGCCGCACGTCCTCCGCGAAGTCCGGTGATCAGGTAGAGCTCCCACAGCGGGCGGCTGCGGTCCAGCGGCCGCGCGTGCAGCCGGGCCACCTGCTCGGACAGCTGCCTGTCGTTCCCGGGAGAAGGCAGCGCCAGCTCCCGGACGTGGAACTCGATGTCGAACTCCGGGTCCTCGATCCAGTACGGATGGTCGAGGCCGAGTGGCACCGTGACCAGCCGTCGCCGCAAGAGAGGAACCAGCGGCAGCCGCGACTCGATGACCCGCGTGAGGTGTTCGAGGTTCAGGCGTGACTTCGCGCTCTTGGCGTCGACGATGCAGACACTCCCGACGTGTCCGAACACCGTGCGGGTCTCCATCGCGAGGAACCACCCATCGAGACCGCTGAGCTGTTCCACGCTCATCGCCTCGTCAGCAGTGCGGCGTCGCGCGCATCGGTTGCCAGCCAGTCAAGGATGTGGCGGGCGGTCCACTCCGGCACCTCGAGCTGGGGCACGTGCCCGACGTCCGGGGCCACCTCGAAGCGCCACGACGGGTTCGCCGCCGCGACCGCCCGGGCTCCGCCGATCGACACGAGTCGGTCCTTCTCCCCGTGCAACAGCAGCACCGGCACCTCGATCGACCTCATGGCGGCGAGAAGGGAGCGGCGCCGGGCGAGCACCCTCAACATGGAACGAGCCGCACCGAGGAACTGTTCGTCGACGGCGGGGTATGCCCAGCGGGCCCGCGCCACCTCCATGTGTTGTTCGAGCACGTCGGCCTGCACCCGCGAGGGATCTACGCAACACAGACGCAGGACGTCCATGGCGAGCTGCTCGGGTGAACGCGCCTTGCGACGGGCCTTGAGCATCGCGCGACCGAGGTGGGGCACGGCATACATCCCGAAGGCGGCGGCCACGAGCGGATCGGGGCGCGATCCCGGCGAGGGGGGGACGGCAGGGTCGATGAGCACCGCAGCCGTGACCGTCTCGGGGTGTCGCGCCGACTGAAGGATCGTGATCAGCCCGCCCATCGAGTTGCCGACCAGGATCACCGGGCCGCCGACGACCTCGCTCAAGAACCGTTGAAGCATGAGCTGGTTGGCGTCGATCGAGGTCGATTTTGCGCCCGCCTTGGTATGGCCGAATCCGACCAGGTCCAACGCCATGACGCGGCAGGTACCGGTCAGCAGGGGAGCAAGGGCAGCCCAGTTGACCAGCGAACCCCCCAGCCCATGCACCATCACGAGCAAGGGTGCGTCCGGGCGCCCGCCGTGGTCGACGTAGTGAACGGGCACGCCCAGATCCACCCACTGAGAGGTCGGCGCCGTATGCCGGCCCGACGCCCCTGCGACCGCTTCGCTGTTCACCCCCCGAGGGTAACCGTCGTCCGGCTCACGCCAAGGTCAGTTCCGCAGGTCCGTTCATCGGGCTCGCGCGTGGCAATGGTCGTGCCGTTGATGACACTGACATTGTCGTAGGCGGGCCTCCCCTGAATCAGGTTGCGGTAGGTGTAGCGGGTCAGCGATGCCAGGTCGCAGCTCTCGCTGAACACTGCGATGTCAAAGGCATAGGGCTGGCCGGCCAGCTCGCCCGGCTGATCGCCCGTCTCCGGGACCAGGAAGTGGGTCACGGTGCCACCACCGGTAAAGGTGCCGACGCCGATGCGACTGCCCTCGAGCTGGCCCGTGTGCAGGTGGCCGTTGACCCGGATCGTCGCGGAGTCGACCATCTTGACCGCCGCGGGCTCGTGCGAGACGACGATGTCCGGACGGGGACGACCGGCATACGCCCGGTTGAACGCGTCCGCCGCGGGCCGCTGCTTCTCGTTGTTGTTCTTGTTGTCGTCGCCGAAGAAGCGCGGGTCATTGAAGCCGGCGATGACCACTCCGTCGACGCTGACCTCGGTATAGGACTGCGGCGCCGGCTCAAGCAGCACGACGTTCTTGATCCTGGCCATCCGTTGCAGCAGTCCCTGGTCGGACAGACTGCTCGCGTCGTGGTTGCCTCGCACGAAGATGTAGGGCACTCCCAGGTTCTCGATCGAGGTGAAGATCCCGGCCAGCTCTGCCTCCGTGACGCTGCCGAAGTTGAGCAGGTCGCCCGAGTCGATGACCGCGGTGATCCGCTCGTCGGCGACGATCCGCTTCATCATCGGGTACTGGTTGGCGCCGTGGATGTCCGAGACCAGAAGGAACCGTGCAGCCGTCGGCTTGGTGACCTCCGCCGGGACAAACTTCTCCTGCAACGCCTGCGAGAGCGCCAGCAGGTTCGTCACGTACGGCGTGACCTGCGCGGCGCGAGCCTCGACGTCGGCCAGCAACCCCGCGTTGCTTCGGAGGGTGCCGAGCAGGCCAGTCGTCGTGAAGGTGGAGAGCTGGTCCCGCTGGTAGGTCCCCCAGACCCCGGCACCGGTGCCGCCGATCGCCAGCAGAGCAGCGACGCCGGTGGACACCATCTGACGCGCCGTGGGGAGACGACGACGCGCGTAGGCGATCAGGGCGATCGCGCCGAAACCCACGACCAGAACCCCACCAGAGAACTTCAGCCCGAGCTCGGTGACCCCGGAGCTGAGCGCGTCGCCGATCTCCTTGCTCGAGGGCTGCAAAGCCAGGATCGATACGCGCCGGTCGTCGAACAGCTCGGTAATCGTGTCGCGAACCTGGATGGTGGCGTCGACCCCGGGCGACAGGAAAGGCCCGGTGAACTTGAGGTCTAGATCGCCGAAAGATGTGGGGCTGTGGATCGTGGAGGTGAACGACGGGAGCGCTGACAACCGCACCTCGGCGCTGTAGTGGCTGGTCTGCACGGTGGTCGGGAACAGGCTGGTCGCGCCGACCCCACCGAGATAGACCGCGATCACCATGATGACCAGTTCCGTGCCGCGGATGACCGGCCGCCGCCAAGGCCACGTCTTGCCCATGTCAGGCGGGGCCGAGCGTGAAGGTCGCCCGGACCTCGTGCCGCGGCCTGGCATTCGGCCCCTGCCCGAGATACGAGGCGATCAGCGCGATCTCGCGGGCCTGCCAGGGCGGGCTCTCGTACTGCTCCAGCGCATCAAGCAGGTGTGTGACGTTCGTGGCGACTCCCAGCCGGGCCAGCGTCAGGTGCGGATGGAATCGTCCCCCGCCCACCGTGGTGCCTGACTTCGAGGCGGCTGCCCGGACCCCGCCTGCCAGCCTCATCAGCTCCTCTCCGTCATGCTCGACCCCCGTCCAGAGAACCTTGGCTCGTGCGGCGTTCGGGAAGACACCCGCACCAACCAGTCGCAATACCAGCGGGTTTCGTCGCAGCGTGGCGCGCTGGATGCGTTCAAGCAGCTCATCCGTATGACGGTCGGACAGGTCGGGCAGGAAGGCGAGGGTGACGTGCCACTGCCCGGGCATGGTCCAGCGCAGACCGAGGCCCTTGAACCCCGCCTTCTGACGAGGCTCGAGGAACTCGGCCAGGTCCTCCTTCACCGCATCAGGCAGCGGCAGCGCGATGAACATTCGCATGCCCCTCATCGTGACACGCGAATGCACCGCCGCCGCAGCCGGGAACCGCGTAGATTGGCCAAACGTCAACAGGGGTGCAGGCTCATGGACGTTCGCACAGACAAGGGACAGCGATGACAGAACCGGCCACGTCGAGCCAGTCAGCCAACCAGCCGCTCCAGGCGCCCGCGGTCACCGAATCCGTTCTGACGCTCACCGCACCGCCACCGGTGCAGGCAGTGACGGCCACCGCAGCGCCCTCGCTCGCTCCCGCCGTTGAGGCTGCGGCGCTGCCGGGTCTGGACGCCAAGGTCGAGGGCTATCTCGCGTCGTTGATGTCGGCCACGGCGCGTTCGCCCGAGTTTGCAGCCAAGGCTACGGACGTGCGCACGATGGGCGACGAAGACATCCGCCGGGCCGCCGAGACCTCCAACAGCCTGCTGAAGTCACCCGTCAAGGCGCTGAAGGAGGGCGGACTCGCCGAGGGCTCAAAGGTCGGCGGAACCCTGCTCGAGCTGCGCCGCACCGTGGAGGACCTCGACCCGAAGGAAGCCTCCGCCCCCAAGAAGCTCTTCGGCATGATCCCGTTCGGCGACAGGGTGAACGACTACTTCCGCAAGTACCAGAGTGCCGAGAGCCACCTCGATGCGATCCTGCACGCGCTGCGCGACGGCCAGGATGAGCTCGGCAAGGACAACGCGGCGCTCAACATGGAGAAACAGCAGCTGTGGGAGGCGATGGGCCGGCTCAACCAGTACGTCTACGTCGCCGAACGCCTCGACGCGCGCCTGGCGGCCGCGATCGCCGACCTCGAGGCCATCAACCCTGACAAGGCAAAGGCCCTGCGGGACGACGTGCAGTTCTACGTCCGCCAGAAGCACCAGGACCTGCTGACCCAGCTGGCCGTGTCGATCCAGAACTACCTGGCCATCGACATCGTCATCAAGAACAACATCGAGCTGATCAAGGGCGTCGACCGGGCTTCCACCACGACGATCTCGGCCTTGCGCACGGCGGTCATGGTTGCTCAGGCGCTTGGCAACCAGAAGCTCGTGCTCACCCAGATCACGGCCCTCAACACCACCACGTCCGGCCTGATCGAGCGCACCTCGGAGATGCTGCGCGACAACTCGGTCGCCATCCAGCAGCAGGCCGCATCCGCCACGATCGGGTTGCCGCAGCTGCAAGCCGCCTTCCAGAACATCTACGCCACGATGGACGCGATCGACACGTTCAAGGTGCAGGCCCTGGACAGCATGGCCGCCACCATCGGATCCCTGGAGACCGAGGTCAGCAAGTCCCGCGACTACCTCGCCCGGGTCGAGCGCCAGGACCCCAAGGTCGCCCGCGGCTCGCTCGATATCGACAGAACCCCAGGCGCTGGCAGCTGACCCGGGTCTCCGGAGAGAATTGGCAACATGGCGCTGAGTGATCTCCTCGCTCGACTTTCGGGTCGCCGTCGCGAACCCGAACGTCCTGTGCTGCCAAGGGTTCCCACCAGCGACGACCTGCTCGCAGCCCTTGACGCCGTCGAGTCGATGGTCGCCCGGGGTGTTGTCCCCGCGCCGGTCGCGTCACGGGTTACCAGGGTCTCCCGGACCGTGCGCGACACCATCCCGCGGTTGTCGAACCTGGGCGCCGGCAGCCAGCAGGCCTACAACGTGATGGCGACCGCGACCGACTACCTGCCAGAAGCCATCGACGGCTACCTGCGCCTGCCTCGCCAGTGGGCCGACAGCCGCCCCGTCGACCGCGGCAAGACCTCGCTGATGATCCTGATCGACCAGCTCGACCTGCTGGCCGCCACGATGGACAAGGTCTTCGACGCCGTATGCCGTGCCGATGCCGCGGCGCTCGTGGCGCACGGCCGTTTCCTGGCGGAGAAGTTCGGCCACGCCTCGACCGGTGGCGGTCTGGCGTTGGGTCCGGACGTGACGATTGCCCCCGACTCGCAAGGAGGCCGGCTGCAGCCGCCGACCACAACCGGTGCACCATGACGGGCCATCCGCAGTCGCCCACGCGGACGCTGGACCATGCACTCGATGCCTTGGCCGAGGTCGCCGAGTCGGCCGGGGTCGAGGCGGTGACCGCACGGGCCGAGGGCGTCGCCCTGGCGGCGGCCGTGGCCGAGTCGGCACCGGGGGCTGACGTGAGCTGGGCCGCGGCCGTCGGTGGCGGGACCACCCAGGACTTCTTCGACGCCGCGTCACGAGGCCGGAGATGGCGGGCCGCCCCCACCGCGACCCTGACCGGCCTTGTGGCACAAGGGTCTTCGCGCAGCGTGCCCTATGCCGAGGCGCTGGCTGAGGTGGTCTCGGCGGCCTGTGGTCTCGGCGAGCCGACCATGCGCGTGATCGGCAACGCCTCAGTGGCAGCGGCCGCTCAGCTGAACGCGGCAGGGGCCCGATACCACCTGTCACAACCAACGCGACCCGACCTCCCAACCCCTTCCCCCACTGAGTTGTCAGGGCCTGGTCGACCCATGACTCAACGTGAGCCTGACAAGTCGGACGAGGCTCCAGCCCAGCCGGCGGCGCCGGAGCCTACGAAGAAGACCGTCGAGGAGCTTCTTGCCGAGCTCGATGCCCTGATCGGCCTGGAGCGGGTCAAGCGCGAGATCCACCGGCAGGTGGCGATCCTGCGGGTTGACCGGCTGCGCGCAGAAGCGGGAATGAAGAACGCAACGATCACGCGACATCTCGTGTTCACCGGCAACCCGGGCACCGGCAAGACGACCGTGGCCAGACTGGTCAGCGGGATCTACCAGGCGCTCGGCCTGCTGTCCAAGGGTCTGCTGGTCGAGGTGGACCGTTCCGAGCTCGTGGCCGGATACCTGGGCCAGACCGCGATCAAGACCTCCGAGGTGGTCGCCAAGGCCGCGGGGGGTGTGCTCTTCATCGACGAGGCCTACAGCCTGACCGGCGACCAGTACGGCACCGAGGCGGTCGACACCCTGGTCAAGGAGATGGAGGACCGGCGCGACGACCTGGTGGTCATCGTCGCCGGTTATCCCGCGCCCATGACAGCCTTCGTCGCCGCCAATCCCGGCTTGTCCAGCCGCTTTCGGACCATCATCGAGTTCGACGACTACACCGACGACGAGCTGGTCCAGATCCTGACCCTGCTGGCCGACGGCTCCGACTTCGAGCTCACACCAGAGGCGCTGGCGCACTTCAGGGAACTGTTGGCCGGAACCACCCGCGACAGCACCTTCGGCAACGGCCGCTTCTCGCGCAACATGCTCGAGGCCGCCATCGGGCGGCACGCCTGGCGCTTGCGCGAGGTCGAAGCCCCCACCACCGAGCAGCTGCGTCAGCTGTTGCCCGAGGACCTGGACGAAGACGAGCAGGGAGAACCGGCGTGAGCCAGCCGACCGCGATACCGACCTCCGTCACCCCCCCACCTGGCGGGCCGACCCTCGCGGGCCGGCTCGGCGACGCGACAACATCGCTTCGCCGCGCCATGTCGGGAACGCCAGGGCGGCTGAGACTCGTGGCCCTGTCGACCGTCGCGGTGTCCCTGGTTTTCGCCATCTCCGCGTTCTCGGCCTTCGGGTCCACCGATGACGCTCTGGGTCGAGGTGGGGCCAACACCGCCCAGCTGGTCCGGATCCAGGCCATTCACACCAACCTGATCCGGGCCGATGCCGATGCCACCAACGCCTTCCTGGTCGGCGGCCTCGAGCCAGCCAGCCAGCGGACCGAGTACACCGCGTCCCTGGCGCAGGCCGCCCGGCTGATCGCCGAGGCGGCCAGAGCCCAACCGGCCGACGGGCCCGCGCTGGGAGCCCTCAACAACTCACTGCTGACCTACGCGGGCCTGATCGAGCAGGCCCGCGCCACCAACCGCCAAGCCCTACCGGTGGGTGCGCAGTACCTCCGCGTGGCCAGCTCCGGCCTGCGCGCTGATGCCCTGCCCATCCTGGACGCCCTGGTCAAGGCCAACCAAGCCAGGGTGACCGCCGAGTTCGACCGCGTCGGTGGTGAGTCCACCCCGCTCATCGCCAGCGGAGTGCTTGCCCTGCTCGTTCTGCTCGGCGGCATGGGCTGGCTCTCGTTGCGGACCCACCGCTACGTGAATCCCCCTCTCGCAGCAGCAACTGCGGCGGTCCTGGTGACTCTGGTGATCGGCTGGATCGGCCTCGGAGCCGTCGGCAACCGGGTGGATGACGTGCGAATTGGCTCGTATGCCGCGACGCTGGCAACAGCGACAGCACGCATCGCCGCGTTCGACGCCAAGTCGAACGAGAGCCTGACCCTGATCGCTCGTGGCTCGGGGTCGGCCTTCCAGAAGGCGTGGGAGAGCTCGGCAGAGGTCGTCACCGCCCAGAGCGCCGTGGCGGGCCGGCTGAGGCCTGACGCCGCGAAACTGGATGGACTGTGGGTGAACTACGCGGAGACCCACGGCCTGATCCGTAGCGCCGATGACGGCGGCCAGTGGGAGAAGGCGGTCGAGCTAGCGACCGGCAGCGGTGCCACCACAGCGGGTGCCATCTCAGCCAACGTCAGTTTCGACGCCTTCGACTCGAGCTCCGGTGCCGCACTGACGTCGAGCAGCAAGGCGGCCGCCGACAGCCTGGACGCACCACGCGCCTGGTTGACGTTCGCCGCCTGGCTCGGTCTGTTCGTGGGGGTCGCAGCAGCCGTATCGGCCTGGTGGGGCGTCGCGCTCCGTCTGGAGGAGTACCGATGAACCGGTCCGACAGCGTCAGGAAGAACGTCCCCCGTGTCGGTCGGCGCGGTGTCCTGGGGGCAGCGTTTGCCGCCGTCGCCCTCCTGGTGACGGCAGGTTGTTCGGGCAGCGGGGTCTACGAGACCACCAAGGTCCCCAGCCCGCCTGCGCCCGCAGCCAGCACGCCCGCACCGAGCGCCACCACGACGCCACCTGTCTGCAACGCAGTGGCGTCCTTCGCGCCCGATGGGGCGAACCCTGCGCCCGATGCGTTGCCGTCGGGCAGCACCATGTCCAAGATCAAGGCTCGGGGCCGGCTGATCGCCGGGGTCTCCTCCGACACCTTGTTGTTGGGATCACGCAACCCGCTCACCGGCCAGATCCAGGGTTTCGACATCGAGATGCTCAAGGCAGTCTCGAAGGCCATCTTCAACGACCCCAACAAGATCGAGTTCAGGGTCATCACGACGGCACAGCGCCTCGACGTGCTGAGCGGCGACCCCGCTGACGATGTCGACATCGTCGCCCGCGCGATGACCATGACGTGCACCAGGTGGGAACGTATCGACTTCTCCTCCCAGTACTACCTCGCCGGCCAGAAGGTCCTCGTCGCCAAGGGCGCGACCGTCAACGGGCTGCCGGTCAAAGAGATGGCGGACCTCAAGGGCCAGAAGGTGTGTGCCCCGAACGGCTCCACCAGCATGGCGAAGCTGAAGACGTTCGCCGGACTTATCCCGGTGGGCTCCGACACCCACACCGGCTGCCTGGTGCTGTTCCAGCAGGGCAAGGTCGACGCAATCACCGGCGACGACACCATCCTGGCCGGGCTGGCCGCCCAGGACCCCTACGCGGTCGTCGTCAAGGCCCCCGCGTTCACCGAAGAGCCCTACGGTCTGGGCATCGCCAAGAAGAAGACGGACTTCGTCGCGTTCGTCAACGGCGTGCTTCAGCAGATGCGCACCGACGGGCAGTGGACGACGGCATACAACACGTGGCTCAAAGCGGCCCTCGGGCCGGCGCCGGCACCGCCGGTCGCGGTCTACGGGCGGCAGCCGTGATGGTGCGCGCCGCGACGGCCATCACCCCCGAGCCACCGGGCAGCATGGGCTCCTCGCTCTCGTCCGAGGACGCGCTGCGCTATCTGGAGGCACTCGGCACCTGGCGCGACCAGCGCCGCGCTGAGCTCGACCGGCTCGACGAGGCGGCTCTGGCATCATCCGACGCCGATGCCGGCGGCGGGACATCAACAGGACTGACCGGCGACGTCATGTTGTCGATGGCGCTCTGGAAGGCTGTCGCCGACCGGCATGACCTGATGGTGGCGACATGGGACTCTGGCCGGGTCGGACCCGCCGAACGCGCGCGCCTGTCCACCCTGATCTGGGGTCGCCTCGACGCCACGCTGGACCCACAGCTGGCCCGTCGGCCCGACGTCCCGACCTCGAGCGGCGCGCTCGCCGTGTCCCTGCCGGAGGCGATGCGACTGTCTGACGCGCTGGCGGCATCGCTGCGTGCCCGGCTGTCCCTGGACCCGGCCGACGCCAACGTGACCAGTCGCCTGCGAGAGCTCCGCGCCCAGCTGGAGAGAGTGCGCGACCTCGTGGCCGCTGAACCGCCGGAGACCCGAGATCGCCTCTCACACAAGCTGACCAAGCTCGACGAGCGGCTGAGCGAGATGGTCGAGAAGGCCAAGCGCGGTGCCGATGTCGGTGGCCTGGTCGGACCGCTCGAGGCTGATGCGGCCCGCGCCGAACGTGACCTGATCGTCGGTTCAGCCACGCGTGCGGAGGCGGCCCGCGACACGACGCGAGCACAAAATCTGCGGGCCGAGCTCGAGGCTCGCGGGGCAGCGATCCGCGACCTGGCCTCCCGTTGTGTGGCCTCGGTGACCCCCGCCCCCAGACTTGCCGTCCCTGACGTCGCAGCGCTGGGGCCGGTGCCGAAGACACCTGCCAACGTGGACACCTACCTGTCTCGGCTGGCGACCGTCAGCCGCGCCCTGAACTTCGCGCACGCGGCATACGCCACAGCTTTGGATGAGCGCGACGAGCTGCGCGGGCGGCTGGAGGCCTACGCCATCAAGGCGAACCGATCCCGGCGCGGCAGCAGCGTGACCGAACGCAGTCTCGGAGCCGCCGATATCGATGACGACCTCGACGATCTGTTCAGCCGCGCTGAGGCAGTCCTGCGCGCCGAGCCGTCCGACATGGTCCGCGCCCGTGCACTGGTGGCAGCCCATCAGGCCTACCTCGCCTCATGCTCGACGCCCGCAGGGATGACCAGCGAGACACGAAGGAAGGCGACATGACCACCATCGCCTGCACCCAGCCCGGGTGTACGGGATCGATCCTGGACGGTTACTGCGACATCTGTGGCTCCCCTGCCGGGGCTCAGCCATCAAGCAGTTCCACGGCGGTCGCAGGTCTGGTGCCCGGGGCTGACGTCTCCGCGGCGACACAATCCGCGGGCGTCGGCAGCAGCGTCTCGACGATGTCGCGGGCGTCCAACCGGCTGTCCGCCACGGCATTGGGGTCCGCTCGCATGCGCGCCGGGTCCACGGTGACCCGCCGCCTGGGCACGTCCTCGACCCGGCTTCGTGGCGCCCGACTCGGTGCCGGCCTGACGACGATCCCTCCGATCCCGGCCGTGGATGCGTCCGCGGCGATCATGAAGAACCCGATCGTCCCTGAGGAGAAGCGCAACTGTCCCTCCTGCGGCGCTCCTGTGGGCCGGTCCCGCGATGGTCAGCCGGGGCGCACCGAGGGCTTCTGCGCCAAGTGCCGCAACCCCTTCTCCTTCACCCCCAAGCTCAAGGCCGGGGATCTGGTCGCCGGGCAGTACGAGGTCGCCGGCGCCCTGGCACATGGTGGTCTCGGCTGGGTCTATGTCGCGCGCGACCGCAACGTCTCCAACCGCTGGGTGGTCCTCAAGGGTCTGCTCAACTCCGGTGATGCCGATGCCCTGGCTGCGGCCATCGCCGAGCGACAGTTCCTGGCGCAGGTCGAGCACCCGCTGATCGTCGAGATCTACAACTTCGTCACCCATGAGGGTGCCGGCTACATCGTCATGGAGTACGTCGGCGGAACCTCGCTGAAGTCACTGCTCAAGGCGCGGATGAAGGCAGCCGGCGACCGCAATGACCCGCTGCCGATCGACCAGGCCATCGCGTTCGTCATCGAGATCCTGCCGGCCTTCCAGTACCTGCACGATCTCGGGCTGGTCTACTGCGACTTCAAGCCGGACAACATCATCCAGGTGGCAGATGCGGTCAAGCTGATCGACCTCGGCGGGGTTCGCCGGCTCGATGACATGGACTCGGCGATCTACGGGACGGTCGGCTACCAGGCACCCGAGGTTCCCGATGTCGGCACCTCGGTGGCCTCCGACATCTTCACCATCGGGCGCACCCTCCTGGTGCTGGCGATGGACTTCCGCGGCTATCAGTCGACCTACGTGGCCTCACTCCCACCCGTCAGCGATACACCGCTGTTCCAGAAGCACGACTCGTTCTACCGGCTGCTGGCCAAGGCTTGCGCGCCGGATCCCGCCGACCGTTTTGCCTCCGCCGACGAGCTGCGCGTGCAGCTCCTGGGTGTGCTGCGCGAGGTCGTCGCCGATCAGGCTGGCGATGGCGCTGCCATCCACTCGACCTCGTCCCTCTTGTTCGACATCTCCGCCATCGCCGACGAGACCCTGCGCTGGCAGGACCTGCCCGGGCTGAAGGTCGACGAGAGCGACCCGATGACCAGCTGGATCCACACCGTCAGCATCGAGGACCCGGCGGCCAGGCTCGATGCGCTCAAAGCCGCACCGGAGGCCACTGCCGAGGTCCGGCTGGCCACTGCGAGTGCGGCGATGCACGCCGGCCGTCTCGACGTGGTGGACACCGTCGTCGCGGACTTGCTCAACCACGACCCATGGGAGTGGCGAGCCGTCTGGATGTCCGGTCTCTCCGCGTTGTCCCGCGACGATGCCGCCGCCGCGCAGTCGTCCTTCAACGCGGTCTATGGCCAGGTGCCCGGCGAGCTGGCGGCGAAGCTGGCTCTGGCTCTGGCCTGTGAGGGCAGCGGCGAGCTGGACGTGGCCGAGTCGCTCTACACCACCTGTGCCCGCACCGACGCCAGCTACATCGCCGCCTCGGCGTTCGGTCTGGCCCGGATCCGCTCCGGACGGGGAGACCTGGACGGGGCCATCTCCGCGCTGGACCTCGTCCCGCCGACCAGCCGCGCCTTCACCCAGGCCAGACGCAAACGGGCGGGCCTGCTGGCTGCGTCAGGGCGTGGGCTGCCGGCACTGTCGGAGGCCATGCACAGCATCGACTCGCTGACCATCGAGGCCGAGGACCGGGCCACGCTGACCGCCACCGTGCTCGATGCCGCACTCCGCGAAGTCCGCGGCAAGGGCGCGCGTCCCGACATCCTGATCGCCGGGGTGCCGGCCGCCGAACCAGCACTGCGCAACGGGCTCGAGGCGACGTACCGCGAGCTCGCCACCTATGCCAGGACTCCCGTCGACAGGGTTCACTTCGTCGACCAGGCCAACACGGTGCGCGGATGGACGATGCAGTGACGTGGCTGAGCCCGACGTGGTTGACACGATGACGGAGTGCCGCTCGTGCCACGCAGCCGTCGCGGACACGGAACAGTTCTGCGAGGCATGCGGGGCCGAGCTCAGTCCGACAGCTGCGACCCCCGAGCCGCCAGCGACGCAGGTGGACACCCAGGAGGTGCCGGAGCCTGACGATCTGGGCGGAACTGCGTCCACCTGTGCAGCCTGCGGTGGCGAGGTGATGAGTGACGGGTATTGCGGCACGTGCGGCGCGCGCGCACCCACCCTTCGCGATCACTTCACGGAACAGCCCGCTGCCTGGGTCGCCGCGGTGTGCGACCGCGGGATACGGCATACCCGCAATGATGACGCCATGGCCCTCGCCGCAGATCCCGAGCCCGGGTCGCGGGCGGTCATCGTCGTCTGCGACGGGGTGTCGAACTCCACCGACTCTGACGTGGCCAGCCTCGCTGCTGCGCGAGCTGCGCGAGACGTCCTCGGAGCCTCCCGCTCGCGCGGCATGGGCACCGCATCGTCACTCGTCGCCGCAGTGACCGCGAGCCTCGCAGTCGCGACCGACGCCGCCAGCGAGGCCGTGCTGGATGTCACCCGGAGCGCCAAAGTCGCTGCCACGGCTGGCAATCCGGCTGGCAATCCAGCCTCGTGCACCTTCGTCGCGGCGGTGGTGGACCAGGACCTGCTTGTCGTCGGTTCCGTGGGTGACAGTCGGGCCTACTGGTTGCCGGACGTCGGCACAGCCGTTGCGCTGACGGTCGATGACTCGTTCTCCCAGGAGCAGATCGCCAGCGGTGTCCCGCGCAAAGAGGCGGAGACCGGTCCCCATTCGCATGCCATCACGCGGTGGCTGGGGGTTGACGCCCCGGATCACACACCGACGACTGCCACGATGGCGCTCACCGAAAAGGGCTGGCTGCTGCTGTGTTCCGACGGACTCTGGAACTACTGCTCAGCGGCGCCGGACCTGGCTGCCCTTGTGCACCAGACCGTCGACAGCTCTTCCACAGCCGTTGCGCCACTCTCTCTGGCCGGGGCACTGGTTGACTGGGCCAATACCCAAGGCGGTCAGGACAACATCACCGTGGCCCTGGCCCGCATCGATCCCACCACGTCGCACACCGTTCCACCCGAGAGGAAGCCCTGAGATGGCCGATTTCACCGCTGAGGTCTACCAGAACGAGTTCCTGCCCGACGGCGGCACCGACGTCCACGCCATCGTCACGGTGACCTGCACGAGCGCCGGTGCGGCCGGGCAGGCCGGCGCCGGCGATGCCGGCGAGATCGTGATCGTGGACACCTCCGGGTCGATGGGCGAGGTCAACATCCGCGCCGCTCAGCAAGCAGCCGTCGCCGCGATCGACCAGATCATCGACGGCACCTGGTTTGCCGTCATCGCCGGCACGCACGAGGCGCGACTGGCGTTCCCGAGCGGGCGCTCCGAGCTGGCGATGGTCCAGATGGACAGCGCCGCACGATCGGCTGCCAGAAGCGCGGTGTCGTCCTTCCGTGCGGACGGCGGGACGGCCATGGGCACGTGGTTGACCCTCGCGTCAAGGGTCTTCAACACGGTCCCGACGCTGGCCCAGAAGCACGCCATCCTGCTGACGGACGGCGAGAACCAGCACGAGACGCCCGATAAGCTGACTGCGGCGATCGAGGCAGCCAGGGGCCAGTTCCAGTGCGACTGCCGAGGCGTCGGTTCGGCATGGCAGGTGGCGGAGGTCCGCAGGATCGCCCAGGCGCTCATGGGCACGGTCGACATCATCCCGACGGGCGCAGAGATGGCAGAGACGTTCGAGTCGCTGATGCGCCAGTCCATGGGCCGGGGGGTTGCGTCGGCAACGTTGCGCGTGTGGGCACCGCAGGGAGCCCAGGTGATGTACGTACGGCAGGTCGCCCCGACGCTCGAGGACCTGACCTCTCGCCGGCAGGAGGTCAACGCGCTGACGGGGGCCTACCCGACCGGGTCCTGGGGCGATGAGTCCCGCGACTATCACGTGGCAATTCGGTTGGCAGCAAAGGGAATAGGCCAAGAGCAGCTGGCCGCCCGCGTGCAGCTTGCCGTCGGCGAGAACGTCATGGCGCAGGCTCTGGTCAAGGCCATGTGGTCCAACGACGACACCCTGACCACGCGGATCAACCCCGAGGTCGCGCACTACACCGGGCAGACCGAGCTTGCCGACGCCATCCAGCAGGGACTTGCCGCCAAGGCGATGGGCGACGACGCCACCGCCACCGCGAAGCTGGGCCGGGCGGTGCAGCTGGCAGCGGAGACGGGCAACGAAGAGGCGACAGCCAAGCTGAAGAAGGTCGTGGACATCGACGACCCCAACGCCGGAACCGTTCGTCTGCGCCGCAGTGTCGACAAGCTGGACGAGATGGCCTTGGACACCGCGTCGACCAAGACGACCCGTATGAAGAAATGAGCGCGAACCGATGAGCGTCAACACCTGCCCGAATGGCCACGTCTCCGAGGCGTCGGACTACTGCGACACGTGCGGTGCGCCGATTGCCGCTTCGTCGGCTCCGTCGGCTTCGTCGGCTCCGTCGAGCAGCCCGTCAACCTCCGGCCCGTCACCCTCGAGCCCCTCGTCTTCCAGTCCCACGCCATCCAGCACGACGACGCCCGCTGCCGGACTGCCCTGCCCGAACTGTGCCCTGATGAACACCGCGGACGCTCTGTTCTGTGAGGGGTGCGGCTACGACTTCACCACCGGCACCATGCCCCGGTCCACCACGACCACTCCTGGTCCGACCGCCACGGCAAACCCCCTGGATCTCGGCGCGGCCACCGCAGGAGCAGCGCCAGGCTCCATCGCGCCTCCGGTCGAGGTCGAGTGGGTGGCCGAGGTCTGGGTCGACCCAGACTGGTACACAGAGCAGGAGAGCGACGAGGAGTGCCCCTCACCAGGTCTGCCGGTCGTGGTGCCTTTGCAGGCCAAGAGCCTGTTGGTCGGCCGCCGGTCGGTGAGCCGCAACATCCACCCCGATATCGAATGCGCCGCCGACGTCGGGGTAAGCCGGCGCCAGGCGCAACTGACCACTGACGGCCAGCGCTGGTGGGTCGAAGATCTGCAGAGCTCGAACGGAACCTACGTCGGAGCGGCCAGCGGGCCACTGCCAATGGATGCGCTGCAGCCCGGCCAGCGTCGAGAGCTGGCCGAGGACGACAGGATCTATGTCGGTGCCTGGACCCGCATCGTCGTCCGTCGGGCCACCCCGGAGGAGCGAGCCGGACAGGCGTGAGGTGATATCCCGGCATACGGCTGGCGTGCCGCGCAGACAATGACCTGGCTCAGGATGGCTCAGTGAACCGTGAACGACTTGTCGTCAACGGCCGGTCCGGTTCCTTCCGCACCACCGGAAGGGTCACTACCTGAGATCTTCACCGTGTAGGTGCCGGCTGTCAGCGGAACGGTGAAGGAGAAGTCTCCGTAGGTCCCGTCGCCGGTGCCGCCCATCGCGTTGCCCTTGGCGATCACGGCGCCGGAGTCTTTGCGGACCTCCCATACGAAGTTGGCCTCAAACGTGGTCCCAAACCCCATGAACGTCACCCTGCCCGCCGGCAGGTCGTCGCCCTCCTGGGGCGAGGTGACCCACGTCTGGGCCTGGACGTCGGCCAGAGGCGCGCGCGTCATCGGCTCACCGAGCCCGATCACACCCCAAGCATCGAAGGCCGCGCCGTCGACCGTGATCGTCACGGAGCTGGCCGGGGTTCCAGCCTTCTGGGCTGCGGCGGTCGCCGTGTAGACGAGCTGCTGGAGGGCCCGGGACGCAAGCTCGCTGCCGACCTTGGTGTTGGCGAACGCGTCTCTGGACAGGTCGACCGTGATCGCCGTGCCGCTCTGGGACACTGACACGCGAGACGCAGGCCGCCACGGGGTCATGTAGTCGGGGTCGAGCGGTTCAAGGCTGGTGATGGCGGACACGGCGGAGGCAACAGGCCCACCGGTGTCCGGGACCGCGCGGAACTCGCGGTACAGCGAGAACGAGCGCCTCGACTCCGCAACCCAATAGACCGGGATGCCGGTCAGCTCCTTCGAGGACGACGTCGAGGCAGCGGTGCTCTGAGCTGGAGAGCCACTGGTAGCGGCCGGCGAGGGCGTCGGCCCTGCCGGGCCAAGATCACGGGCCGTTCCGCAAGCGGAGAGCGCCGCAGCGAGGACGAGGCTGGTCAAGCCCGCAACAACAACCCGGCCAGACGATTCTTCGTTCTTCCGAATCAGGTTCTGCCTCATCAGATCCTCCCGAGCCATGTCGATGGTGCGCCAGCGAAGTTCGGTCACCACTTTGACGTCCAAAGAAGCCGCGTGGTTGACCGTCGACCACCATGACTTCGCGCACCCAAGAGCACGCAGAGTCCAACAAACCCTACGGTTCCCAACCTTTCGGGCAATTGCCACAGCCACCTGCCGTGATCGGACAATCTCGCGTACCGTTTTCCGATGGCCACTCAAGGAGTGGTCAGAGAGAACCAGCCAACGTTCGGGGGTGGTCGTGCGCACCTATCCATACGCGTTCCACATCGCCCTCGACGGGAACGGCCTCAACGGTCTCGAGGGCCGGGCTGGCGTCTGCCTGTTCCACTACGACCCGGCCACGGGTGACCACGCCTACAAGGTCACCTACTTCGACGGCGCGTCCGGCGGCCATGCGCCAAACGTCGACCCCTCGAGGCGGATCGGGTTCCTCGGCAACACCGGTCAGCACCTGCTCTTCTACGACCTGGCCACGCTCGAGGAGGCCGACCGGGTCTCGACGCTGCGCTTCGAGGTGCCCGACGCCACCATCAAGGGAAGCACCCACCTCGTCTGGCTCGACGACACCCAGTTCATCACGTCGATCGGTGAGCACCTCTGGAAGTTCGACGTCAACCGCTTGACCAAGGCCGAGAAGGTGGCACCCCACCAGCTCAAGGTGCCGCATGCCATGAGGACCACCGCGTCCGGGCGCTACATCGTCTTTGGAGGCATGGACCACCCGACGCGGGGCGAGGCACGCGAGGTCGGCATCCTCGACACGGTCACCGGCTCGGTGCGCAGGGTTGAGCTGCCGACGACGTGCTGGCACCTGGTCGCCCACCCGGTGCTCGATGTCTTCTACGCCGTGTCCTTTCGCGTTCATCCGGGCGACGGACGAGACTGGGCACACTGGGGCATGGCGTGGCTGCGGCAGTATGTCTTCGAGATCGACGCGGAGGACGGCCGGATCCTGCGGCACTGGGCCGCCGACCGGGACTTGCCGGCGCACATCAACTCCGACATCACCATCTCCGACTCAGAGCTGATCTTCTGCACGGGTGGCAGTCACACCGTGGTCCTGGTCGACCTGGCGACGCTGAGCCATCACCGGATCATCGACGAGCACCCGGGGGTCCTGGGTGGCCTCAGCCATTCGCGGGAGTCTGCGACCACCATGATCGACACCCTCGCGCGGGCCAACGTGTTCAGCAACTCCCATCTGTATGCCGATGCGCTGCGGATCAGCCGAGGCGCACTCCTCGACGGGATCTACGCGACACAGCTTTCGGCAGACCAGACCCTGCTCTTCACCGCCAACCGCGGGCAGAACCACATCACCGTCTACGACTACCCGTCACTGGAGCTCCGGCACCGGATCATCATGCCCGAGCTGCACGAGCTCGATCCGCGCGTCGGCCCCTTGGCTGACCCCCGGCTCGGCTTCCACCACTCGTATCTCGTCAGTCCGACCACCCGCGGCACCCAGACCACCCGCGGCACCCCGAACACAGAAGGGCAGTCCTGATGGCCGATTTCTCTGTCGACACCAACATCCACGGTGGCCCGATCGGCCCCGTCACCGGCAGCGTGCTGGCCGACGTCACGTCGGAGCTGACCGGTCTGGACAACATGAAGCTCACCGTCGCCGGCGGCACGACGACGACGCTGGCCGGCGAGAACACGGTTCACTCCGATGCCACGCTGACTCTTGCACCGGTGACGACCACATCCACGATCGACCTCAAACCGGTGACCACGACTGCATCGGTCGGCACCACGTCCAGCGTCGACCTGAAACCGGTCGCCGTCGACTCCTGCGTCCGGCTCGAGCTCGCGCCGCCGCCACCGACGGAGATCTCCACCCCCTACGAGACCACGTGGAGCTGGTCGGTCCTGGGCCTGGAGCTGTTGGCGCTGAGCGTTTCGGGTCGGAGCAGCACGCATGTGCGACCGGGGCGGCCCGACCCGATCGTGATCGATCTCTAGGCGGCGCGGCATGGCCACCGCTCGTCGCGAGACACCGGCAACCGGCAAGGTGTCGGCTGCACGCAAGGCGTCGGCAACGAAGCCAGCACCAGCAACCAGCAAGATGTCAGCGGTCCGCAAGGTGCCGACGAAAACCATTGAGAGACCACAGGATCCGCTCGTCTTCAGCGGGCCTCCGGGACGCCTGCGCGCAGACCTCACCGTCGCGAACACCGGCGATGGACGCCTCGCGGTCCGGGGCCTCACCGTCCTGCGCAAGGGGTCCCCTGACCTCGACGTCCAGGCGGCAGTTCTGGTGCCGCCGGGAGCGACGGCGTCGATGCAGGTGACATTGCCCGTGGAACCGGGGACGCGCCCGGGCGACTACCCCGCCGAGGTGGAGGTGGCCGGTGTACGTCGGGGGGCGGTGTTGCGGGTCGAAACCGTGCTGTCGATGCGCATCACCCCGCGACGGCTTCTTGCGGAACCCGGCATGCAGGACGTATCGATAGTCGCGGTCAACGAGGGCAACGTCGACCTCCCGCTGGCATCGGTATCCAAGGCACGTACCTCGGACGGGGGCAAGGAGCCCGGTCCGGACGTCACGCTGACACTCACGGCGCCGGCCGTCCTGGCCGCGGCGACCACCATCACCCTTCATGGACAGCTGGAGGTGCCGGCGTCCTTGGAACCGGCGCGCCGCCATACGGCATCTGTCCCCGTCGGCCTGGCCGACCTCGAAGTCATCATCCTTCCCCGCAAACCACAACGGAGGCAGTCGTCATGAGCCCGACCCGAACCGCACCTGATCTGCTGAGCTCTCTCACCGCCGGCTGGAACGACGCGATGCAGAAGTGGTGGGACCAGTCACAGACCGCGTTTGACCCGTGGAGGCAGGCGTGGGACACGATTGCCCCCCGCGACGCCGACGAACGCGCGCACCGGCATCGGCACGACCACGGACACGACCACATGCGCGACCACGACCGCGGACACGTCCACATGCGCGAGCACGACCACGAGCCCTTCTGCTGCGACTGCGACTGTGACTTTGACTGCCACAACGCCTGTCGTTGCTGCATTCCCGACGCTGATGTGGTGCTGCACGCGCGAGCGGGCGAACAACGGGTCATACCGTTCTTGCTGCACAACCCCTGGCGGCGCGACCGCGAGGTGAGCATCGCCGTTGGACCCTGGCAGGTGTGCGGCGGCGGCCGACTCGAGGTGACGTCAGTTATCGACGCCGGGGAGTCGCTGACCTTGCAACCATGCGAGAAGCGGGTGGTCCGCCTCAAGCTCCTCGTGTGGGGAATCTGTGACAACGGCCAGAACACCACCGATGGAACCCCCGGCGACCAGAAGAACAAGACCGGCAACGACGCCAAAGGAGATGTGCCGAAGGACAGGCAGGGCGACTGCGATGTCGAGTCGTGCACCAGTGCCTATGCAGACGTGCGCTTCGAGGGCTGCGCCCGACCCCAGCGGATTGCCGTTGTCGTGCATCCCGCGAGCTGCGACGCCATAGTGCTGCCCTGCGACTGCGGTTGCTGCTGACAGACCACGCCACCTTCATGACGGACGACACCCCAGAGGACAGACGATGACCGACGAAAGAGCGTCAACAACCACGGCGGCGGCAACGGCGGCGGCGAAAACTGCGGAGCAGGCCCTGGCCAGGCTGGCGGACCTGGCCCGGACCACCTTGCAGACTCAGGCAAGTCTGGCCAAGCAGTCGATCGACCTGGCACGCGGGACGATGTCCGGGGACCTCGACCGCACCAGCGCCGGCAAGGCCTACGTCGAGGCGGTGTCGCGCGAGGGCGCCCGATACTGGCGAACGGTGGGAGAGCTTGGCATCGACTACGCCACCGACCTCGTCGCCCTCGGCAAGAGTGTGTCCACGACCGTCCTCCGCGAGATGGCAGCAGCCGGCAGGAAGCCGGGCACTCGGCGTACGTCTGGCGCCTGGGAGGGTGCCACGGAGTCGACGCGCCACCACGTGATGCCCGAGGGGGGCGGCCCCCAGACCACGTATTCGCGGTCGAGCGATGGGCGTTCGTCAGAGGTCACCGATCACGATGCCGGCGGGCGCAGGGTCAAGGTGAGGCTTCGGGGACCGGTCGGTGGGCGGGCTGAAGGAACAGTCACGGTCGCCAACCAGCACCCCCGCCCTCGTCGGATACTGCTCAGCGCAGGCGACCTGGTCGACTCTTCGGGTGCTCTTGTTGGCGCCGGTCTGGACGTCTCGCCGACCACGGTCACCGTGCCCAGCGGGAAGGAGCGCCCGGTTACCATCGGGATTGACCTGGACGCTGCGTCGTTCTCGGCCGGAGAGCAGTACTCCTGCGCCGTCGAGGTCAGCGGCGGTGATGAGGCCACCATCGAGGTGACCATCGACGTCAGCGCCTGACATCAGGTCCGCGTCCGGACATCCCGGTCACGACGACTGTGGCGACCGCGAAGAGGGGACGAGCGGTCGGGCTGCACGTACCTCGTGCGTCAGCCGCAGGCCTTCCCGGACGAAGAGCGGCACATGGTCACTGATCACCAGCCAGGCCAGCGACGCGGCCAGCGCCTCACGGGCAGGCCGCCACCTGTACCCGAGCGCGACAGCCCGGGCACTGGAGTACCAGTAGTACCGCCCGACCGTCATCGCCTCTTCGCGCGTCGACAGTGGAGTTCCCCCGGTCAGCTTCGCCCAGCCCTCCGCAGCGGCCGAGGCAGCCCATGCCACGGGGGCGGGGACTTCGGCATACGGGCCGGGCAGCCCCGTCAGCTCGGCGACCAGGGTGTGCAGCATCCGCCAGGTCAGATCCTCGCCTCCGAGCAGGTAGCGGTGCCCGGCCACGCCATGCTCGAGCAGCAGCAGGTGGCCACGGGCGACGTCTCTGACGTCCACGACGTTGCAGCCGCCCGGATACGTACTGCGAGTCACGTCGAGCAGGTAGCGAAGGACGATCGCATTGCTCGGCGCCAACCTGCCGAACGGGCCTCCCATGACAACGGTGGGCAGCGCGAGGACGACGGGTATGCCGTAGGCCTGCCCCGTCCTCAGGGCCACCTCCTCCTGCGCCACCTTGCTGGCGTAGTACGGAGGTGACGGTTCCTGGCCCAGGTGCGCCGATTCGTCACGAGCAGAAGGGGACCCGCTAGATCCACAGGTCACCGAGGAGGTCGTCACCACCACACGTCCGACCCCTGCAGCAGCCGCGGCCTCAACCACCGACCGTGTGCCGTCGGCATTCACGCGCTGCACCTCAGCGGAATGGTCCGCACCAAAGGCGTAGACGGCTGCGCAGTGGACCAGGCCCTCCACCCCCTTCAGCGCCGTTCCCAACCGCTTCACGTCCTCCAGCCCTGCGCGGACCTGCCGGACGTCCAGGCCCTGAAGCTGCGCCGTCCCCGTCGTGCGCACGATGGCGGTCACCTCATGGCCGTCGTCCAAAGCCGCCCGAACCACCTGCCCTCCCAGCAGCCCCGTGGCTCCCGTGACCGCGATCTTCATCGCGAACCCCTGAAGTGGCTGAATCCGTGCAGGTCGATGTCGTCGGGCTCTGTGCGACCATTCCCTCCGAATGGCCCTGTCCGCTCGGCAGATCGGTCATCGCACCATGACTGCGCGACCCCCAAAAGCTGATGCAACGACTCGGTGGCCAGCGGTTCGTCACCGACCGGCGCGGGGCGCCCGATCCGGAACGAACGCCCCTCGAAGCACGCCTCCAGGTTGTCGAACGTCGTGGTGAAGAAGCGCCGGTAAGCGTCCTCGACCAGTGGCGCCTTCAGCTCAGGCAACAGATCAAGGTCGATGCCGGACCAGGCCGGCGGCAACGTGAAGAGCTGGCGGCCTCGCACCGTGACCCGTGTGCGTCCGTCGCCGAGATCGGTGAAGGTCAAGCTTCCGTCGTCCCACGTGGCCGAATCGTTGAGGCTGTCGACGGTTCGCCACAGAAGTCGGTGCTCGGTCTCGCTGCGCTGCACGAGCTCGATCTTGCAGACGTCGATCGGCACCCCACCCCAGATGGCCAGGTAGTTCGGTTGCGGCAGATACAGATTGCGCTCGGCCTGCCGCACCACCCGCCCCTCATCGTCCACCGAGATCGGGACCCGCCGCCCGCCGAGATAGTCCGCCATGAGGCTGATGCCCGCCGCCACGTCCACCCGGGCAACGAACTCCCCGAAGTCGGCCGCCATCGCCCGTGACGTCTCGAAGACCACTGCGCCGTCCAGCATCCTCCAACGCATCGACTCCTCGCCCGCCCCCGAACCCGGCTCCGAGTCGTCCACAATCCCCTCGAGCGACCGTTCGAAGGGGGCGAAGAATGCGGGCAGCGCGTCGTACTCGGCGGCGGCGAACGACCCCGGATCGAACCCCAACGGCACCTCGACCCGTTGGACCCGGTCCTTGCTGAACGGCACCGACCAACCGTGAGCCTGGTCGACGACTCCGGCCACGGCAGTGAGCAAGCCAAGGAGAGCAACGTGGCCCGCCGGCTCGTCCGCAGCCGCCACCAGCGGGGTCAGAACCCCGCGTATGCCGGCCAGCACCGGATCGCCGGGAGAGGAGCCCGGGTCCGGACCCCCGATCGCTGCGTCAAGCACCCGCTCTACGGAGGGCTCTGAGCCTGCACGTCGAAAAGCGTTGATCAGCAACGGGTGTGGCCGCACCACCTCGGCGAACGGGGTGAGATCACCGGAGACACCACCCTGCGGCTCACCGAGCACTCGCAACGCCCGTCCGACCAAGCGGGAGCCGGCTCGGTCAAGGCCCAACAACGTCGCGAGGGTGGAGTCGGCAAGCAGTGCATCGCGGGCGATGACCAGCGAGTCGGTGTCAAGCTCGCGCAGAACGTGCCTCCCGTCGACACCGTGGCTAATCACCGTCGCATCGATGACCGCGAGCGCGGGAGGCAGGTACATCAACAGGTCCGTGACAACGTCTGCTGGATCGGCGCTCGCCACTGCCGGAGCAGCGCCCAGCAGCGCGGCCAGACACCCGTCATACGCGTCGGCGAGGCTGGTGACGCAACGTGCGAGGACGACGCGCACGTCAGCTTCGGCCCAGTCGGACGCCACATCCCGGCCAGCCAGCACGCTGGTGTCGGGCACGGCCGCGGGCACGGTGGAGGCGCTGAGATCCAGCACCTCGTACCGGCGCCCGCGGCGGCTGCGACCTGTCAGCCCGGCGCTGTGAGCGAGTCCTTGAACGCTTCGATGACCCCGGTCCCGGTCGCTGGTCGAGAGCACGGCGCCCACCACCACCTCGTCACAGCCACCCTCAATGAGCAGATCGACGAGCTCCTCCAGCACCAACGCGGACACCGGCGCCGGCTGCGAAAGCCCGGCGAGTACGGCGGCGCGGCCGCCCAGAACCGGCGCGACCGACTCCAGGGCCCGGGCAAACGCGCCTGCGGCCCTGCTGCCCCGGACCACGCGACCGGTCACGGAAGGTTCGGACGTCAGGTGCAACGACACCCCTCCATGAAACCAGCAGGCAGGGGTTTGCGACAGAGCCCAATCAGCCCGCTCAGCCCGGTGTGACGGCCGGCAGCGTATAGCTCGCGGCCAGCCGCCACGGTCGATCGGTGAGCCGCCACTCACCGCGGTCATCGTTGGTCATCTGCTCCGGCAGAGCGTCCCAGGGAACGCTCTCGTGCTCAACCAGCCCGGTGATCTGCAGGCCCTCGGCGATGAGGGCCGTCACGGTCTCGCCCAGACCATGGCTCCACTCGTGGGTCGTGTTGGCCGTGAAGACCACATCGGTCTCGACGCATGTACCGCCGTCGTCCCACACGGCTGGGTTCGTCTCGCTCGAAGTACGGGAGCCGGTGACGACCAGATCGAACTGCACCACTTCGCCGATGAAGGCGGGGTCGTCGATGAACCGCTGAACGTTGTAGCCGGGCGACTTCGCGTGCGCTGGCGTCCGCTGATCCCCGTTGGCCTGGTTGACGTTCATGTATTCACGCGGTGCATCTTGGCACGCAGGCTTACGCAGACTTATGGCCCCATCGAAGGGGTCCGCGAAAACAGGTGCCGCTGGGCTGCAGGGCGAACCCCGCAGCCGGATGACTCAGATCAGCTCAGAGCTTGTGCATCTTCGAGGTCGGCGTGGACACTCGACGCGAGCCAGAACCGAAGTCGGCGTCGACCGCAACGGTGCCGCTGACGGAGAGGACGCGACCCAGGCCGTGACGGTCATGGGCGACGCGGTCACCCACTTGAAAAACCTCGTCCGGCGGGATCGCGTCGCGGGCGGCGTTGAAGGGACTTCCGGGCAGTCGGCGCCTGGGCGCGGGTGGGGCCATATCCTCATCATCCTCCTGTATGGTGCCTTGCGCTGACACCGACCCTCGAACTGGCCGCTGCTGCTGCGGCTAGCAGGTGACGATTCCCTCCGCAGTGCTGGTTACGACACCCCGCTCCATCACCTGTGATCAACTCGAAACTGCCCGGCTGTCGTCCTCGATGCTGAAACCGAGCCGGCGCTCGACGACCGCCTTGGCGATGACTGCCATCGACGCGCCGTCAGCAAAGGCATGGGCTCTCAGCAGAGCCAGAGCATCCTCAGGACCCACCCTGAGCTGGGCGCTGACCATTCCGGCCGCCTGGTGAACCTGGGCGTGCGCTGACCAAGGCCCGTTACCCATGTCTTCCTTCAGCCCCCCGTCGCGAAGCAACGCGGTCCCCAACGTGTCCGCAACGAACTGCGCCACCGCCGGGTCCTTCGCCAGCCGCCTGGCCGGAAGCTGATAGAGGGTCAGCACGCCAAGCACGTCGATACCTGGCTGGATGGGAATGGCCGAGATCGCAGCCGGCCCGACTTCGGTCCGTGCGGCTGCCGAGAAAGACGGCCAACGTCGTGACGCGCGCTCATCGAGAGCCGAGCGAACCATCCGTCCTGTGGTGTAGGCGTCAGGGCCCGGTCCTTCACCGAGGACATCCTGCAAGTCCTCCAGCCTTGCCGCGATCTCGTCCGTGGCGCAGACCGTCAGCCGCGTCGCCTCGGTGTAGCACAACGTGACGGCCGCTCCGTCCACGCCGAGGATTGAGTTGGACGCCAAGCAAAGCCGCACCGGCAAAGGCTTGTCAGATCCTTCGCTGGCCACCACCTTGACGAACTGTGCGAGCACGGCTGACTTGGCCGACATACGTCTCTCCCCTCGCGGACGAACTCTCTTGCGACATCGCGCAGACTGACGTGCGATCTCGCGGAGTACATCTGAAGCAGTGCGAGCGCGCGCTGCTGGGAGAATCCGTAGCGATACCTCATCATCCCTTCGGCCATGCCGATGATGCTTCTGGTCGACATGGCTGTCTCGAAGGAGGTTGCACCGCCGCCAGCTTCGATCGCGTCCAGGATCTCAACCGCATACGAGCACGCCTGCTCCAGTGACTGCGCCCCGAACCCGTGGGGCTCCGCGGAATACAGGTTGAGCGCGGCGAAAGTCTGTGTCCCTGAGAGACGTGCGGCATCCTGACGATGACGAGCTCGGCAATCAGCTCCCGGGATCCGTGAAACAGGTGAACCCGTGTCATCGGGGTCGGCCGCGGATGAGCTCCGCGACCGCGGCCCCGAAGACGCCGTGGTGGAGGTCGACGTCCGCCGTGGTGGTGACCGGCGACATCAGTGCCATGTTGTGGAAGGGCGTCAGCATGATGCCGCGGTTAAGCAGGTAAAGATGAATGAGATCCTCGAGCTCGGCGTCGGCGCTGGCCGCCGACTCGGTGCCGTTGCGGGGTGCAGGGCTGGCAAATCGGTATTCCGCCCGTGCGCCGAGCTGGCTCAGTGACCAGGGCAGGGCCTGCTGATCGATCACGGACTGAACGCCGGCCGCGAAATACGTTGCGGTGTCAATCATCTGGCCAAATGCACGGTCGGTCAGGACGTGCTCGAGAGTCGCACGGGTGGCTGCGATCGACAGCGGGTTGCCAGCCAGGGTGCCGCCGACGCCGCCCATGTCGACGAGGTCGAGGTCGGTGCGGGCCAATGCGCGGTCGGCGAGCTCGGAGCTCAGACCATAGGCGCCCATCGGGATGCCGCCTGCGATCGACTTGCCGATGACCAGCATGTCGGGCTCCAGCCCCCACGCCTTGGTCGCTCCACCCGGCCCCGCCGAGAAAGTGTGGGTCTCGTCGTTGATGAGCAGCACGGCATACCGGCGGGTGAGCTCGCGAACGCCCTCGAGATAGCCGGGCTCCGGCAGGACGATCCCGATGTTGGTCAGGGCCGGCTCCATGAGCACGGCCGCCACGTCACCATGTGCGAGCTGGCGTTCGAGGCCCTCGAGATCGTTGAACTCCGCGACCCGCGACGTGAGGGTGACATCGACTGGCTCGCCGACGTTGCCGGGCCGGCTCATGCCCTCGCCATCGGGACCGACGACGATCAGCGACTCGTCGACGCTGCCGTGGTAGCAGTAGCTGTTGAACAGGATCTTGGGCCGGCCGGTCAGCGCGCGTGCGAGGCGGATCGCCCAGCGGTTGGCGTCGGTCGCGGTCAGCGAGAAGCTCCAGCGCTCGAGCCCGAACCGGCGGGTCAGCTCGGCGCCGACCCACTCGGCGTCCTCGGTGGGCAGCATGGTGGTGATGCCGCCCTGGGTGCCGATGCGGTGCTGTATGGCGGCCACCGTCGCCTCGGGTGAGTGCCCCGCCATGGCGCCGGTGTCGCCCAGCGCGAAGTCGACGTACTCGAAACCGTCGATGTCCCAGACCCGGTTGCCCAGCGCGCGGTCGAGATAGACAGGGAAGCCGCCGACGGTCTTGTTCATCCAGGTCATCGGCACCTGGCCGAACAGGTGGTCGGCGCGCTCGTAGGCCGCCGCCGACAGCGGGTGCCGGGCGACGAAATCTGCACGCTCGCGGGCGTACATATCGGTCAACCTCGCGCGGTCGATCATGACGGGGGCTCCTTCAGATGCAGGGGGTTTCGAACCTACTTCACCACGCGAACCTGCACGAGGCTCGAAGTGGTCCCGGGTCCCCGTCCGATAGCGCCTCAGCGCGGCTACGTCGTGGCGACGTCGGCCCTGTTGCCCACGAGCTCACGTAGACGAGCATTCGTCGTGGCGTCAACCGAGTAGATCGCGACTCCGCGCATGCCGCGAGTGAGCAACACCTTGTAGACGTTGCGGATCAGCCGGTCGGCCTGGACGTCGTCGACCTTCTTGCCGTTCCGGAAGTCTGGGTCCCTGTTGGCCGACCTCACCATCACCCAGGCGTCGTCACGCCAGACCAGGTCGGGCCCGATGATGACGCCGGCGTGGTCGTACTCGAAACCCTGGGCGGTGTAGACGCATCCGACCTGGTCGAACCCGGCGGGGTCGGTGGCCCAGAGAGCAGCGGCCGGAGCTCCTCCGACAGACCGGTCACCCTTCAGGTTCCACGGGCGCGACCATCCCCCGATCTTGACGTCGCGCACCAGCGTGCCATCCGGTTCAGGATCACTCCACGGCCAGCAGTAGCCGGCAGCGATACGCCCGCTGTACCCATCCGAGATCCTCGACTTGAGTGACGCCTCCATCTCATAAGGCGAGTCGACGACCTCCACGTCGAAGCGCGGATCACCTATCCATTGGATGGGTCCGCCGGGCGTCAGCCCCAGCAGTCGCTTGACCCAGAGGAGGTACTCCTCCGAGCCACCACAACGGAACTGGGCGTCGAGGTTGATCTTCTCAACTCGAATCCCCCGCGCCAGAGAGTTCTTCTCGATGTCATCAACAGTGCCTTGCTCCCCCGGACGCACGACCTGGAACTCGTCCAGCAGGAAGATCGGGACCCGCGCCGCAGCGATGAGCTCGTCGATCTGGGGACGGCCTCTTCGAAGCTCGGCCTTGGTCCAGCGATCGACCGAGGTCTCTCGGATGCGATGTGCCTCATCCAGGATCAAGGCATCGAGGTCGTTGGCATCAGCCGCCATGAACGAGTTGAAGTATTGAAACATCTTCTTCACTCTGGGCGCCCGGGCGCCGGCCACCTTGCGCAGCGTCTGGGTGAACGAACGCGATCCGGTGGCGTGGATGACGGTCCGGCCCTGTCGAGAGAGCTCGCCCAGCAACGAGAGCGCAATGACGCTCTTCCCTGAGCCGGGGCCTCCCGAGATGATCACCGTGGTCTTCTCATTTGCCCGACGGGCCCGCTCGACGACGTGCAGCACATAGTTGTACGCGTCTCGCTGCTCATCCAGCAGGACAAACATCTCCCGGCGCTGCACTTCATCTGCGGCAAGGGCCAGCAGTTGTTTGGAGGGCGCGATCCGGCTGGAAAGCAAGGCATCGGCATACCGCGCACCGCTTTGACCCTGGGCAAATCGGGACCTGAGGAACTCTTGGAACTCGCTGCGTCGCTGGCCGGTGAAGAGACTGCCCTGGCGGTTGCCGGGAAGGCCAAGGAGATCAGCCACACCGCTATCCGTGGCGTTGTGCAGGTAGGCGACGCCCGCGAGAGACGATGGTGCATCTGCGAGAACGGCCGTGAAATCAAGCATGTAGTCGCAGTAGTCCCGCACCTGAAGCACCGGGTGGGTGACTGGTCGCTGGCCATACTGCTCGATCCTGACGAGGGTGTCGCTGTCTTCGAATCGCTCGGCGTGACTCCACTGCTTGAGCTCGACAACGAGGTATGACGCGCCGCCGGTCTTCGGATGCTGTCCCACGAGAACGACGTCGGCGCGCTTGCTTGTCAGCGGAAGCTGGTACTCGACGAGCATCTCGACGTCAGACAACCCAGCGGAGACCAGGTCGGCGACCAAAGCCGGGATGCTGCGTGTCCACGAGCGATGCTCACTGGCGGACGGTCGACGTCCGGTCCGGATTGTCATCTGCTCAGAGATGAGGTCGGCGAAGTGTTGCTCGACGGCGGAGAATCCGCAGACCGATTGGCGGTACAGCGTCACAGCACAGAACCCCAGGCAGCACGAAGTGATTCGTGCGGGTGGGGGCATGTCCTGAGACGGAAGCCCGTCGGGCCGCAATTACGTTGGCGACTCTAGCCCTCGGGCTTTGGTGTCGCGAGAGAAGCGGCATACTCCGTCTTGTGTCTGACCTGAAAGAGATCCGCGACGCCGCACGTGAGTTCATTGCCGAGCGCGACTGGGAGCAGTTCCAGGATCCCAAGTCCATCCTGCTGGCACTCGTCGGCGAGGTCGGAGAGCTGGCGGAGTTGTTGCAGTGGCTGCCCGCAGAAAATGCGCGTGAGCTGATGCATGACGAACCCCTGCACACTCGGGCTTCGCAGGAGATGGCAGACGTGCTCATCTACCTGATCGGGCTTGCAGACCAGTGCGGGGTCGACCTCGGCTCCGCCGCCCTCGCCAAGATCCAGGCCTCCGCAGACAAGTACCCGGCCCACGAGACTCGCGGCGTCGCTCCTGACAAGACGTGAGTTGTCAGCGCCTCCGCGACTGCCCGGCCACTGGCTGGGCGCACTCAGGCAGTCGTCGTCGGGCCCGATGTCGTCAGGGGTGAGAAGCGGCGCAGTCGCAGGCTGTTGCTGACCACGAAGACCGAGCTGAATGCCATGGCCCCGCCCGCGATCAGTGGGTTGAGCAGACCGAGGGCGGCCAGCGGGATGGCTGCCACGTTGTAGGCGAACGCCCAGAAGAGGTTGCCCTTGATGGTCTTCAGCGTCGTGCGGGACAGCCGGATGGCGTCCGCTGCCGCCCGCAGGTCCCCGCGGACCAGGGTCAGGTCGGAGGCCTCGATGGCCACGTCGCTGCCGGTGCCCATAGCCAGGCCGAGGTCAGCCTGGGCAAGTGCGGCGGCGTCATTGACACCATCTCCGACCATCGCCACGACACTTCCCTGGTCCTGCAGAGTCTTGACTGCGGAGACCTTGTCGGCGGGCAGGACCTCGGCGATGACGTCTTCCGGCCCGATGCCGACCAGGGCCGCGACCGCGTGGGCGGCCCGGGAGTTGTCACCGGTGAGCAGGATGGGTCGAAGCCCGAGAGCGCGGAACTGCTCGATCGCCTGCGCCGAGGTGTCCTTGATGGTGTCGGACACCACGATGATGCCGCGAGCGGCGCCGTCCCAGGCCACCCAGACCGGGGTCTGGCCACGGCCCTCGGCCTCGTCGGCTTTGGCGGCCAGGTCGTCGGGGGCGCTGACAGACCACTCCTTGGCGAGCCAGGTACGCCGGCCCACCAGGACCGCGTGCCCGTCCACGACCCCGGAGACTCCCCTGCCGTCGTGGTTGCTGAAGTCGGCAACCGCGGGCAGGGTGTCGTCGTGGGCTGCCTTGGCGGCAACGACGATCGCCTTGGCGATGGGATGCTCGGAGGCGTCCTCGAGGGCGCCGGCAAGAGTCTGGATCTCGGCCACGGTCTCGTCCGTGGTGGCGTGGACCGCTGCCACGCTCATCTTGCCGGTGGTGATGGTGCCGGTCTTGTCGAGCAGGATCGTGTCGACCTTGTGGGTGGACTCGAGGATCTGTGGGCCCTTGAT
This sequence comes from Actinomycetales bacterium, assembly GCA_038249115.1. Lineage (GTDB taxonomy): Bacteria > Actinomycetota > Actinomycetes > Actinomycetales > Dermatophilaceae > UBA4719. The sequence goes on from JBBRWQ010000019.1 coordinate 35,426, forward strand.
CAGGATGCCGAGCTGAGCCCCGCGTCCGGTTCCGACCATCAGCGCGGTTGGGGTGGCAAGGCCCAGGGCGCAGGGGCAGGCGATGATCAGGACGGCCACAGAGGCGGTGAACGCCGCGGTCGCGGAGTGTCCGGTCAGCAGCCACACGGCCAGGGTGCTCAAGGAGAGCAGGATGACGACCGGGACGAAGATCCCGGAGATCCGGTCGGCCAGCCGCTGGACCTGAGCCTTGCCGTTCTGCGCGTCCTCAACCAGGCGTGCCATCTGCGCCAGCTGGGTATCCGCGCCGATCCGGGTGACACGGACCATGAGCCGTCCACCCGCGTTGACGGTCGCACCGACCACGGCGTCGCCGGGACCGACCTCGACCGGGACCGACTCGCCGGTCAGCATCGAGGCGTCGATTGCAGAGGTGCCTTCGGTGACGAGACCGTCGGTGGCGACCTTCTCCCCGGGGCGGACCACGAAGATGTCCCCGAGAGCGAGCTGCTCGACCGGGATCCGGACCTCGATCCCGTCCCGGACGACGGCGACGTCCTTGGCCCCCATGTTCATCAACGCTCGCAGTGCGGACCCCGAACGCTTCTTGGCGTTGGCCTCGAAGTAGCGCCCGGCCAGGATGAAGACGGTGACCACCGCGGCGGCCTCGAGATAGATGTGTGCCACCCCGTCGTCGCGTGCGGGCATGATGCTGAAAGCCATCCGCTCGCCGACCGCCCCGGCGCCACCGAAGAACAGTGCCCACAGCGACCAGAGCCACGCGGCGCTGACACCTACCGAGATCAGGGTGTCCATGGTCGCCGCGCGATGCCGGGCGTTGGTGAACGCGGCCCGGTGGAACGGCAGGGCGCCCCACACCACGACGGGAGAGGCCAGGGTCAGCGACAGCCACTGCCAGTTGTCGAACTGCAAGGGCGGAATCATCGAGAGGAGCAGAACCGGCAGGCTCAGGATCGAGGAGATCACCAGCCGTTGTCGCAGACGGGAGACCTCGTCGTCCTGCTCGTCAACCTCGTCATGACCTGCCGCGGCCTTGTCGACCTTCGGGACAGGCAGAGCTGCGGTATAGCCGGTCGCCTCGATTGTCTCGATCAGGTCCTCGGGGGTGAGCGACCCGGAATACGTCACCTTGGCCTTCTCGGTCGAGTAGTTGACCGTCGCGATGACGCCCCCGAGCTTGTTCAGCTTCTTCTCGATCCGCATGGCGCAGGAGGCGCAGGTCATCCCACCGATGACAAGCTCGACGCTGCGGTCCTCGGCGATCTGGTCGGCAGTGCTGGTGGTCATGGGTTCCTCTCCTCCTGCGCAAGATCAGCGCAGTTTTACGGCAGATTCAGTCGGTTAACAGATGTCAGACGGAGACGAGCTTGTAGTCGCCGGCCTCGACCAGGGCGACGGCCACCTCGTCGTCCGTGAGTGGCTGGTCAGCGGTGACTCTCACGGTGGAGGTGCCGTCGGCGACGAGGTCGATCTGCACATCCGTGACGCCGGCCAGCACGCTCAGCTCACTGGTGACGGCACCGACGCAGTGTCCGCAGGTCATTCCGGTCACGGGGAAGGTCTGGGTGCTCATATGGTTCTCCTTGTTGGTGGTGGTGTCGATGGTTGGTGTCACAGGGTGGATCGGTTCAGGAACGGACCAGGCGTGCGATCGCGGCTGAGGCTTCTTTCAGCTTGTCCGACGCCTCATCGCCACCGGCCTGGATGGCGTTGGTGACGCAGTGGTTCAGGTGCTCGTCGAGCAGGGCAAGCGCGACCGCCTCCAACGCTTTGGTGGCCGCGGAGATCTGGGTCAGCACGTCGATGCAGTACGTGTCCTGCTCCACCATCTTGTGGATGCCGCGGACCTGTCCCTCGATCCGGCGCAGTCGCTTCAGGTGGGCGTCTTTGGTGGCGTGGTAGCCCGGCGCATCGTTGTGCACGGTCCTCCTCCTTCACAAGTACCCGGTGGGGGTATCCCCCATAGACTTCAACTATACCCCCGACGGGTATATTCCGCGTCCCCGGGGTGGGTCGTTCTCCTACGGGTGCGCGGGGCGTTCGTGCTCCGCGTGGCGGCTGGCCTCGAACTGGATGGTGGAGTGCTCGATGTCGAAGTGTCCGGCCAGGCATTGCTGGAGCTCGTCGAGCAGGCTCTGCAGGTGCCCGTCGTAGAAGGACGTGTCGTCAACGACGACGTGCGCCGTCAGCACTGGCAGGCCCGTGGCCACCTGGCTGGCATGCAGTTCGTGCACCGCCCGCACATGGGCGACCGCGAGCAGGTGCTCACGAACCTCACTCAGCTCCAGACCTTTGGGCGTCGACTCCAGCAGGACGTCGACGCTCTCACGCAACAGATTCAGGGTCCGCGGAATGATCAACGCCCCGATCAGCAGCGATGCCAGCGCGTCGGCCCGTGACCAGCCGGTGACGGCGATGACGGTGGCTGCGATCAGGACGGCCACCGACCCGAGTGCGTCATTCACGACCTCCAGGAACGCAGCCCGCATGTTCAGGTTCTGCGACCGCGATCCGGCCAGGACGGCGATACCGATCACGTTGCCCACCAACCCGATGCACCCGAAGACCAGCATCGCTGCCGGAACCACCTCGGGCGGGTCGAACAGTCTGCGCACCCCTTCGACGAGGACGAAGCCACCCACGGCCAGGAGCACCGCCGCCTGACCCGCGGCCGCAAGCACCTCGGCCCGGCGAAAGCCCCAGGTCCGGCCCAGGGTCACCGGCCGCTGAACCAGTACGGAGGCAACCCAGGCCAGGGTCAGCCCGGCCACGTCGGTGAGCATGTGACCCGCGTCGGCCAGGAGGGCCAGGCTGCCTGAGACAACCGCGCCGATGACCTCAGCGACCAGGACTGTGGCGGTGATGGCGAGCACGGTCATCAGCCGTCTACTCACGGACCGCCCCCTCCAGCATGCCCGCGATGAAATGGCGCTGCAGGACGAGATAGAGGGCAACGACGGGCGTTGCCACGATGACCGCACCAGCGGCCAACAGGGTGAATCCCTGGGTGTACTGGCCCTGGAAGAAGGCCAGCCCCAAGGGGGCGGTGCGCAGACCCTCGTCGGTCACCATCACCAGCGGGATCAGGAACTCGTTCCAGGTCCACATGAACACCAGCACAGTGAGGGTGACGATGGCCGGTCTCGCCAGCGGCACGAGCACTTGCCAGAGGATGCGGCGGTTCGAGGCGCCGTCCAACCGCGCTGCCTCAATCAGCGACCTGCTGCTGGAACGGAAATAGGCACGCATCCAGAAGCTTCCGAAGGCCACGGACTGGGCCACCTGGGGAAGGGCGACCGCCCAGAACGTGTTGGTGAGGCCGAGCGTTCGCAGGTCGAAGTACAGAGGGACGACGATGGCTTCGCTGGGCATCATGATGCCCAGGAGGAAGAGGTAGAAGAGCGGGGATGACCCGCGAAAACGCATGGTGCCAAAGGCGAATCCACTCAGGATCGACAGGGCGACGCTGACGATCACCACCGAGACGGACACCAGGAGGCTCATCCGCATGTAGCTGCCGAAGTGGCCCACCTGCCATGCCTCGGTGAAGTTGCCGAAGTGCAGACCGGCGAACGAGGCGGTCGCGCCGGCGCCCGTGCCGGCGGAGTCACTCGGGCCAAGGGCTGATTGGAGGATGGTCAGGATCGGGATGAGGGCGAAGACGGCGAACGCCGCGAGGATGACGTAGTTCGCAGAGCGCTCTGCACGGGAGACCCTCATCGCGGGACCCTCATGAGGTGTCCCGGTCGCCGATACGGGTGATACCGAACGAGATCGCGAAGATCACGATCGTCAGGGAGACGCCGATCGCGGCAGCGGAGCCAACCCGTCCGAGCTCGAACGCCCGGTGATACACCTCGTATGACGGCACGGACGTCGTGTTGCCCGGCCCGCCTCTGGTGGTGACATAGACCAGGTCAAAGGTGCGCAGCGCGGCGATCACGGTCAGGGTCAGCGCGACCGCGATCTCGCCGCGGACGGAGGGCAACGTCACGGCGAAGAACTCGCGCACCGGTCCGGAGCCGTCAAGTCGCGCAGCCTCATACAGCTCGCCGTTGATCCGGCCCATACCCGCGAGCAGCAGCACCGTCACCAGCCCGGTCTCGAACCAGCTGCCCACGAACCCCACGGCGGTCAGGGCGAGGTCGTAGTCGCCGAGCCAGCCGCGGGTCAGCGAGTCCAGACCAACTGAGCTGAGCAGGGCGTTGAGGCTCCCGTCCGGCGCGTAGATGCGACGCCAGGCAACGGCGACGACGACCATCGCCACGACCTGCGGGAGGAACACCACCGTCCGGAAGAAGGACAGCCCCCGCACCTTTGCCCGATTGAGAACCGACGCAAGCAGCAGGCCCACGACCGTGGGGATGACGGCGAAGAAGACCATCAGCACGAGGGCGTGACCGAAGGCGCTGCGGAGCCCCTCGTCGGTGAGGACCTCCTGGTAGTTGTCGAGGCCGATCCAGCGTCCGAGAGTGAGTCCGTCCCAGTCGTAGAACGAGATCTGTACCGCGCGAAGCAAGGGGTAGAGCAGGAATGCGGTGTAGACCAAGAACGCTGGCAGCAGGTAAAGATAGGCGATCCGCCGCGGCTCACCAGGCGGACCGGCATCGCGCGTCATCCCGGCCCGCGGCGCAACCCGGGAGCGGGCTCGGGCCCTGACCCGAGCAGGCTGCCTCACGACGGAGATGACTAGCCCTTGGCTGAAGCGAAGGCTGAGTAGTCCTTCTCGAGCCGGTCGAGGAACTGTTCCGGCGTGGCTTTCTTGGCGAGCAGGTCCTGCAGCGCTGCACCGATGGTGTCGTACATCGTGGGTGTCGCGTAGTCGAGGTAGGGGACCAACCCCTCCTGCTCGACAATCGTGCCGAAGCTAGCGAAGACATCCTTCTGGAGACTTCCGGTGACCACCTGGGCGCTGGTATCGGCTATCGGCAGGTTGCCGGTCTTGGCCAGCACCGCCATCGCGTTCTTGCTGGTGATGAAGTTGATGTAGGCCGCGGCCGCATCGGGGTGCTTGCTCTTGGTCGTGATCGCGAACGGCAGTCCGGTGCCACCCGTGGCCACCGGCTTGTCACCAGTGGCATCAGTGCCGCCGGGTGGCAGCATGAAGCCGACGTCGGCGCCCATGGCCTTCTCCAGATCGGCCTGCAACCAGGTACCGGCGATCAGGTAGACCCCGGTGCCCTTGGTGAACCCCTGCCAGGCCGGGTCGTAGTCCTGGCCGTTCACGCCCTTGTTGAAGTATCCCTTGTCGACCCAGTCGACCAGGATCGCCGCAGCCTTGAGGTTCTCCGGCGACTTCCAGGTCGCGCCACTGCGACCGAACGCCAGCGACGTGATGGTCTTGGCCGGCGTCGTCCGGCCCTGGACGGTGCCGAACACGTGGATCGCCGGCCACTTCTCGAGGTTTCCGAGCACCAGCGGGACCTCGCCCTTGGCCTTGAGGGTCGCCAAGGAAGCCTGGAACTCATCCCAGGTGGTCGGTGCCTGAAGGCCTGCGGCAGCCAGCTTCTTCTTGTTGTAGAAGATGCCCACGGTCTCGCCGACCTGGGGAAGGCCATACAGGTTGCCCTCCCCGAACGTCTTGCCGTCCGCGCTGTACGAGGAGTACTGACGCACTGACTTCGGGTAGCGGGCATCCCATCCGTACGCCGTGGCATAGCTGTCCAGGGGGCGCAGCTGCCCGGCCTTGACGAACTCCCCCATGTCCGAGCGGCCGTTGTTGGCTTCGACTACATCGGGGGGCTCATTGCCGCTCAACGCCAGGCGCAACGTGGTCTTGAGATCGTCGAAGGAGCGCGATACCCGCTTGATCTTGATGTTCGGGTACGTCGTCTCGAACTCCTTGATCAGCTGCGCCATCTGGGCCGCCTGGCCGCCACGGACCTCCTGGTCCCAGACCAGCAACGTCACAGCGCCCATCTTGGCGGCGTCGGTCTGCACCGCGGAATCGGCCACCGACCGGGCGACGGTCGGCGAGCTGGACCCGGGGGCGCAGGCGGCGACCGCGGCGATACCCAGTGCGCTGGCAACGAGCAACAGGCGAGGAGAGCGGATCATGTGGTGCTCCTTCGTGGGTGGTCAGACCTGCCGAAGCGTATGCCGGACGCCAGCGTCATGGCTTCGCATCAACGTCCGCCTGACGGGCGATGGTGGCTGCAGCCCTGCGGACCGCACCCACGGGAACGGTGGGGACGATCTCTTCGAGGAACGCGTACCTGCGCCTGAGTGAACAGCGATAGCTGGAGCTGTCCTCGAAGTCGCGGACGCCGTGCCACCAGTCCGCGATGTCCCCCCATCCCGGCGCTGCCAGAGATCCTCCGAACTGCTGAACGGCCAGGGCCGAACACAAGGTGGCGAAGGCGAGCCGGTTGTTCAGGGGCCATCCGGCCAAGGTGCCGACGACCAGACCGGCGCCGAAGACGTCACCCGCACCGGTGGGGTCGAGCGCCGACACTCGCAGCGCGGGGACTCGAGCCTCCTCGCCGGTATTCGAGTCGATCGCGAATGCGCCCTCGGCGCCGTTCGTCACCACGGCCAGCGGGACGCGGTCGGCCAGGGAGTAGAGCGCATCCTGTGCGGTCTCGGTCCGCGTGTAGGCCATCGCCTCGGTCGCGTTGGGCATGAAGGCGTGGCAGTACGCGAGCTGGTCCAGCACGGTTGGCGACCACACCCCGGTGGGATCCCAGCCGACGTCGGCGAAGACGAGCGCGCCTTCGTTGCGGGCAAGGTCGGCCCAGGTCGGCAGATCCGGGTCTCCCAGGGCATTGCCGTGGCTCACGTCCACGATGACGGCGCGGGAGAGCGGCGGCTGACCGACCATCTCGGTCGAGGAGATCGGTGAGGGGTGCCCGTGCGTCACCATGCTGCGGTCACGGTCGACTGCCATCGAGACCGTCACCGGGGAATGCCATTGGTCGAAGCGTCGGGAGCGGCTCAGGTCCACGTGCTCCTGCTCGGCCAGGGTCCGCCAGCAGAAGTCGGCATAGTCGTCGTCACCGAAGGCGGCCGCCAGGGAGGTTCGCAGGCCAAGCCGGGTGGCGGCGATCGCCAGGTTGGCAATCCCTCCCGGGCTGGAGCCCATTCCCTCGGCCCAGACCTCGGTGCCGCTGGTGGGCATGGCCTCCAGGCCAGTGAAGATGATGTCTAGGAAGACGGTGCCGCAGAGCAACAGATCGAACTCCGGGCCGTCCTCAATGCGGCAGCTCGCCAGTGGGTCGTAGTTGGGTTCCGACACAGGTGAAGTCCCTTCCATTCCTGCCCCCAATGCTGGCATACTGCGGCCGTCACCGAGGCAACGAATCGTGGTGCGAGAAGATGAAGCTGGCGATCCTGGGCGGCGGCGGCTTCCGGGTTCCCCTCGTCTACGGGGCATTGTTGCGTGATTTCGGCAGTCCCCGCATTGACCGTGTCTCCCTGTATGACGTGGTGCCGGACCGCCTGGACGCGATCGCCAGGGTCACTGCCCAGATGGCACAGGAACATGAGAGAGCTCCGTCGGTGGACACCACCATGGATCTGGACCGTGCCCTGGACGGCGCGGACTTCGTCTTCTCAGCCATCCGCGTCGGCGGCCTCGAAGGTCGAACCGCGGACGAGCGCGTCGCCCTCGACCTGGGCATCCTCGGTCAGGAGACCACCGGGCCGGGCGGCCTCGCCTACGGGATGCGGACCGTCCCGGTCGCCATACACATTGCGGAGCGGATCGCCCAGGTCTGCCCACTGGCCTGGGTGATCAACTTCACCAACCCGGCCGGGATGATCACCGAGGCCATGCAGCAGGTGCTGGGCGAACGGGTGGTTGGGATCTGCGACTCGCCGATCGGCTTGAGCCGCAGGGCTGCCCGAGCTCTTGGCCTTGACCCGGACCCCACGTCGGTGGACTACGTCGGCCTCAACCACCTGGGCTGGTTGCGTGCCCTCGGCCATGACGGGCGCGATGTGCTGCCGGACCTCATCGCGGACGCCGGGCGACTGGCCACCATCGAGGAGGGGCGGCTCTTCGGAACGGAGTGGATCCAGATTCTGGGCTGCCTGCCGAACGAGTACCTCTACTACTACTACTTCACCCGTGATGCGGTTGCCTCTATCCGGGGGGACGCGCAGACCCGCGGTGAGTTCCTGCTCAACCAGCAGCACGCTTTCTTTGACGCGGTCAGGGCCCGGCCCGATGCGGCACTGCATGAATGGCGCCGGGTCCGGGAGGAGCGCGATGCGACCTATATGAAGGAGAGCCGGTCAGAGCTTGAGTCCCGCGATGCCGCCGACATCGAGGGCGGAGGCTACGAAGGCGTGGCCCTGGCCATCATGGGCGCCATTGCACGCAACGAGCGAAGCACGATGATCCTCAATGTTCGCAACGGTTCTGCTGTGCCCGGGCTGCCCGCGGAAGCCGTCGTCGAGGTCCCCTGCACCGTCGATGACGCTGGACCTCATCCGCTGGCGACGCTGCCTCTGGGAGGCCACCAGCTCGGTCTCGTGCAGCAGGTCAAGGCCGTGGAGCAGCTGACCATCGAGGCGGCTCGCAGTCGGTCAGCTCCGTTGGCACTCAAGGCCTTTGCGCTCCACCCGCTGGTCGACTCGGTCTCGACGGCAAGGGTTCTCCTGCAGGGTTACCGCGACCGCCACCCCGACCTGGGTCACCTGCTGCGCTGACTACCGCGGCCCGCTACCCCGCAGGATCACGTCCGGCTCCCCCCGCGCCACGGATACGGCGGTGACATCCACCTCAGTGAAGTGGTCATTCATCCGCGCGACAAAGGCGGGAGAGGACTCTGCACTCCAGATCGTCAGCACCCCGCCCACTGACAGCACGCGAGCGGCGGCGCGAAGTCCCTCGTCCTCGTACAGCCAGCCGTTGCCGGGTGAGACCAGCCAGTCAGGGCCGTTGTCGACGTCGAGACAGATGGCATCGAGCGAGCCCTCCGGCGCGTGCGCCAGCCAGTCGACCACGTCGGCCTCGTGGGTCTGGACCCGCGGGTCGCTGAGGGCGCCCGCGTTGAACGGCGCCAGTAGACCGCGGTTCCACCGAATCACCGCCGGTTCCCGCTCGAGAACGTGCACCTCACCGACACCCGGAGAAGCCAGCGCCGCAGACAGGGAGAACCCCGCGCCGAGTCCGCCGATAAGCATCCGGCCTGGCGCTGGCATCCGGTCAGCCGCCAGCTTCACGTGCAGCCGTTCCGACCCGCCGTCCCGGGTGTCCATCAGGAAGACGCCGTTCGCCACGATCTCGTAATGCCCGTCGCGTCGCTGCAACACCAGCTCACCACAGCAGCCGTCAACCCGCTCGATGACGGTCGTGTCCTGCGCCATGCCGGCAGGCTACAACGAGTCTGACCGGAACCCCGACGCCGTAGGCGTTTCGGCGACCAGGCACTACTTGGCGTCGCGAATGAGCCCTGGTCAGCAGGTTCGCCGCCACCTCGTTGCCGTCCTCGTCCAGGCGGCGCAGTGCGGCCAGATCAAGTGCAGTCATGGACTCTAGATACTTCCAGAGCCTCGCCTATGGTCACTGTGTGACTTGGTTCGACACGACTCTGATGCGCTGGGTCGCTGCCAATCGCTTCCCGCTTGGAGATCAGCTGGCTCACGGGATCATCTCCCTCGGAACCAACCTGGTCATCCTCGCCATCGCCGCTCTTCTCGGCCTTGTCTACGTCGTCGCCCGCCATCGGTACCGACTCGCTGTCGGCGTGGCCATTGCGGTAGTCGCCTCGACACTGATCGCCGAACTGCTCAAACAGATCCTGGGTCGAGCGCGCCCACCTGCATCTATGGCGCTCGTCCACGCCGATGGTCTGTCGATGCCATCGACCGATGCGGCTCTCACAGCAGCTGCTGCAACAGCCCTCTATGTCGGCCTGGTACGGCTACATCTTCGACGCCGCCGCCCCGCCGGTCGTCCAGTCGGCTCATCCTGCCGTCGTCGCCTTCGACACAGCCAAGAGCCCCACTTGGCATGACATCGACGAATGCCAAGTCAAGTCGGATCACACCCAGGATGCATGTGCTCCCCGCTCACACCATGTATCTGACCTCTACTCGTTCCGCTGGTTTCCCTTAGGTCGCGAAGCAGGTGTGACGGATCCGGGAGCGGCTTCTCCCCGCCGGAGCAAACCAATGGTCAGGTCGTAAACTCCCACTCTGGAGGCGAGGGACTGGATCGTCGTTTCAACAACGTCCGAAAGCGGATCCTTAGGTTCTTACGGTGACCGGTGACCCTGATTGCGGTCAGTCCTTCTTGAAGGCGTCCTTGATGCTCTCACCGGCCTGCTTGAGGTTGCTCTTGGTTTGATCGGTTTTGCCGTGGCGTTCCATCTTCTCGTTGCCCGTGGCCTTGCCCAGATGTTCCTTGGCCGCGCCTTTGGTTTCGTCCCTCTTGTTCTTCAGTTTGTCCAACCAGCCCATTTCCGGACTCCCTTCTCGTAAGCACTGCCAGTCCATCGTGATGGCAGTTGGATGTTCGTCCCCGGAGGGGGGAGTTCGCCGTCAGTAGTAGTGCCTGCGTCCGCCGACAGCGCGACCCATGCCGCCGAGAACCGCAAGGATCACGCCGATGACCAACAGGATCAAGCCGATGGTCTTCAGTATCGCCAGACCCGGCACAAGCAGAGCGAGGATGATGAGGACGACTCCGAGCACGATCATGTGAAGTCCTTCTTCCCTGGGTGGATGGCCCCAGTCCGGCCACAACGATGCATTCTACAGCCGGGAAGGCTGACGTTGCGGATCTGGATGGCGGCCCTGCCGCTGAACAACTCCCGTCGTTGGCGATGACGCGCATCCCACCAGGCTTTGGGTCCGGAGCTCGTCGAGCCGTTGCGGACCCAGACGCTCCTGATGGATCCGCCCCCGGGTTGCGTAACAGGCGCAAACTCGGTGAGAGCATGCACCTCCCGGGCACCGGCGCGCTATCCTTATGATGTCGGTTCTGCACTGCGATGAGCCGAAGTGCGGCGGCGTAATCGAGGGACACACAAGATGTATGACCAGCCGTTGTTTCTCAAGACGTTGTCACGGTTCGCCGTGGTATTGACGGTGGGCTACGACCTTGAGGCTTCAGCGCTGGCCGAGCTCACGAAGAGCGTCACTGAAGTATTGGGCGTGTCCAGCAGCGGGGTCACCATGGCCGAAGAGGGGCAGCTGCATTTCGTGACTGCAGAAAGCCAGGCTTCCAGGGAGCTGGAGGCCAGTCAGACGCAGGAGCAGGACGGCCCGTGTCGAGATGCCTACGACACCGGAGAGGTCGTTCGGGTGACCGACGTACGGCAGGAGTCCGCCCGGTGGCCGGATTTCGCGGCCACCGCCGCCCGCGTTGGTGTGGCTGGCGTGGCAGGGATCCCGATGCGGCTCGGCGACGAGATCATCGGCGCCCTCAACATCTACTCTTCCGAGCCCCGTGAGTGGACCGACGAGGACATCGCGGTGGCCGTGGCGCTGGCCGATGTGGCGACCAGTTTCGTGGTCAACGCCTCCAAGCTGCACGAGCAGGAACAGCTGAGCGAGCAGCTACAGGAGGCGCTGGAGTCCCGGGTCGTCATCGAACAGGCCAAGGGGATCACCGCCGAGCAGAACGCAGTCCCGCTCGATCAAGCCTTCCAGCTCATGCGCCGGCACGCCCGCAACAACAACGCCAGCCTGCGGACGGTCGCCGAGGCAATCATTGGAGTAGGACTTCAAGTCTGAGCTCTGCATCCGTGGCGGACAAACGGTTCGGTGTGGTCGAGCGTGACACAGTCAAGAACGCGTCCGCCTGAAGCGCGCTCGGTGCGCTCGACTGCTCGGACGGGAACCGGGCAGGGTCCTATCGACGGCGGACGGTCACCAACGTGCGTACGGGGTTGAAATTCGATGCTGGGGGTAAGGTTGATGGCGCCCTTAAGCGCTCCGAGAGAAGAGGCTGACATGAGTACGACCCAGTTGATCTGGCTCGTCGTCGCGATCATCA